>QHUY01000264.1 GCA_003223415.1 Gemmatimonadota bacterium
CTTCCCAGGGGCTGAAGGCGTCCAGCAGGATCGCAAGCCGCTCCGCTATGGGGCTCCTTCGGGATCCTTTTCCGGTATTGACAGATCGCAAATTGGGCCTACCTTAGTGACATAATCGTGCGGAAATCGCCTGGTAGTGGGACGCCCAGCTGCACACAAGCTGTCGAGTGTGAAGGCCGCCGTCAAGACGCCCCACCGCCATTCCCTACCGCGACTCCCCGCGCCCTGCAGGAGTAGGCCATGAGATCCGTCCATGCATCGGTAGTCGCGCTCGTCGTCGCCATCGCCTTTGCCTGCGACCGCTCGCCGACGGCCGTGCCGACCCCAGCTCTGCAGGCGAGTCGGTCCAATCCCAGCCCGGCGCCGAGCAGCAGCGGCAAGCACAGCGGCCTGGTCGTGTGCTCCCAAACCTACGACTCCGTCACCCAGGTGATCGGCCCCAAGGGGGGCGCCTTTGCGGTCGGCCCTCACTACCTGTTCGTCGATTCCCTCGCGCTGAGCGATACGGTGCGCATCACCGCCGTGGCGCCGGCGGACACCGTGCGATGGGTGCGGTTCCAGCCCGACGGCCTCGTGTTCCAGCCCACGGTGGACGGATGGTCCGCCTTGCTCTACACGAATTACAAGGACTGCGGGGTGCCCACGAGCGACACGCTCCGCATCGCCCAGGTCACGGATGGACTGAGCATCCTGGGATATCTGCAGACCTACGTCAAATCGAAAAAGAATCCCTGGAGTCAAGGGCAGCAATATGTGGCCGGGCTGCTCCAGCATTTCTCCAATTACGCCGTCGCCTGGTAGGAGCCTGACATGCCGCGCGCACCCCTACCAGCTCGCACGCAGCCACCGACCGAACCGCGACTTTGGCTGCCGCTCGCGATCGCGCTGGCCTTCGCGGGATGCCAGGATGCGACCGGGCCTCTGAGCGAACGCAACGTTGCACGTTCCCAGGTCGGCGTGGCGGGTCAGTTGGTGAGCGACGCGATGGCGTCCACCCAGCTGTCCATCCTCCAGCAGGCGCCGACCGCGCCCCCGCTCGAGACCTACCAGCTTTCGTTCTGGGCCTACAAGGGCGACCCATCGACGGTCACCGTGAACTATCAGCCCGCCGCAGGCGAATGGGTGGGCCAGCCGTTCCTGGAACTCTCCATCCCCAAGAATGGGCTGCTGGCAGGGGCCGGCGGGGAATCGCTCAAAGGGGGCGATTCGGTTCTCGTCACCCTCACCATCGATTCGGTCAACTTCTCCGTCGACTTCCAGCCCTCCGGCGTGGTGTTCTCCACCGGCAACCCCGCGACCCTGGTCCTGTGGTATGAGAACGCGAATCCGGATCTGAACGGCGATGGGGTGGTGGACACCACTGATCAGATGCTGGAGCAGCAGCTCGCTGTGTGGTATCACGCCACGAAGACGAACTCCTGGTTCAAGTTGTCGTCGAACAACGACCCGATGCTGCCGTCCGTTTCAACCGCCCTGTACCACTTCTGCGAGTACGCGGTTTCCTGGTAGGGGTGCGAGGCTCGCAATGATCTCCCGGAGGGATGGTATGAACGGTGGTTCTATGACACGGCGGGGGGCCCACACGATGCGCCCGTCTTCACTCGCAGGCGACAGGGGCCCGCGGCGCAGCGCGGCCGGACTCTTGTTCGTCCGTCGTACCCTGATCCCACTCGGGCTCGCGTTGTTCGCGGCCCGATGCTCGGACGGATCACATCCCACTGCGGTACAACCGGTCACGCCGGCGCCGCATTTCCTCCGGTGGGCGGGAAACGCCCCGCCACAATTCATCGTGGCCGGCGCGCTCTCGGGCGGGGGGACGGTTAAGGGCGTCGCGCTGGCTTCCATGACAGGTGGGCTCAGTCTCAATCAGTATACGGCGTCGTTCTGGGCGGTGCGCGGGGAACAGCGCGGCATCCAGATCAATTACCTCAGCTCTACCGGCGATACCAGCGCGCCGTTCCTGCGGCTCGACACCACTGATCCAGCGTTCGTCCCCGGTTTGGGCGACCTCGCGCCCGGGGACTCCGTACTGATCACGGTGACGATCGACCCAGACAACATCAAGATCTCGCTCGAGCCGACGGGATTGCTGTTCGGCGAGCCGGCCCAGCTGCAGCTCTCGTACGGTGGCGCCGACGGTGACCTGAACATCGAGGGCCAGCTGCTCGGGATGTGGTATCGCGAGGGCGCGGACAGTTCGTGGGAGAGGATCCCGGCGGTCCAGTCGCTCTCGGACAAGTCGTTCACGAGTGCGTTACCCCACTTCTGCGAGTACGCGGTTTCTTGGTAATCGCGGCAGGGGCTTAAGCGACGGCTTTATGGCAGGGGGACACGCGACATGCAAACATCGTCAATCGTAGTCGATAAGGCCCGGCAGCTCGCCGCGGCTGGACACCACGCCGAAGTCGTGGAGTACCTCGGCGCGCGCAAGGGGACTGAGCTCGCGGATTCGCCCAGCCTCGCGCTGCTGTACGGCACCGCGCAGGCGCGGCTCGGCCGCCACGAGGAAGGATTGCGGTGGGTCGACCTGGCGCTGGACCAGGCGCGCAAGCGGGACGAGCAGGCCGTCGAGCGACACGCGCTCAATGCGCGGGGCGCGATCGCCCTGGTCACCGGGCGGATCGACGAAGCGGCCGATTACTTGACGCGGGCCCTCATGGCCGCGAGCCGCGACGGCGATGTGGCCACGACGGGCCGCTGCTCGAACAATCTGGGGATCATCAGCAACCTGCGGGGGCGGCACGCCGAGGCGATCGGGTCCTGGGAGATCGCCGTGGCGGCCTTCGGTCGCGCGGGGATGCAGCAGGGCGTCGCGGAATGCCACCACAACCTCGCGATCACGTACCGCGAACAGGGGGTCCTCGACCGCGCGCTGGCCGAGGCCGACCAGGCCGTGGCGGCCGCCGACGCGGCCGGGGACCAAACGCTCTGGGCGCTGGCGCTCCGGGGACGCGCGGAGATCCGCGTGGTCTCGGGCGAGCTGGAGCTGGCGCGACGCGAGCTGGACCAGGTGCGGGAAATGCGCCGCCGGCTGGCCAATCCCGTCGCAGAGGCCGAGGATCTGCGAGCGGCGGCGTCGCTGCTGCTGGCCGAGGGTGACGTCGCGGCCGCCGAGCGCACGTTGCGCGAGGTGATCGCGCGAGCGGAGTCGCACGGGCGGCCGCAGCTCTTGGCCGAGGCGACCCGGGACCTCGTCGTGGTGCTGCGCCGCACCGGGCGCACCGCCGAAGCCCAAGCGGCGGCGCGGACGGCGCGGGCCCTCTTCACGCGGTTGGGCGCGGAAGGCGAAATCCGCGGTCTGGCCGGTCAGGGCTGGGACGAGGGTTTCGCGGCCGAGCTGCGCGGGTCGCTGGCCCCGCTCCATGTGGCGCAGGAGCTGGCCGACGCCGGGCACTACGCCGAGCTGCTGCGGTACCTGGGCGAGCGGTCGGAGAGCGAGCTGGAGCAGTCCCCCATGCTGACCCTGCTCTGCGGCATCGCGCACTGCCGGCTCGGCCGGCTGAAAATGGCCCAGCACTGGGCCATGGTCGCACAGCTGCGGGCGCGGGCGCAGAAGGATCGGACGCTGGAAGTGCGGGCGCTCAACGTCTGCGGCGCCATCGCGCTGGAGCGGGGCGGCATCGATGACGCCACGTACTTCTTCACGCGGGCGCAGGAAGAGGCGACAGAGGACAACGATATGGCCACCGCCGGTCGGTGCGCCAACAACCTTGGCATCATCGCAAACATGCAGGGGGACTACCGCCGGGCGATCGGAGCGTACACCCGGGCGATCGACGCCTACCAGAAGGTCGGCTACGACCGCGGCATCGTCGAGTCGCAGCACAACCTCGCGATCACGTACCGCGAGCAAGGACAGCTGGACCACGCCATGTACGCGGCGAACGAGGCATTGGGAGCGGCCGAGCGGCTGGGCGACCGGGGGCTCCGGGCCCAGGCCCTCGCGGGCCTGGCCGAGATCCAGGTCGCCCGTGGGGAGGCCGACCTCGCCATCCAGGACGCGGAGCGCGCACTGGCGGTGCATCGTGAGCTCCAGGACGACGTCCTCGAGACCGAGGATCAGCGGATCCTGGCCGTGGCGGTGGGCCTCGCGGGGAAGACGCGGGAGGCCGAGGCGTTGCTGCGGGAGGTCATCGACCGCGCCACCAAGCATGAGCGCCCCCTGCTCGTCGCGAATGCTCAGCGCGATCTCGCCAACATGCTGGCGCTCGCGGGCGACGGCGCCGGCGCGAAACAGGTCGCGCAGGCGGCGCGCGCGAC
>QHUY01000266.1 GCA_003223415.1 Gemmatimonadota bacterium
AGCCAGGCGATGAGCGCGACCAGCCCCAACACGGGCACGTACACGCCGACGGCGCGCAGCACCTCTCGCACGAACAGCCAGGCGACGGGAGCGGCGGGCTTTCCTTCCTTCCTTGGCTCCGCGCGGGCCGCCAGCAAGGTGGCGAGGTTGTCGCTCCAGTACCGCAGCGGCGTGAGGGCGGATCGCGCGAGCCACGACAGCACGCCCCGGTAGGTCACCTTGCCTTCCGTGTAGGGCGCCCAATAGAACTCGAACAGGCTGACGCGCAGGGTGTCGCGCGGGTCCGCCGAGTTCACGCCGTCGACATGGACTGCGGCTTCGGTCCAGTCACCATGATTGATCCGCTCGGGCTCGAGGCTGACCTTCGCGCTGGGCCGGCTGCTGGCGAAGTACTGCACCAACCCCCGCGCGAAGCTGTCGAGGGTCTCGTACGGATTCTGCTCGCCGATGCCATGGATGACGAGGATGGCGGTGCGAGCGGGACGAGACCGGGCGGGCATGAGCAGAACAGTACGAGCGCCCGCGGGACGCGCTAGGTCCGGGGCAAGTCCTTAAATCAGGACGTGCTCGGTTCGATTCCGAGTCGGCCCATCGCGCTCGTCGCCAGGCCCGCGACGGCTCAGTACGCGATGTTCCCCGCCGCGGTGAAGGCCCAGTGCCCGCCCCCGAGTCCCGCGCCGAACCGATACCCGAACGCAAATTGCCCGACATCCGTGATGGTCAACCGCGTGGGGCCGAGCCGCAGCGCCAGCCCCGCATCACCCCCCAGCCGTGCTGGCTCGGGAGCGATCGCACTCCCTCCCACCGGGTCGGCGTACCAGGCGCCGCCCCAGTCGAAAAACGGTGCCAGGGCCACGCCCAGGAGTCCCCATACTTCGTCTCTCACCAGCACGCGGTCCTCGAGCGCGAGCCAGACCATCCGGGTGCCGGTGAGGGCGTGCGCCCCGAACAACCGCGGCCCCTTGTTATCGCGCCACAGGTCGAATTCATCGCCCGGCCTGGGCCGCCGTAACCCGCCACCCTCTAGGTGGAAGATCAGCGTTTCACGCGGCAGGTTTTGGCTCGCCACCGTGACACTGCCGGCGAGTCGAACCGAGTCGACCCCCGTCCCCGTCACCACCCCCCCGGCTTGGCCGCGGAACACCGCGAAACCGCCGTGCCACAGGCCACTGACTTGCCCCCGCGCCTCGGGTCCGATGCCCGCTTGACCCGGCCCGTACCCCCACGCTCGTGGCGCCGCCCAGAACCCGAGGTGCAACAGTTGCGACACGTCCACATCCTCCTGGCGCGCGAAGGAATTGAAGTTCTCGAGCACCTGGAAGCGCACTCGCTTGAATTCGAGCCCGGCCCCGACCGTTCCGAGCTGTGTGCGGGGGAATGGCACCGTCGCAGCCAGCGCGAAATCCTCGCGGCGCCACCCGGCACCAACCCACAGCCGTGTGTAGCTCCACGGACTGGTCTGGAGCGCCAGGCCGCCCGCGAGGCCGAAGCGCAGTTCCCGGTGCTGCAGGCTGTCGGCCAGCCGGCCGTCGAGAAATCGCAGCACGCGCTCCGTCGCCGCCGCACCGTCGGTCGTGAGGGAGCGTGGCGCCACGGTCTCGTAGAAGGGAACGCCGACGGACCACTGTCCGCTGCGGCCATCCGAAATGGTCTTGTATAGCGCCGTGAGCACGGTGCGGCGACCGAGCACCCCGGTGCTGCTGTACCCGATGCTCAGGCTGTGACGATCGGGCGTCTTCTCGTAGCGCCCCGTCAGCGCCGTGCCCGTGCCCGCGACATTCGCTTCGGTGAACGCCACGGCCCACAGCACGTCCCCGGCCACCGACGCGTAGTCGAAATCGGGGATCGTGCTCCAGGCATCGTCCGTCTCCACCCGCAGGGCGAGACGTCCGTCCACCCGGACCGTGTCGATGCGGACCGCGCGGAAAATGGTGAGCGCTCGCAGCGCCCGCTCGCTCTCGGCCACCTTGGCGGAGTCGCAGCGATCTCCCACCTTGACGAGCAGCGTTCGCCGGACGACCCCCGCGCGCGTGGGGACATGGAGGGCATTCCCCACTCGCGCCACGAGCTTCGGGGCGTCGCGCTTTCGGTCGTAGACGTTGTGGATGACGACGACGATGGTATCGATCGTCTGAGCGGCGAGGCGGGCTGCCGGACAGACAGCGAGGAGCGTCAGCGCGACTCCAGCGATCCGATGACCCCGATGGCTGGCACGCGAGCGAATGTCGCGCATGCGGGCCAAGATAGGGACTCGAGAGACCCGGTGCCACGGACCCTGGTCGGCGTGCAGCACCGGCCCCACCGGTCCCACCGCCGCAGCGCGGGCCCCCTTCACCGGCCCCAGCTTCTCCGCCTCCGCCTTCACCGATAACGAGCTGCGCGTCCCGTTCCTGCGCGGTCTGCAGATTCCCTGCTCGAGCAACGGGATCGAGATCGCGGTGTTCACGGGCGAGGTACATCTGTTCCTGCACGAGACGGTCAGCGAGACGGGCCACGCGCGCGTCAAGGCGATGACCAACGCGCAGGGGATCACGGGCGTCGGTCTCGTGACCGGCGACGCGTACCACATGAACGGCGGCACGCAGGAGGAGTTCACGTTCGACGTCGACGCGCTGCCGTTCGACTACGACATGGTGAACAACTTCCACGTGACGAGCTCCGGCGCCGCGGGCAACATCGTCGCCCACGAGACGCTGCGCATCACCTACGATGCGGACGGCAACGCCACCGTGACCGTGGTGAACTTCCACGCGGACTGCAAGTAGGCCCGTTCGTTCTGTAACGTCTGGCCAGCTCGCCCGGGACGGGCATATTCGAGACGTCCCGCGTGGGAGGCATTTATGATCCACACCCGCTATTTCCTGCTCGTAGTCGGTGTTCTGGCCGTGGCGTGCCACGAGCCCCCAGAAGCGACCGCGCCGTCGCGGCCGCTGGCCGCCGCCCAGCCGGCGGACAGCTCACATAACCCGACCTGGTGGAACAAGTATCTGTATCTCGCCCAGAACGGACCGATGAGCGGCGGCGGTCTCACCGCCTCGACGCTCGTCGGCCCGAACGTCGACGTGTCGAACGAGTGCGGTCCACAGAGCGAGACATACGTCACGCTCAATCCCAAGAGCCCCAGCATGCTCACGGCCGGCTCGAACGAGATCTTCCGGGTGCCGATGCGGGCGTACTTCTCGTCGGACGGCGGCAGCAGCTGGGGGGGCGTCGACGTACCGCTGCCCCCGCCGCTGGCGGGCACCAACGACACGCTGTTCGGGTCCGACCCGACGCTCGCCTTCGACAC
>QHUY01000265.1 GCA_003223415.1 Gemmatimonadota bacterium
TTCCGCCGGCGACCGTCGCATCCGCGCTCCGAATAGTCAGGCCATCGAGCGTGAGCGCGTTCGTGGACGTCCCCGTGACGGCGGTCGTTCCACCGCTGATCACGGTGGCGTTGCCGGCGACGTCCCGCAGGAACGTGGTGGGGCTGTAGCCGCCGTACACGCTCACGTTGGGGCGCAGCGTGAGACTTCCGGAGTAGGTCCCGGCGGCGGCGTAGACGTCCGCCCCGAGCCCGCCGACGTTGGCTGCGTCGATCGCAGCCTGAATCGTGGCCTTGGGCGCGGCTCGGGTGCCGGCGTTGGCATCGTTGCCTGTCGGCGCCACCCACAGCGCGTGGGCCTTGTCCTCGAGCACCCAGATCACCACGCGGCTCGGGGCGGATGGGTCACCCCCACCGGACACCACGAGATCGAACACGAGGGTGACCACGTCGCTTGGCGCCGTGAAGCTCGGCGTCGCACCCGTGAGCGACCCGACGGAGGGCCCGGACACCTGGGTCCAGGTGTACGTGAGCGTCCCGCTGGCCGGAGTCGTCGTGACCAGCTCCCCGCGGTTGACATCTTGATCCGCTCCAGCCGACCCGACGGGCGGGGCTTGCTGTGACGGCGCGCTGGGCTCTCCGCCACACGCGATCAGCAATAGCTGACCGGGGACCAGCAGAGAGAACAGCGCGATGAGTCGCAGCAGCTTCGTGGTACGAACAGGGGAACGAATCATTGACCGGCGCCCGGCGTCTCGGAGACGCGCTAACCTACCGCCCGAAATAGGTCCCCGCTACAGCTTCACCAGCCGCGCCCTGGGCGGAATCCCCGCCTCGAGCTCCATGATCCCGACGGTGGCCGCGAGCCGGAATCGGGCCGGCCCCGCGGCACCGGGGTTCACGACGGTCACGGTCTTGTCCACCAGCTCGAGCAGCGGCATGTGGGTGTGCCCGTACACGATGATCTCCGCTCGCGGGAACGCGGCGTGCAGCTTGTGCGGCGTCGGGTGTCCGAACTGGTTGCCGTGCGTCACCACGATCGCGAAGCCGTCCAGCTCGACCTCGGCGACCTGCGGCAGGCGGGAGCGTACCTCGCGGTCGTCCACGTTGCCGTACACCGCCGTCACGGGCGCCAGCGTCTCCAGGTCGGTCAGGATCTCCGACTTCCCCACGTCCCCGGCGTGCAGGATGTGATCGACTTCCTTGAACACGTCGAACACTTGCGGTCGCAGCAGCCCGTGCGTGTCGGAGATGATGCCAAGCCTCATCGCCGCCGAACTACTTGCCTTCCCACCGCTTGACGAGCTCGATCTCCAGGCCGAGGTGGTCGACGATCCGTTGCACCACGAAGTCCACGAGGTCGGTGACCTGCTTGGGCTTGTGATAGAACCCCGGCGCCGCGGGGAGCACGATCGCGCCGGCCTCCGTGGCGAGCGTCAGGTTCCGCAAATGCGCGAGCGAGAGCGGCGTCTCGCGGGGGACGAGAACGAGCGTGCGCCGTTCCTTGAGCACGACGTCGGCGGCGCGCTCGATCAGCGAGCGGCTCGTCCCGTGCGCGATCGCCGCCACGGTGCCCATCGAGCAGGGGCAGACCACCATTCCGGTGCTCCGGGCGGAGCCCGAGGCGGGCGCTGCCCCGCGGTCCTTGTCGTCGAACACGCGCACGCTCGCCCATTCGCCGCCCGTGGCGCTTTTCAGCTCGCGGTCGTCCTTAATGCCGCACTCCTCCGCGAGGAGCCGCCAGCCATGGCTCGAGATCATGAGCCAGGTCGGCACGTGGTGCGTGGCGAGCACCTCGAGCAGGCGCACGCCGTAAACGGCACCGGAGGCGCCGGTGATCGCGAGAATG
>QHUY01000025.1 GCA_003223415.1 Gemmatimonadota bacterium
TTCACGTGGCTCGGGACCGCGTACGGCAGGACGCCGCTCTTCGACGCCAGCCATGTGGGCCAATGGTATTGTATCGAGGCGCATGTCAAGCTCAACGACGCCGGGCAGTCCAATGGCGTGTTCGAGTACTGGATCAACGGCGCCCTGGAGACCCAGAAAACGGGCCTCAACTGGCTCGGCGCCTTCAGCGCGTACGGCATCAACACCGTGATGTTCGAGAACTACAACAACTACGGGTCTCCCGTAGCCCAGGAGCGCTACTTCGATAGGATCGTGATCAGCACCCAGCGCATCGGGTGCTAGTCGTCTGCTTGCAGCAGTGTTGCTGGGTCGCAACGAGTCCTACGTCGTGCAGGCCTCGGCACACCGCTGTAACGCCTGACGTCATCGCAAGCTGCAATGATCGCGGTCAGCCATGCCGCCGGTCTGAGTCTTGCTGGCTATACGCTCCTGATGGCGTCGGTACCAGCGGAGCGACCGGCCCATGCGGGGCTACGCGGGTGGGGTGCCGTGCAACTGGGCCTCGCATCCGCGCTGTTCTTCGGCTGCGCCGGAGACCAATCCATCGGTGGATTGCCTAGCTTCAGCGCGACGGTAGCGGTAGCAAGCCCCCCGGCCGTGAACGAGTGTGCCACCCCGCAACCTGGCTGGATCTGGTGTGACGACTTCGAGGAAGATCGGCTCAGCCGCTACACCTACTGGAACCATCCAGAAAGCTTCCAGCGGGTCGCAGGCGTAGGGACCGGGGGATCCTACGGGATGCGGGCGCAGTGGGCCGAGGGGCAGGTTGAAGCGGGTTCGCTGTGGATGGCGATGGGGCAAACGCCGATGAGCGGCTGGAACAAGGCGGACGCGGGGACGGCCATCTACCGGGAGGTGTTCTGGCGGATGTACCTCCGCACTCAGCCGGGCTGGCTGGGCGGCAGCTTCTACAAGCTGAGCCGGGCGATGGTCTTTGCGACGGCCAACTGGGCGCAGGCGGCGGTCGCGCATGTGTGGGGCGATCCGGCCGCCACGAACACGCTGCAGCTGGACCCGGCGCGGGGCACCGATGCGGCGGGGAACGTCCTGACCACGAGCTACAACGATGGCGCGCACTTCACGTGGCTCGGGACCGCGTACGGCAGGACGCCGCTCTTCGACGCCAGCCATGTGGGCCAGTGGTATTGTATCGAGGTGCATGCCAAGCTCAACGACGCCGAGCTGTCCAACGGGGTGTTCGAGTACTGGATCAACGGGATTCTCGAGGCCCAGCAGACAGAACTCAATTGGTTCGGCGCCTTCAGCACGTACGGCATCAACGTCGTGGACTTCGAGAACTACAATAACTACGGGTCTCCCGTGGCCCAGGAACGGTACTTCGACAACATCGTGATCAGCACCCAGCGGATCGGTTGCTAGTGGCACGGGGCGCGACGACCAGCCCCGAGTCTCGGTGATGCTTGGCCGCAACGAGTCCTGGGTCGTGCCTGGCCAGGCGTTGGCATGCTGCTGTAACACCTGACGCCATTGTAAGTTGCGATGACCCCGATCACTATACTGGTGGTCCGAGTCTTGCGCCCCATACGCTCCTGATGACGTCTGCTCCAGCGGAGCCACCGGCCCACCTGACGGCTGAAGGCCGCCCCATTAGGCACGGTCGCGAATTGGCGGCGCGGGTGCCGCTGGGGCTGCACGGGTGGGATGCCGTGCAGCTCTCCCTCGCGGCCGCGCTGTTCCTCATGGTCTGGCGGTTCCAGAGCTTGTTCCCGTCCCTCGCCTTCTACGGTCTTACGTTTGCTGCCACGCCTGTAGCGCTGTTCGTGTTCTGGCTGGACCGTGATCCCCGGCGCCGCTTGAGCAATCTGAATCAGCCCGTGGTCCGTGCAGCGCTTGGCATCCTGGTGCTAGTGGTGCTCTCGATTCCGACGAGCCTGGTTCCCCCCCGGCGCAGTCTAGAATTCCTGCTGGCGCACCTACTTACCGTCGCCTTGATGCTCCTGGTAGCGGCGAGCGTTCGTGGGTTGGTCGACCTGCGGCGGCTCGTTTGGCTTCAGGTCGCTGGAGTCACGATCTTCTCCGCGGTCGTCGTCGCTCGCTCTCCGATGGGGAGCGAGGGTCGGCTGCTCATCACGGCATCTTACGCGGATCCCAACGACCTGTCCCTGCTGATCGTGTCCATTTTGCCGCTCACGGTCTACCTCTGGCGGCCGGCAGGGCTCTTGACCCGCTCGCTGCTGGCAGCCTGCGCGGCGTTCCTCATGATGACGCTGGGGAACACGGGTTCGAGAGGTGGGTTCCTGGGGTTGTTGGCTGTGGCGGCGTACCTGCTGCTGGGCTTCCGCGGAATCTCCAGGGCGAAGCGGGTGAGCGCCGCGGCGCTGCTTGCGATATTGCTCGTCGTCTTGGCGAGCGACCGCTATTTTGCGCGGATGCAGACGATGCTGCATCCCTCGACCGATTACAACTGGAGTGGGCGGTCAGAGGACGGCCGCCTGGAAGTCTGGACGCGTGGAATCGGCTACATGCTCGATCATCCCGTCTTCGGCGTCGGGGCTGGTGCCTTCACGACGGCGGACGGAGCCTTGGCAACTCAGTTTGCCGTGCGGCGGCAGCACGGCGGGCGGTTCAAGTCGTCCGCGCCGCACAACTCCCTCCTCCAGATCGGTGCCGAGATCGGCGTCCTGGGGCTGATTTTGTTCGTCGCACTGCTGATCGGTGCCTTCCGCGCGCTATCCCGAATACGCCGGGGGCCTGCAGGAGAAGCCGCGTTCCTGGCGCAAGCCCTGATTGGATCTCTCGTCGGGTTCGTCGTGGCCGCGTTCTTCCTATCTCACGCGTATTCCCCGTTCCTCTACGTGCTCCTCGGGATGAGCGTGGGGCTCGCCAAGATAGCGTCTCCGCCGCGAGCACCGCGTTTGGTCGCGCGGCCGCCGCGGCCGCGCTTGGTGTCACCACCGCCGCCGCGTATGGGCAGTCCCGGCGCGTTTCGCAATTGAGCCGGCGTCGCAGTGGGTCGGGCCGCTCTCGATAGGATGCATTCGCCCACGTTGGCACTCGGCAAGGACGCGCCCTCCAGCGCTACCCCGAGCCGAACTGCGCGCCTCGCCCTCAAAGCCGCGCTGAGTGGTGCGCTGCTGGTCTTCGTTGTCAGTCGCGCGCAAGTCGCCGATGTGAGACTTCCCGGAGGCGTGGCCATCCTGGGCGGCATGGGCGCCGCTGTCCTCCTGTTCGCTGGCGCGCTCGTCATGAGTGCGGTGCGCTGGTGGCTGGTGCTCGGTCCTGGACTCGTGCCGCTGGGGTGGCTGGTGCGCCTGTACTTTATCGGCCAGTTCTTCAGCCTGTTCCTGCCGACCTCCGTGGGCGGGGACGCGGTTCGCATCGTCGCGCTCTCGCGCGGCGGCGTGACGACGGGCCGCGCGCTTTCGAGTGTGATTATCGAACGGATGCTCGGCGTCGGCGCGCTGCTGCTGTATCTCGTGCTCGGCGGCCTCATGGCCCCCGCGCTGGTGTCGCCACTCCTGCAGCGGTTGTCCTGGGCCCTGGGCTGGCGACCGGCGCTCGTGCTCGTGATCACCGGGGGACTGGCCCTTGGGCTGTTAGCAATGCGGGTCAAGCGATGGGTCAGGTTCAACCAGTTGTTGCATGATGCGGGAGGTGTGTGGGAACGGCTCCGGGTGTCGCGGCTACCCGTAGCCACGGCCGTGTGTGCCTCGCTCATCGTACAGGCGATGTACGTCCTCATGTGGTATCTCCTCGCGGTCAGCCTCGACCTCGGGGTCCCGTTCCGTGCCTTGCTCGTCTTCGTTCCGTTCGTGAGTCTTGCGGCCATGCTTCCAGTGACCATCTCCGGTCTGGGTGTGCGGGAGGGGGTCTGGACGCTGCTGCTGCAGCCGCTCGGCATCTCCTCGGCCCACGCCATCGGCTTCAGCCTCCTCTTTTATGTCGCCAACCTCATCACCGGAGCCTTGGGCGGCGCTATCTACATGGCGCGCGGCGCAGGCGCCGCACGCGTGGTCTCTCACGTTGCATGAGCCGGCCCGCGATGCGGTACCCGCCATCGGAGCCTGTCGCGCTGGTCGCCCGATCGTCCGCATCCTCGCGCTGGGCGCCGGGGGCCATCCTTCTCCTTGCCGCCGCGCTGCGACTGGTTGGGCTGCGGTCCAACAGCTTCTTCCAGGACGAGCTGTACACGGTCGAGGAGGCCACGAACCTATTCCATTCCACTGCGCAGCCAGGAATATGGGCGCGACCGTTCTACTACGTGGTCCAGCACATGCTGCTCGCGCTCGCGCCGCCGACTCCGCTCGCCCTACGCCTGCTCCCGTTTGTGCTCGGAGTGCTGGGAGTGTGGCTCACCTGGCTCGTGGGCAAGAGGGTGTTGGGCGAGGTCGCAGGCCTCGTCGCCGCGTTCTTGTTGGCGATAACGCCGTGGCACCTGTTTGTCTCAGGTATGGCGCGCTACTGGTCGCTCGTATACGTGCTGGCGGCGCTAGGTTACCTGGCCCTTCATCAAGCCGAGCAGCTGGGGCGAACGCGGGACTGTGTCTTGGCGGTGGTGGTCTGGACAGTGGCGGCGGCGACGCATCCGACTGCCCTGTTTCCGCTACCGGGTGTGGTCCTGGCGTTGAGGCTCGTCGGGCCGGATGGCGGCCTCGCCTGGCACTGGCCGTCACGCCGAGCATGGCAAACCTTGTGGCTGCCGCTCGCACTCAGCCTGCTCGCGGAATACACTGCTCTGGCGCTGTCCGGCCACCAGGCGCATCTCCGAAACTTCTACGGCCGTGGCTCCTTGGCGACGCTCCGGCTCGTTCCGGCGATGGTTGAATGGATGACCCCGACGGCGTTTACCCTCGGAGTGGTCGGCGCACTAGGATTGGCGCTGCTCGGCTCGCTTCCGGAGCGCCGCCGTTGGGGTCTGATGGCAGTGCTCGGCTGCGGGTCGGCGATGACGCTCCCCGTGGTTGCGTCCACGGTTACGGATGTGTACCCTCTCTACGGCATGGCGATGCTGCCGCTGCTCTTTGTGTCGGCCGGCGCGCTCGTGCAGCTCGGGTGTGAAGCCATGTCAGCGCGGCGGGGGCTGTTCGCTGGCGTGGCGACGGTCACGTTGGCAGCCGGGATCGTCCCCAGCACTGTGTCTCACCTCTCGGACGGGTCGCGGTTCGACTATCGGCCGGCGTTTCAGTTCATCCGGACCCATGGTTCCGATGTCCCGGTGGTCACCTGGCCGATCGTCCTGCAGCGATACTATGCCCCCGATCTTCGCGCGTATGATCTGTCTTCCGATACCGTGGGGCTTCACTCGTTCCATACGCAGCACCAGGACTTGTGGGCAGTCGTTTCGGTCCAGCGGTACGGCGTGGTGATGGACGATCGTGGCGACCTCGCCGCCTGGCTGCTGCGTCACTGTCGGCTAGCGTTCAGCCACCAGCGACCGCGGCTTGACTACCGACTCTACCGCGTCGACCTGTATCGCTGCCGCGCGGATTCCCTGTTGCGTTGATGCGACAGCGCGGACCCGGCCAGCCGGGGCCGCGAGATGACATGCCCCAGGTAGTGATGGCACCCTCCTTGCGGCGCCTCGGCCACTGTGAGACCTCAGCCTGCCCTGTCAGTCGTCATTCCCGCGTACAACGAAGCATCGCGGCTTGCTCCCACGATCCGCGAGATCGTGACGTATTTCCGTTCCTGCAGGCGCTCGATCGAGTTGATCGTGGTGGACGACGGCAGCTGCGATGGGACGAGCGCGCTGGTCAGCACGCTCGCCGCAGAGTATGACGAGTTGCGGTTAATCCGGCTACCCCAGAATCGCGGCAAGGGCTATGCGGTCCGCAGCGGTGTGGTCAACTCGTCGGGCCAGTATGTCCTGTTTGCCGACGCAGATGGATCGACGCCCATCGCGGAGATCGAGCGTCTCGAAGCGGCGGTTCGCGCCGGGGCGGAGCTCGCCATCGGGTCTCGGGCGCTGCCGAGCCGCGAGGTCCAGGTGAAGGCAAAGCTGTATCGGCGCCTGATCGGGCGGTGCTTTCACGGCTTCGTCACGCTGCTGACGGTGCGGGGGATTCGGGACACGCAATGCGGCTTCAAGCTGTTCCGCACGTCGGTGGCCCACGAGCTCTTTTCGCGGTCACGTTTGGACCGCTTCACCTTCGACGTCGAAGTGCTGTTCATGGCCCAGCGGTTCGGTCACCGGATTGCTGAGATCCCCGTCAACTGGGTCCACAAGCCCGGATCGCGAGTGAACCTGGCGCTCGATTCTCTGCGCATGGCGCGGGACCTGCTGCGGATTCGGCTGTACGCACTGCGCGGTGCGTACGACGCGGCGCAGCTGGCCCCCTGGTACGCCGCGGTCGGGCAGTCCGGTTAGAACGGTCGATGAGCGTGCGGTCCACGCTCAGAGCGCTGCTCGAGGCCGGGGTGGTGCGGAGTGGCATAACCCGGCTGCACCGAGCAACGCGGCTCCGGCACTCGCTCGTGTTGGCCTACCACAACGTTGTGCCGGACGACTGCCCACCGTTTGGCGATCGCTCGCTGCATCTGTCGCACCGCGCGTTCGTGCGCCAACTCGACCTGCTGCTGTCCACCCATTGCATCGTGCCGCTGGAGGAAGTGCTAACGCCCGCTCCGTCGGGGCGCCGCCCGCGGGTCGCGCTCACGTTCGATGACGGGTACCGCGGAGCCGTCACGATCGGTGTCGAGGAGCTTGCCAAGCGGGGCGTTCCGGCGACACTGTTCGTCGTTCCCGCCTTCGTCGGGGGGGGACCCTTCTGGTGGGATGCCGTGTCGTCGCCGGAGGGCGGGGGTGTCGACCAGGCTCTCCGGGAGCGCGCCCTCCGGGACCTAAACGGCAGGGACCGGGAGGTCCGCAGCTGGGCGGAGGCGCACGGGCTGCGACGCGACGCGTTGCCAGAGTGGGCGCTCGTCGCTTCGGAAGACGAGCTCCGGGCAGCTGCCCGTCATCCGGGCATCAGGCTCGCCTCGCACACGTGGACGCATCCGAATCTCGTTCGCCTCTCACCGGCCGAAGTCCAAGCGGAGTTACGTCGGCCCCTCACCTGGCTGCGCCAGCGGTTCACAGGCGTGATCCCGTGGCTGAGCTACCCGTATGGTTGCGGAAGCCGGTCGGTCGAGGCTGCGGCCGCGGCCGCGGGCTACGCCGCGGCCCTCTCCCTTGACGGGGTGTGGTTCGCGCCTGGTTGCGTGAACCGCTACGCGGTGCCGCGACTCAACGTCCCAGCAGGGCTGTCGGCGAATGGGTTCGTGCTGCTGACATCCGGGTTTTGCAGGCGTACCCCGCCGACACCTGCGACGGCAGAGAGCGGCCACGGATGAGGCGACGCCTGAAGGTGCTGCATGTGGTTCACAAGTTGGACTCTGGCGGGCTGCAGCGGCTCGTCGGGGTCATCGTCCGCGTCATCGACTCTGACCGCTTCGAGAGTCACGTGCTGACGCTGAGTGACTTCGGGGTCTTTGCAGAGGGGCTCGAATCGTTTGCCGAGTTGCACCAAGTCAACGCCATTCCCCACCTCTCCATGCTGTGGCCGCGCAAGCTGACCCGAACAATCCGCGTGATCGCGCCGGACGTCGTGCACACCCACAGCGGCGTCTGGTACAAGGCGTCGCTGGCCGCGCGGCACGCGGGTGTCCCGCGTCTCGTGCACACCGATCACGGGCGTGCGTATCCCGATCCCTGGATCGGACGGTTTCTCGAGGGGCTCGCCGCCCGGCGCACCGACGTGGTGGTGGCGGTATCGGATGCCCTGGGGCGTCAGCTTGCGCATACGGTGGTCTCCGACCGCTCACGAATTCGGGTCGTCCTGAACGGCGTTGATACCGTCCACTTCCGGCCGCGGCCAGTCAACGGCGCCCTCCGCCGCGAGCTGGGTCTCCCGGCTGACGTGCCCGTGATCGGCAGCGTCGGCCGCCTCGACGCGGTCAAGGCGTATGACATCATGATTCAGGGCTTCGCCGTGCTGCGAGCGAATTGGACGGACGGACCGGCGCCCGCCCTGGTGCTGGTCGGGGACGGTCCGGAACGCGCCCGGCTGACGGCGCTGATCGAGCGGTGCGGGCTGCAGGATGCGGCCCGCCTAGTGGGCTGGCGGAGAGATGTCGAGAGCGTCTACGCCTTGTTCGACGTATTTACGCTGTCGTCGTGGAGCGAGGGGACGTCGCTCGGTCTGCTGGAGGCGATGAGCACCGGCTTGTGCCCGGTC
>QHUY01000026.1 GCA_003223415.1 Gemmatimonadota bacterium
CCACGTTGGCGAACGGGCGCGCGACACTCAACGTCACGGCGTTCCAAAAGAACGTCAAGGATTTGTTGCTGGAGCGAACGCTGCCGCCCTCGGTCGGCTTCGAGACGCAGATCTTCAACGCGGGGAGGCTCCGCAATCGTGGCATCGAGATCGGGGCGGGCTGGACACCGATCCAGACGGCCCAGGCGAGTTTGATCCTGCGGGGGACGTTCTTCGCGAACCGGACCAAGATCACCGAGCTGCCGGTACCGACGTTCCAGACCCTGGGATTCGGGACGGCTCTTGGCACCTTTCAGATCGAACAAGGCAAGTCCGCGACGCAGATCGTGGGCTCCGTTGGCAAGGATGGGGCGGGGAACGCGATCGAGGGGGTGGTCGGGGACGCGAACCCCGACTTTCAGGTCTCGTTCTCGAGCGACATCCAGTACAGACAGTGGTCACTCGGCATGTTGTGGGACTGGAAGCAGGGCGGCGACATCATCAACCTCACCACGTTCCTGTTCGACGCCGGGCGGAACGCGGTGGACTTTGTTCCGGACGGACAGGCCCGGCGCACCGCCTTCCGCACGAATGGGCTGACGCGCACGTACGTGCAGGACGGCTCCTACCTCAAGCTCCGCGAGGTGACCCTCGCCTACGAGCTACCGGAGGCGGCAACCCGGCGGCTCTTCGGATCGAAGATCCAGCGAGCCCGGGTCAGCGTGAGCGGCCGCAACCTGCTGCGCTTCACCGGATACTTGGGGGCGGATCCCGAAGTATCCAACTTCGGCGACCAGCAGATCGGGCGGAACATCGACGTGGCAGCGTTCCCGCCCTGGCGGAGCGTCTTCTTCTCCATTGACCTGGACTTTTGAGGCGAGGGCGTGACGATGAAAACCACGTACCGGTTGCTCGCGCTCGCCCTCCTCGTCTCGGGAGCCTGCAGCTTCGACATCACGAACCCGAACACACCCCCGCTGCTCGGCGCCAATCCGACACGTGAGCAGGTTCAAGAGGCGGTGTCGGGGCTGCTGCTCGGCGCGCGCGCCGACTATGCCGACTGGGCGCTGGAGGCGGGAATCGTGGGACGAGAGGCGTACCGCTTCGACGCCTCCGATCCCCGCTGGATCGACGAGCTGCTGACCGGCCCGCTCGATCCCGGCAACATCCGCTTCGGCGGGGATCACTGGTTCGAGCAGTACCGAAACATCCGCACCGGCCACAACATACTGAAGGTGATCGGGACGGCAACCGCGCTCACCGCGCAGGAGCAGGACGCCGTGCGCGGGTTCGTCAAAACCGTCCAAGCGCTCGACTTCATCGCGGTGCTCGACGCCCACGGCCAGGATTCGATCCCGATCGCCGTGAGCGGGGACCCTGTGAAGGATCCGCCCGCGCCCTTCGAGACAAACACCGTCGCCTGGGCGTACGTCTCAGCGCTGCTCGACACCGCGGAGAACCTCCTCAGGACTGGCGGATCGGCCTTCCCCTTCCAGCTCACATCCGGTTTCGGGGGCTTTAGTACGCCCGCGACGTTCGCAAAGTTCAATCGCGCCCTCAAGTCTCGCGTTGAGGTCTATCGCGGCAGCATGCTGCTGTTTGGGTGCGGGGTCGACGGGACAACGTGCTTTGGCAGAGCGCTGACGATTCTGGAGGATCCCGACTCGAGCTTCCTCAGCACCACGGCCCCGCTGAGCCGCGGCGTCTATCATGTCTACGGCACGGGTTCTGGAGACCTCGCGAACCCGCTGTTCCAGGACACAGCGACGTCGATCCAGCTGGTGCATCCGTCGATCTTCACTGATGCGGAGTCCTCGAGCGCCATTCCCCGCCAGATCGATCGCCGGTTCGCAACGAAGGTGGCGCGGACGGCGCCGCCGCGCAGCGGGGGCGACCCGCCTCTGGCATCGGACCTCGTATGGATCCGCTACCTCAGCCCGATTGACCCTGTGCCCATCATTCGCAACGAGGAACTCATCTTGCTACGGGCGGAGGCCCGGCTCGGCACGGGCAACCTGTCGGGGGCGCTCGACGACGTGAACGTCGTCCGCCAGACCTCGGGGGGGCTCGATCCGATCGCCCTCGCCACGTGGACCGCGCTGACGCCTGACGAGCAGCTCAACCGCGTCCTCAAAGAGCGGCGCTACTCGTTGCTCTTCGAGGGCGGGCACCGTTGGATCGACGCGCGCCGGACCAACCGGTTGGCGCAGATCCCGATCGATCGCCCGCCCGACCCGGCAGCGAACTTCCCGGGAGACGTGGTCCACAAGACGTGGCCGATTCCGACCGACGAGGTGCTGGCGCGGAAGCCGTTGCCGTAGCCGAACCGTCGGCGAGTGCCGAGACCGCCGGTCGCCCCGCGCCCGGCGGTTTTTTATGCGCGAGCGCGCATGTTCTGTCACAACCCGCAACCCCCGTCGCCCTGCTTGCGGGGTCGCTGATTCGGCGACACGATATCGTGTGCTCGGGGCACCCTCTCCATCCTGTCGCTCCTCTCGAGGAGGCATTGTGGCAAAGCGCATCTCGTTGCTGACGTGCTGTGCGGTCCTCGCTCTCATCGCAGCCACTAGCCGGCTGGCGGCGCAAGCCGGCGTCATCCGAGGCCGCGTCACCGATTCGACCGGGGCCGCGCTGGGGCGCGTAAGCGTCACCATCGAGGCCCTGGGGGCGCGCGCCACGACCGACGATCAAGGGAACTACGAGTTCAGGAGCGTGCCCGCGGGATCGCACAGCGTGCGCGTGCGGCTGCTCGGCTACGTCCCCCTGGTCGTGCGGGTCAGCGTGACCGCAGGGCAGCCGACACGCCAGGACTTCGCGCTCCGGACCCAGCCGATCGCGCTCTCGCCCATCGACGTGGTCGTGGGCTCCCGGGCGCGTCACACGGCGTCGGAGGAGCTCGCTGTCCCGGTGGACGTGTACGGCGCCGAGCAACTGCTCCAGCAAGGGACCACCGAGACCGGCCAGATCCTGCAGGCGCTCTCGCCCTCGATCAACTTCCCGCGTCAGAGCGTGACGGACGCGGGCGACATCGTGCGGCCGTTCACGCTGCGCGGCTTGAGCCCCGACCAAACGCTGGTACTCGTGAACGGCTGGCGCCAGCACCAGACCGCCCTGGTGAACAATTTCACGTACGGGATGGGCGCCGGCTCGAGCGGCGTGGACCTGAACACCATCCCCCAGAGCGCCATCGACCGCATCGAGGTGTTGCGGGACGGCGCGTCCGCCCAGTACGGCTCCGACGCGATCGCCGGCGTCGTGAACCTCGTTCTGAAGGAAGGCCAGTTCACACCGTACGCGAACGTCGAAGCCGGCCGTTACGCCCCGGACAACTATCCCGCCGACGGTACCACGACGGACGTGAACGGCGGCTGGGGCTTGAAGCTCGGTCGCGGCTCGCTGGCCCTGTTCGGCGAGTTCCTCGACCGCGAGCCCACCAACCGGGCGTACGCGGATGCGATCGAGGACGCCGGCACCGGCGTCGCGGACTCCGTCAACAGCCTGGGCCAGGTGGTGATCAAGCGCAACCCGGTTGCCCAGCCGAATCACCACTGGGGGGACGGCCTCGAGAAGGACGTCATGACGATGGGGAACTTCCGCATGCCCTTGAACGAGGCCCGGACGAGCGAGCTCTACACCTTCGGGGGGTACAGCTTCCGTCGCGGAACGGGGAACGGGTTCCGGCGCTGTGCGGTGGACTGCGCGAGCTTCATCACCGGGCGCGCCTGGCCCGAGATATATCCGCTGGGCTACCTGCCCGAGTTCCACCCTGATGTGACCGACTACTCCGTCGGCGGTGGGTTCCGCGGCGCGACGCACGGCTGGTCGGTGGACCTCGGGGCTTCCTTCGGGCACAACGACTTCAAGTACAACCTACGCAACACCCTCAACGTATCGCTCGGGCCCTGCTTGGACCCGGCCGCCCCATGCGCCCCGGGACCGGACGGCATTCTCGGGACCGCGGACGACCCGGGAATCCCCAATAAGACCGCGTTCTACGCGGGCCAGCTGACGCGCGAGGAATTCGTGACCGGCATCAACGTCGCCAAGGCGCTCGACCTAGGGCTCCGAGCCCCGGTGAACCTGGCGCTCGGCGCCTCGTTCCGTCGGGAGCGCTACCAGCTCTTGCGGGGGGAGACGGGCTCCTGGATCAACGGCGGGCACCTGTCTCCGGACAGCGCCGGGGCCGATGGGATCTGGGGCACCGCGGACGACGATTCGCTCACCCGGGGCGGGTCGCAGGTATTCCCCGGCATCGCTCCCAGCGACGAATCCAACTCGCATCGCACCAACGTCGCGGCCTACGCGGATCTCGAGACCCAGCTGACCCCGGAGTTTCTCGCAGACGTGGCAGGACGGTTCGAGCACTACAGCGACTTCGGGTCCCGGATGACGGGCAAGCTGGCGTTGCGCTACCAGCCGTCGAGGCAGGTCACCCTACGCGGCGCGGCGAGCACCGGGTTCCGCGCGCCGGGGATCAGCCAGGAGTATTTCAGCAAGGTGGTCACCAACGTCCTCGCCGGAAAGGCGGTGCAGGTCGGCATCTTCCCCGTCTCTACTCACGCCGCACGGGTGCTCGGCGCGAAGCCGCTGCGCGACGAAACCTCGGTGAACCTGAGCGGGGGGTTCGCCTATTCGCCGACGAGCAACGTAACGCTGACGGCGGACTACTTCTACATTAAGATCGACCACCGCATCATGCTCAGTGGCACGTTCTCGCAGGACAGCACCCTCCTGATCCTGGCGGACAGCGGCATCACCGGTCCCGGTGGCAGCAGCATCGGGGGGCTGCAGTACTTCACCAATGGCCTGGACACCCGCACCCAGGGCGTGGACGTCACGGCCAACCTGCGAGTCCCCCAGGTCGGCGGCGGTACGCTCGATTGGACGGCGGCCGTCAACTGGACGAAGAACGAGGTCACCCGGGTCGATCCGTTGCCTCCTATTTTCAACGGCACCGGTGAAACCGGCCTCATCGATACCGTGACATGGATCGGGATCACGGAAGAACGCCCCGACTGGCGCGGGACGCTGACCGGTCAGTACTCCCTGAACCGGTTCCACGCGCTCGCGCGGGGGTCCTACTACGGCAAGTTCTCCTCGGCGCAACCGGGCTTCTGCAACTTGTGCCGGGAGCGGTACGGGGCGAAGTCGCTGTTCGACGCGGAACTCGGTTACCGCTTCGACCAGGTGGACCTGTCGATCGGCGTTCGCAACCTCTTCGACACCTATCCGGATCAGCCGAGCTCTACCGTCTTTGATCCCGACTGCGTGGCGACCTCAAAGGACTGCAACACCAACAGCGGGGTCTTCCCCTGGGCGGCGGCGTCGCCGTTCGGGTACAACGGGCGCTACCTCTACGCGCGCGCGTCGATCGTGTTGAATCGGTAGGCGCGGCGACGTTGATCGGAGCGACTCGACTCACGGCGGGCGCCTGAGCGTGATCCGGCGCCCGCATTCTATCTCGCTACATCTCGGTGTAGTACTTCGCGCCGATCACCGCCGCGACCACGTACTCCACGAGGGCCACGATGCAGCCGATCACCGCGAGCCGGAGCGGGAACAACCCCATGGGCGCCTCGCCTATGGTGTGGAGCAACCCGTACAGCACCCAGATCGCGAAGCCCGCGAGCACCGCGGTCCGCGGTCCCGCCCCGAAGCGGGGCCGGATCGCGGCGTAGAACCAGACGAGGAAGATGCCGAAAAGAAAATCAAAGATCACGAACCAGATGATCATCGATCCTGTCATCGGCCCTTTGCCCAGCGCTTGGAGCGCCGCGTTGAAATCGGCGGCGAGCACCTTGCCATAGACGACCCAGTCGATGACGTTCAGCACCAGCCCTGCCAACACCCCGCCCCACAGCACGCGAAGCCAGTTGATCTTGCCCATGTGCGACCTCCGTTGAGGGGGAAGAGCAGCTTCACCGACCCGCGGCCAGAGTAGGGCGTCGGACGGGCGGGGTCAAGCGCGCCTAGGGCACGAGCAGCACCGCCACCAACCCCCCCAGCCCATCGCGCACCGTCGCGACCCCGTTCGGGACCACCCAGTCCCAGCCGTCGACCAGGAGATTGAAGTGGTACAGGCCTGACTCGAGCAGGAACGCGCCCTCCCACTCGTCGCCTGCGAGCGGCCGCAGCGGCACCGGCTGCCAGGCGTTCCAATCGCCCGCGATCGCTACTGCCTTCGCGCCCTCGAAGCTGAATCGCACGACCACGCTGTCCCCCCGTCGCTCGGGCACGAGGGGCGGCCAGCGGCGCGTGGGCGCATCCACCGAGGGCCGGCCCCTAGCCCAAACCCGCAGGCTGGCCGTGAAGTAGCCCGCGCGGTCAAGATCCTGGTACGGGTCCGGGAGGTACCCGCCGCCGCTCACCTCGAGCGACACGACAGGAGCGAGGAACCAGCGCAGCGACACGCTGCCCGTCCCCTTCGAGCCGTAGGCGTCGGAAACCCGCCCGACGGCCCAGAGCGTCGTGCTGACCGGCCCGCGCTCGAGCATGACGCCGCCGCTCACGTCCGTGAACCAGGCGCCGAGAAAGTGAGTCGGCTCGATGGAGAGCTGCCAAGTCGTCCCAGGGGCCGCGCGCCACCAGGCGCGCGCGCGCGCGTGGAACGCGCCGACCGAGGGAGCGTCCTGGATCCAGCCGCCCGACGGGCCCGCCCCCACCCCCACGCCCCAGTTTGAGGTCCACCACAACACCTCACCGATCCCGTGGGCTGCGGCGGTCCAACCGCCGTCGGTGCGCCTGGTGCCGGCCCAGATGCCCTCGGCACCGAGCCTCATGCGTCCCAGCAGGGGCCGCGTCGCGGCCCACACATCGGCCCGCCCCTGGAGCGACCAGGCGCCTCCTGGGAGCGAGGCGAGAGCGCCCACGACACTCCCGTAGCGTGCCTCGGTCCCGTACTCCAGGGCCGGAGCGAAGGTCGCGGAGCTGAAGCTCGTGCCGCCGGGGAAGCGCACCGTGCCCACACCCACGCCGAGCGAGGCCTGGGTCTGCGCGAGCGAGGTCTGGGCGCACGGTGTGCCGAGCGCCAGCATTAAAAGAACACGCTTCATTCGGCTGGAACGTAGCGGCTATGTGCGGGGCGGGAATGGGTCAACAAAACAGAGGGGCACAGGATGCTGTGCCCCTACAGTCTTGTCTGGGAAGCTTCCCCTGCTTTAGCCTACGGTCGATGGATGATCCCGGACTGGCCGGGGCTCGCGGGCCGATGGGATTGGGGTGATGGCACAGCTCGGATCGCGGACCCCGGCGTGGCCGGGGTGGCCGGGGTGGCCGGCAGCGCCGCGTTGGGATTGCGGTCCGCCATATGGGTCACCCAGCCGCGGACGTGTGCCGCCCGGTGCTCAGCTACCCTGGCGCGCGCTGCGGCCATCTTGGCCTGTGCGATGGGCGACGCGTGATTCGTGTGGGTGCCGGGCGCCTGTGCCGCGAGGATGCCGGGGAAAACCAGCGCCGCCGCGACTACTGCGAGCTTGCGAAGCATCGTGTGTCCTCCCTCTATCTAGCGCGCGCCTCAATCCGGCGCTGCGCCAGCAAGTGAATCACGCTTGTGAGGCGATCGTGAACAGAGTTGCCGTCTGGATCGAGCCTCTGGGCCCCGTGCCACAGGTCGTCGAACGCTTCGCTCACGACAGACTCCGTGTCCTCCGGATTCACCAGGAGGGCGTAGGCGACCGCGTACGCGGTCGTGCGGTAGCGGGCCATGAGTTCGACGAGAGCGGTGCGATCACCCCGGGCCATGCGAGCCACCAGGGTCGTGTCGGCCGTGAGTGGCCGCTCGGGTAGAGTCATCGGACGGTTCTCAGTTGTCGTTTCCGCTCGCAACGCTGCCCTCGTCCTGCGGATCGTCCTAAAGACGCCCGCCCAGGGGGTTGGGTAACACGCGAGGCGTAAGCAGCGGGGCCGCGCGCTGTTACCGTTGCGGCCCGGGCGGACTCTTTCAGGGTGACGGTTGCCGCTACTCCCACGAGGGCCTAGCATCCCGGTGGGTCGACGGAAGCGCGAGGAAACCGGGTGGGTCGAGCGGAGCCAGCGAGCGACGGCGCAGTGGTGCGGGCGGTGCTCGCGGGGGACGTCGAGCAGTTCGCCGTACTGGTGCGGCGCTACCGCGATCGCTATGCGCGGTACGCGGCACACATGCTCGGCTCGGCCGACGCCGCCGAGGACGCGATCCAGGACGCCCTCATTCGCGCGTTCGACCAGCTGAAGC
>QHUY01000267.1 GCA_003223415.1 Gemmatimonadota bacterium
CGCGCCTTCCAGGAGAGCGTAGTAACGCTGCCGGTCCCCGGCGTGTGGCTGCGGGCGGAGCTGTCCCCTGCGGTGGTGCAGAGCGGCACCGAGGACGAGAGCGCCGCCGAGGGCGGGCAGGAGACGGGGCGCGGCGGCCGCCGTACGGGGCGGCGAGGGTAGCGCTCAGCGGCCCCCGGCGACGGGGACCGGCACGGTGAGGAGCTGCGTCGCGCCGTTGCCGAGCTGACCACGGCTTCCCGCGCCCCAGCAGTAGGCGGCGCCCCCGGGCGCGACGGCGCAGGTGTGGTCGCCGCCGGCGCTGATCGACGTGAAGAACAACCCGCCCGACACACGGACAGGCGTGGTGCTGCCGGGCGCCCCATTCCAGCTGGTCGAGCCGTTGCCGAGCTGCCCATCCGGATTCCACCCCCAGCAGTAAGCCTTGTTGTCTGCGGCGATGCCGCAGGTATGGAGCTGGCGCGCGCTCAGCGAGGTGAAGGCGAGGCCCCCGACGACAGGGACCGGCACCAAGCTGTTGTTCTGCGAGCCGTTGCCCAGCTGGCCATACCCACCGTCGCCCCAGCAGTACGCGGCGCCGCCCATCGCCTCAGCGACGCGAACACGAGTCCGGCGGATACGGGGACGGGGGCGAAGGACCCAGAGATCGGGCCGCGGCCACAGCTGCTGAGGCACAGGCTGGCTGGCGACGTGTCGCCTAACTGGCCTTCACTATTATCGCCCCAACAGTAGGCGACGCTCCCGGCTGCAAGGCCACAGCTATGAAAAGCGCCGGCGGTAACGGAAACGAAGGCGAGCGTTCCTGCCACCCTCGCCGGCACGAGTCGGTCCGTCGTGGAGCTGTCCCCGAGCTGGCCGCGACTGTTCGCGCCCCAGCAATACGCGACCCCAGCTCGTGTGACTGCGCAGGTGTGCTCGCCGCCGGCGGAAAGCGATGCGAACGCGAGTCCGCCCTGAACCGGTACGGGGGTGGCTCGGTCGGAGCCCGAGCCGTCCCCCAAACGGCCTCCCCGTCCCGCACCCCAACAATACGCAGACCCATCGGCCGTGAGGGCGCAGGCGTGAGAGTCCCCCACGCTCAAGGCGACAAAGCCGAGCCCACCCCCGCCGGTAGTCCGCTCAGGGGTCGGGTGAGGATTGGTGTCGCTGGCGCCGATGCCGAGCTGGCCGGCGTCGTTGGCGCCCCAACAATAGACGACACCTTCGAGCGTGAGGCCGCAGCTATGGCCGCCCCCAGCACCCACGACCGCGAGGGCCAGCGGTTTGGGAGGGCCGGTGGCTTCCCCGCACGCTTGGAGCCCCGCCGCGACGAGACACGCAGCAACCGACGCGAGCCGAAGGCGTGTCGTCACCGGCACCCGCCCATCTCACGGCCGGCGCGCCGGCCGCTTCGGCATCCAGAACGTGGGATCCGTGGCCCGCGTCTCGGGCGACACATAGCTCATCACGGGATTGAGCTGGAAGCGGTTCGTCTCGGAGTTGAGCAGCCCGTCTGCCGAGAATTTCTGCAGCGTGGTGCGCTCCTCGGGTGTGAGGCTCTGCATCGTCTTCATCCCGTTCGCCATCATGTCGTCGAACTGGGCATAGGACTCGACCGACGCGAACACCAGGTACGTCGGCCCCGGCATCCCCGCCGTGACCTCGAAGACGCGGTAGCTGAAGCCTGGCGCCGTCCGATCGGTTGCGGTGCCGTAAGCCTTGGCGGCCGCCTCGAAGTCCGTCACGTGTCCCGGCCGCACTCGGAAGATG
This sequence comes from Gemmatimonadota bacterium, assembly GCA_003223415.1. Lineage (GTDB taxonomy): Bacteria > Gemmatimonadota > Gemmatimonadetes > Gemmatimonadales > GWC2-71-9 > 13-1-40CM-70-15. The sequence continues at coordinate 1,750 of QHUY01000267.1, forward strand.
GTGATCTCCCAATACCGTTGTTTGGCGAGGTTAGGGAACGCGCCGTGGCTGAGATCGGTGCGCGCCACGGCCTGGATGCTCCGCGAATCGTTCAACACCTCGGCGTCAGCGCGGGATAGGCGCTGCAGCTCCGCCGCGAGGGTCGTGTCGGATTCTTCGAGCTTCATCTCGTCCGCGGCCACGGCGTTGGACGCGTACGGCACGATGAACCAGGCTTCGCTCGCTCCGGTGAGCGAGGTCATTGCCAGGTAGTGGTTCGGGGACTTCGCCTTCGCAAACGCGGCGGGCCAGCCGGCCTCGATCCGCGCGTGCTCAGCCGCGCGGCCGAGCTTCACTTGTTCACGAAAGATCTGGATGAGGGCGGGTTGTGAGGTCGGCAGGGCCTGGGCGAGCGCGGTGCCGACTCCGGTCACGAGCAGCGCCGGCAGGGCGAAGAGCGAGAGTTTGGGATTCATGAGAGGCCACCTCTAGGGCCGCGATTGGGGGAAGGGGAGAGGGGGGGGGGGACGAACTAGCATCAGCGTCGACCGCCCCACTTCACTCGGAGCTCGGGAGGCTGCCTACTCCGGGCCCTGCAGCGCCGCCAGGAAACGCTCCTGCGCGCCCGGTTGGGACTGGTGCCCGGTTCGGGAATAGGACCCGTCGGACTCGAGCACCCACGCCCTGGGGTCGGCGAGCTCGAGGTCCAGAATGCGGTCCAGCCGTGCTCGAGCCGCCGGGTCGCGGACGGGCACGATTACCTCCACGCGTCGTCGCAGGTTGCGGGGCCGCCAGTCGGCCGACCCGATGTAGTACTCGGGGTGGCCCCGGTTCGCGAACTGATAGATCCGCCCGTGCTCGAGAAACCGCCCCACCCCACTCACCACGCGGATCCTCTCGGAGAGCCCCGGCACGCCGGGCCGAAGCATGCAGATGCCCCGCACGACGAGCTCCACGCTCACCCCGGCCTGGGACGCCCGATACAACGCCCCGATCACCGTGACGTCGGCGAGCCCGTTGAGTTTGGCGCGGATCGCGCCGCCGCGGCCCGCCCGCGCGTACTCGGCTTCGCGCGCTATAGCGGCGAGGAAGCGATCGAGCATATTGGTCGGCCCGACGAGGAGCCGCTGGAACGGGGCCTGAGGCGGGCGCGACGAGCCCGTGAGCTCGTTGAACAACGCGTGCACGTCGGCCGCGACGCTCTCGTCGGCCGTGAACAGGCCGAGGTCGCTGTACACCCTCGCCGTCTCGGGATTGTAGTTGCCGCTGCCGATGTGCACGTAGCGGCGCGTACGGCTCCCTCCCCCCCGACCCTCTGAGTCCCCGCGCCGCACCACCAGCGCGATCTTGGCGTGCGTCTTCAACGTCGCGAGCCCCGTGATGACGTGAATCCCCGCCGCCTCGAGACTCTGCGCCCAGCCGATGTTGAGTTGCTCGTCGAACCGCGCCTTGAGCTCGACAAACACCGACACGTCCTTCCCGGCGGCTGCCGCCCGGCGCAGCGCGTCGCCGATGCGCGACGGCCCGCCCGGCCGGTACAGCGTGAGCTTGATCGCGGCGACGCCGGGGTCGTCCGCGGCCTCGTCGATGAAACGCTCGAAGCTCCCCCCGAAGGAATCGTACGGATGGTGGACCAGCACGTCGCCGCGGTCGAGCGCAGTGAACACCGAGCGCTGTCCGGCGAACGGGTCGCGCGCCGCGAACGGCGGATAGTCGAGCTCCGCCCGTGTCTCCAGCGCCGCCAGCTCGGTCAGGGCGCCCAAGTCCACCGGTCCGTCCGCTTCGTACACGTCGGATGGTCCCAGCGCGCTCTGCAGTTCGCTCTCCTCGAACCGCAGCTCGCGCTGCAGGAGGTCGCGGAGCGGCGGCGGCATGGTGCGCTCCACCTCGAGGCGCACGACCGGCCCCCACGGCCGGCGCCGCACCTCCTCGGCGATCGCCTGGCGGAAGCTCGCCGCGGCGAGGTCGTCCAGCTGGATGTCGCCGGCGCGCGTGACCCGGAAAGCGTGCGCCTCCACCACCTGCCGGCCGGCGAAGAGCACGGCGAGGTGGGCGCGGACCACGGCCTCGAGCGGGATCACCCCCTCCCCGGCGCCCCCCGCCCCCCCTCCCCCGCGGAGGGGAAGAAACCGAGGCAGCGCTGCGGGGAGCTCCACGGATGCGAAGTGCCGGGGCCCGTCGGGCTCGTCCCGCAGGACCACGGCGAGACTCACGCGCCGGTCGGTGCTGTGAGGGAACGGATGGCCCGGCGCTCGCGTCAGCGCCTTCGGCGTGAGCAGTGGGGCGACCTCCTCTGCGAAGCGGCGCTCCAGCACCGCGCGCTCCTCCGGCGAGAGGTTGGTCCAGTCCCGGATGCGAATTGCCCGCGCGGCGAGATCGCCTCCCCTCCGGAGCAGCTCCCGGAAGCAGCGGTACTGCCGCGCGACGAGCGGGTGGAGGCGCACCGCGATCGCATCGAGCTGCTCCGCGGGCGTGAGGCCGTCTGGCGACCGCCCGCCGACCCCGCTCACGATCTGATGCTTCAGGGCGGCGACCTCGATCATGCAGAACTGGTCCAGATTC
>QHUY01000079.1 GCA_003223415.1 Gemmatimonadota bacterium
CTGGTCGCCCGACAAAGACCTGGCGCAGTGCGTGTGCGGCGACCGGATCGTGCAGGTGGACCGCAAGGGGCAGACGGTCCGCAACGCCGCAGGGATCCGCGACAAGTTCGGGGTGGAGCCCGCCTTGATTCCCGACTTCCTCGCCCTGGTGGGGGACGCGGCAGACGGTTATCCGGGCATCCCGGGGATAGGCCGGGTCACGGCGGCACGGCTCCTGAACCGGCACGGCGGCATCGAGGCCTTCCCACCGGACGTCCTCGGGGACCGGCGCGACCTGGCGTTGCGGTTCAAAGAGCTGGCAACGCTCAGGACCGACGCACCGCTGTTCAGCGATGTGGAGGAGCTGAAATGGCGCGGCCCCACCAGCGCATTCGCGGCATGCGCGGAGCGCCTGGGAGATGCTCGCTTGCCGCAGCGCTGCCGAACGATCCTTGACACGGCCGCTCAGACGTGAGCAGGGCTCTACGAACACCTTTCACCAAGATGGCCGACACCGGGGGAGAACCATGACCGCACCCAACATCGTCGTGAGGTGGTCGACCTGGGCTCCGCAGCTGCGGAGCGTGCTCCGCATCGTGGCGGCATTCATGTTCGTCCAGGCCGGCACGTTGAAGCTGTTCGCGTTCCCGATCGGGATGCCGCCGAACGGCGCCACGGCGTCATTGCTATCCGAGTTCTGGTTCGCGGGCGTGCTCGAAACGTTCGGAGGGACGCTACTGCTCCTCGGCCTGTTCACCCGTCCAGTGGCGTTCCTGCTGGCCGGAGAGATGGCCGTGGCCTATTTCCAGTTCTCCTTCCCGTTGAGCGTTTGGCCCGTGGCGAACAATGGGGTGCCCCCCGCCCTCTATTGCTTCCTCTGGCTTTACCTCTCGGCCGCCGGCGCGGGGCCGTGGAGCCTGGATGCGAAGCGGGGGAAGTGACGACGGTGCGCCCGGCCAAACCCCTCGATCGCTCCATCGTCGAGGGGCCGCTCGCTCGAGCCGTCTGGATGCTCGCCTGGCCCACGATGCTGCAGAATCTCATCGGCGGGCTGCAAGGCATGGTCGATCATGCGCTGGTCGGGCATTTCGTGGGCTACACCGGCAACGCCGCCATCGGTGTGGCCATCCAGATCTTCATCGTCGTGATCGTGTTCGTCATGTCGGTGTTCAGCGGGATGGGGATCCTGGTGGCCCGCTTCGCCGGAGCGAACGACCCTGAGAAGGTCAATCGCACCGTGTACCAGGCGTTTCTCGCCGCAGTCGCACTGTGGGGATTGCTGCTGGCTCCGCTCGGCTGGGTCTTGGCACCCTCGCTCCTCGGCGTGGTGAACGCATCGCCGGAAGTGCGTGCCCAGGCCTTGCCGTTCCTCCGCATCATGTTCGTCGGCAGTCTGGGCATGCTGCTCTTCTTCATGGTGAGCGGGGCCCTGCGGGCCGCGGGCGACGCGCGGACGCCGCTGCGCCTCGGCGTGCTGCTCACCGTCCTCAACATCGCCTGCAACGTGGCGTTCATTACGGGCCTTGGCCCCCTGCCCCGCCTGGGAACCGCCGGCGCCGCGGTCGGCACCACCGTGGCGAGTCTCCTGCTGACCGGCGTCACGGGATACCTGCTGTTTTCCGGGCGACTCCCGGTGACTTGGCACCGCGGCATGGACTGGCGACCCGATTGGAGCGTGCTCCGGGCGCTGTTTCGCTTCGGCCTTCCGACCGGCGTTCAGGGGATCGCGATGAACGTCGCCGGGGTGCTGCTGCTCCGCTTCATCGGGTCGCTGGCGCAGAGCGCCCAGGCGCAGGCCGCGTACGCGGTGAGCTATACCGAGCTGTTCTCATTCATCACCTGGACGTCAGTGGGGTTGATGAGCGCTGCCGCCACCGTGGCGGGCCAGAACCTGGGGGCGCGCCGCCCCGAGCGCAGTGTACACGGCGTGCACGTCGCCGCCGGTCTCGGCCTCGCCCTCGCGGCGACGATCGGGGTGCTGTTCCTCACGATCCCGCGCGCCCTGCTCGCGCTGTTCGGCATGACCGACCCGGTCGTCGTCGGCCTCGGGACCCAGTTGCTCGGTTTCCTCAGTGTGTCGGGGCTGTTCGTCACCGTCGCTCTGACGTACACCGGTGGGCTCCAGGGCACGGGCGACACCCGCTCGCCGCTCTACATCTCCATAGCCTCCCAGATCGTCGTGCCGCTGGGGCTCTGCACCCTGTTTCAAGCGACCCGCGGCCTGCGCCCCGCCGACATCTGGACGGCGATCCTCCTGGGCCACATGACGCGCTGCGCGCTGAGCGTCCTACGGTTCCGTCAGGGAAAGTGGCGCAGCATCCGAGTAGAGATGGAGGCGGCACGGTCCCGCTAGGAGGCGGCCAAGCGCCACGGGCTGTTGATCGGCAAGGGCGGACTCTACGACAACGTGATCCGGATCGCCCACTCACGGACCTCGGGTGACCGTGAACGCGTAGCGGCCCGACCCCACGTCCACGACCACATCGGCGCCCCGTTGGCGCGCGGCACGCACACCAGCGACCGCGTTGAGGGGAAGACCATCCTCCCGCACACGGTCGATCCGGGTGTCCCACAAGGTGACCTCCGCAGCCGTGTTCGCCGGAACGGTCAGGTCCAGCACGAATCGGTCTTGCTCGAGCCTCCACGCCGAGGTCAGCGGTCCGTACGGGGTTTCGAGGGATGCGCTCGCGCTCGTGAGGCCCCCCCCCCCCGGTCGCGGAGCGATTCGTGAGCGCCGATACCCCGGCGCCGCCGGATCCAAACTGATGCCGCCGATGTTCTGGTACATCCAGTCGCCGACGGCGCCGAACGCGTAGTGATTGAACGAGTTCATCTCGGGGTTCTCGAACGAGCTGTCGGGGCGAATGCCGTCCCACCGCTCCCACATCGTGGTCGCGCCTCGGGTAATCGGGTACAGCCACGACGGGTAGGTCCGCTGGGTGAGCAGGGCGAACGCCACCCCGGCATGTCCCGTGCCGCTGAGGACGTGCAGGAGATACGGCGTGCCGAGGAAGCCCGTGGTGAGATGCTCGTCGCGCGCACGCACGTCCTGCGCGAGGCGGTCGGCGGCAGGCAGCACCAGGGAATCCGGCAGGAGGTCGAACGCCAAGGCCAGCGCGTAGGCGGTCTGGGTGTTCTCGCCCACTCGGCCCGTCGAGGAGACGAACTCCCGGTTGAACGCCGCGCGCACTGCGCGGAACAGCGCACCATACCCCGTGGCGTCGGCGTTGCGCCCCAGCACTGTCGCCGTGCGCGCCAGCAGATCCGCGGAGTGGGCGAAGAACGCCGTCGCGATCAGGTCGGTTCCGGTGGTCGCACCCGGGTACGACGGATCGTCGCTGTGAAGCGCGAGCCAGTCGCCGAACTGCCATCCCGGTTTCCAGATCAGATCCGCACCAGCCCGGCGGCGGGCGTACTCGACCCACGCGCGCATGCTGGCATACTGACGCTCCAGCAGGCGCCGGTCGCCATAGACGAGGTACATCGTCCAGGGAATAATGACGGCGGCGTCGGCCCAACCCGCCGTTCCCGCGAAACGGGTCGAATCCCCTCCCAGGGGATTGGGAATCACCCAGGGAACGCTGCCGCTGGAATCCTGATCGGCCGCGAGATCCGCGAGCCACTTCGCGAAAAAGCCCGAGACGTCCATGTTGAACGCAGCGGTACGCGCGAACACCTGTGCGTCTCCCGTCCATCCCAGTCGCTCGTCGCGCTGCGGGCAGTCGGTCGGCACGTCGAGGAAGTTGCTGCGCTGTCCCCAGACGATGTTCTGCTGGAGCCGGTTCAGCAGGGAGTCCGACGTCACGAGGAGGCCCGTCTGGACGAGGTCGGAGGACACGGCGATGCCGGTGATCGTGGCCGAATCCGAGTGATCGGGAAGCCCCGCCACGGCCACATAGCGGAAGCCGTGGAAGGTGAAGTGCGGCTCGTAGACTTCCTCTCCGTTGCCATTGAGAATGTACCGGTCCGTCTGGCTGGCCCCGCGGAGGTTGCCGGTGTAGAGATTACCGTCTCGGTCGAGTACCTCGGCGTAGCGGAGGGTGATGGTCGTGCCGGCCGATCCCCGGACGGCGAGGCGCGCCCAACCGGTGAAGTTCTGGCCGAGGTCGAACACGGTCTCGCCGGACGGCGCCTGCCGGATGGCCATCGGACGCAGCTCGCGCACGCGACGGACCGGCGGGGACACGGGGGGGACCAGAGTGGCCGGCGACGGATCGAGGAGGGCCACGGGTGCCCAGGCGTGATCGTCGTAGGGCGTAGTGGTCCATCCGGGAAGCTCCCGCCGCGCGTCGTACGTTTCGCCTCGGTAGATGTCCGAGGCGAGGACCGGGCCGGCAGTCGTCTTCCAGTCCGCGTCGGAGACGATCCGTTCCGTCCGGCCGTCCTGATAGCGGATCTCGAGCTGCAGTCGAAGGGCAAGCCGCCGACCGTACAGGCTGCGCTGGCCGAAGAACCCCAGGTACCCGCGATACCAGCCATCCCCGAGCATCGCGCCGACAGCGTTTTCACCCCGTCGCAGGAGCGATGTGACGTCGTAGGTCTGGTACTGCAACCGATGGCGGTAGGATGTCCACCCGGGCGTGAAGAGCTGGTCGCCGACCCGTCGGCCGTTGAGATGGACCTCGTACAGGCCGTGGCTCGCCACGTAGAGACGGGCTGAGCGCACGGGGCCGCCCACACGAAATGCCCGCCGCAAGAGCGGCGACGGCGAGGGGAGGCTGTCCGACGCACTAGGAGCAGGGCCGATCCACTGGGCCGTCCAATCCTGGGACTGCAGCAGTCCGGTCTCGCAATACGCGGCGGGACTCCAGCTGGAGGCGCGGCCGCTCGAGTCCCACACGCGCACGCGCCAGTAGTAGCGTGTGCGCGATACCATCGGCGGACCGCCGTAGTCCACGAGCACCGAGGCGTCGGAAAGAATTCTCCCTGAGTCCCAGAGCAAGTCGGTGCCGCGAGTGAGGTTCGCTTCGGTGCTCGCGACCTGCAGCTGATAGGCCGCCTGCATCGTGTTGCGCGCGGTGCTCGCGAGCCGCCAGCTCAGCCGCAGCCGGGCGGGGTCAATGCCCACCGGGTTTGCCAGGTATTCAACGCGCAAACCGTCGACACTGAGTGGAAGCTGAGAGAGCAGCGGCGATGGCGCGACCACCGCCAGCGGCAGGACGATAGAGACAACGTACGGGGAGCAGGACAGTCGCACGATCGAGAACTCTACCGCGGAGCTACGGTGACCTCATGCCCTGGCCCGGATTCGAACCGGGACGCCTTACGGCACCACCCCCTCAAGATGGCGTGTCTACCAGTTCCACCACCAGGGCGAGCCGGGAAAGGTAGAAATCGGCCCTCCGAGGGTCAAGCGACGGGCCGCCCCATTGCGAGCGGTGCCCTTCCGTGGCCAGACTCTACCCATGGAGCTCTGGGTCGCCTTCGGCTTCGGCGCGGGCGTCGGCGCGCTGCTCGGCTACATGTTCGGCCGACGGCGCCGGGCGCCGCCACCGCCCGCGCCGCGACCCACGCCGCGGACCGTGAGCGGCGAGGTCCGCCGGGTGGCGCTGAACGAGGGCGCGGCGAATGTCCTGAACGCCCTGAACAACCGGCTGGCCGCCATCGAGGGACTCGTCGAGCTGCTGCGGGAGGGCGGCGGGAAAGGCGACGCCGAGCGGCTGCGGGCGCTGGGGATGTTGCACGGCGAAGTGCGGCGTGCCGCCGAAATCTCCCAGCACTTCCTCGAGCTGGCCGAGCATCCCATCGGCGCGGCCGAGCCGAGCGACCCGGCGGCCGTGCTCGGCACCGTGCTGGCCGGGCGGGAGACAACCCTCAAGGAGCTGGGCGTGAAGGCCGTTCGCACGGCGCCCCCCGCCCCCCCCAAGCCGCCCCCCGGGGGCGGCGCACCGATGGTCGCCTGCCCGCAGGCACAACTCACCGACATCCTTACCCGGCTGGTGGACTTCGCGCTGCGGCGGCTGCGGGATGCGCCGGCGCCGCGCGAGCTGCGCGTGGCCATCTCCGAGGCGGGTCCCTCCGTCGCCATCGCGCTGTGGGACAGCGGCGCCCCCCTGTCGGTGGAAGCTGAGCAACGACTCGTGTCGCCGTTTCGGTTCACCCATAGCGGCGGCGGCGGGGAGATCGAGTTCGCCCTGGCCCGCGCGCTGGCCCAGTCGACCGGCGGCTCCATTCGCCTGCGGCCGCGCGGGGGCAGCAACGGTGCCGAAGTCGTGGTCACCCTGCCCAAGAGCGTGCTCGGCCCCTCTGCTCATGCGACGGGCCCGCCGCCCACCATTCCCTCCCTGCGGATCCTGGTGGTGGACGACGACGCGGCGAACCGCGACGCCATGCGACGGCTGCTGGAGCGCTTGGGACACGACGTCGTCGCGGTGGAGGACGGGCTGGAGGCGGCCGCGCACCTCACCCCGGCCGACGCGGTCTTCGACGCGGTGGTGACGGATCTCCAGATGCCCCGCCTCGGCGGCCGGGCGCTCTACGAGCAGGTGAGCGAGGAGCGGCCGCACCTGGCCCGCCGGTTCGTGTTCGTCACGGGGGACAGCGCCCGCGCCGAGACCCGGCGGTTTCTCGAGGAGTGCGGCCAGCCAGCGGTGTTGAAGCCGTACGACCTGCACGAGCTGATGAGCGCCATCGGCGCCGTGGCGGGTCGGCCTTAGGGCGTCACCCTCCAGGATGCCGCGAGCTCACCAGTTCAGCCAGTAGGAGGCCTTCACGAGAAAGGTGTTGTTGGGATGGGCGTCGAACAGATCGCCGAAGTCCCCGGTGAACGACTGCGCGCCCATCGCCGGCAGGAAGCCTTGCCGTCCCTGGGTCCAGACGACGTACAGAATCGAGCCGGGCCGGTACTCCCACCGCATGACCACATTGGAGCGGAACTGCTTGAAGTTGAATCCCCCGGGATTGTTGCTCACCGCGGTGTCGCCGTAGGGCCGGAAGCGGGCGGCATACTCGGCCGCGCGGGGCGCCGCCAGCTCGCGCACGTTCGTGTACGCCCCTTTGCTCACGAAGGGCTGTGCGTACACTTGGAGGGTCAGGGTGGTGCTCAGGGTGTAGTCGAGCCGGCCCGTGAGGGACAGGGTTCGCTGCTCGAGGTGAGCGAACGCATAATGCGTGGCCCCGGTGGAATCGGTGAAATTGCCGAACCATTGGTTGTTATCTCGGTTGTGGGTGTAGTTCGCCGCGATGATGCCGGTCATGTTGGCGGCGAACTTGAGATCGAGTTCGGGGCTCAGGTTCAGGGATTCGCCCCGGCCTCCCTCCCCCCGCCAATAGTTCATCCAGAAGTACGGAATCAGGCGCTTGCGGTCGTCGCCGCCGATCCCGGCCCACGGGGCGATGTACGGATCCTGCCGCAGCGCCGGCCCGCCCCGGGCGCAGCGGTCGCAGTACGTCGGCCCCAGCTGACCCAGCGTTCCCCCCGCATGCACCCACCAGCGGTTGTTGAGCTGGCTGTGGACGTTGGTATTGAATGCCCGCTCCTGTGGCATCCCGCCCGCCGACCAGTACTGCCACCAGTTGAAGTTCCAGCGCGCGCTCTGGTAAAGCCGGGTCGGGTGGTTGAAGCGGAGACCGAACCAGTTGTTCCAGCTCTGCTGGTCGGCGCGGAGCAGGAACCCGAGGTCGTTGATCTCGAATCCCGGGGAGCGGCGCAGATAGCTCGTTTCGAAGTTGGTGAGCTTCCCGGCGACCTTGCCGAAGTGAACTTCCTCGGCGTCCCCTGTGAGCGTGGTGCGGGTGGAATCGAAGGGCAACCCCGCATCGGGGCGCTGATAGAAATGCACGGCGTCGCGCTGGGTGGCGGTGATCGCCTGACGCGTGCCGGCCACGCGGCTCATGTCGAGCGAGGCGGAGATCTCGTAGGTGGCCTGGGCGAAACGGTGGCGGGCATCCAGTGCGCCCACGTACGCCTCGCGCCGCAGCAGGGGAGCGGTCGCGGCATCGAGCGCCCGATCGACGCCGGTGAAGAGCAGGCCCACGCCGCTCTGCCCGCCCCGGAGATCCCGCTGCAGCCGGACGACACTGTAGTTCGTGCGCGGCTCGATGGTCGTATCGGCCCGGCCCACGGCCCGTTGGGTGAGCGCCTCGAGGACGCCGACCGAAAGGCCGCTCGGCAACCGGCCGGTGAGCTTCGTGGCGCCGAG
>QHUY01000268.1 GCA_003223415.1 Gemmatimonadota bacterium
TCAACCGCTACGCCAACGGCGGCTGGCTGGCGCGCACGCAGCTCGACGCGCAGCACGCGAGCTACGGCTCGTTCACCGAGCTGTCGGAGCGCAATCAGGAGACGCTGCGCCGCATCGTGGAGAAGCTCGCCGCCGCGGCCCCCGCCTACCCCCGGACCAACGACGAGAAGATCGGCGCCTTCTACGCCTCCTGCATGGACACCGCCGCCGCCGAGGCTACGGGCGCGAAGCCGCTCGTCCCCGAGCTCGCGCGCATCGCCCTGATCCGGACGACGGCTGACCTGGTGAGCGAGGTCGCGCGGCTGCACCGCTCGGGCCGCAGCGCGCTGTTCGGCTTCAGCGGCGGCCCGGACTTCAAGAACAGCGCCCTGACGATCGTCAACGCCTCGCAGGGCGGGCTCGGCCTCCCCGACCGGGAGTACTATTTCCGCCCCGATTCGGCGACCGCCGCCGTCCGCGCCGCCTACGAGCAGCACGTCTCCCGCTCGCTGCAGCTGCTGGGCGACGCGCCGGCGCGCGCCGACTCGACGGCCGCGCGCATCGTCGCACTCGAGTCCGCGATCGCACGGCTGCACCTGACGCGCGTGCAGCGGCGCGACCCGAATACCAACTACCACAAGATGACCCTCGCGGCGGCGGACTCGCTCACGCCGCACCTCGAGTGGGGGGCGTTCCTGCAGGCCGCGGGGTCCCCGGCCGCCGACTCGGTCAACGTCGGCCAGCCGACCTTCTTCAAGGGGCTGGACAGCCTGCTCGCCGGGACGCCGATCGCCGACTGGCGCGCCTACCTGCGCTGGCACTACGTGCGCCCGGTGATGACGGCGCTCTCGGCGCCGTTCGTGCGCGAGGCGTTCTCCTTCCAATCGGCCTTGACGGGCGTGACGGAGCAGCAGCCCCGCTGGCGCCGCTGCCTCGGCGCCACCGGCCTCGCGCTCGGCGACCCGCTGGGCCAGGCGTACGTGCGCGAGACGTTCACGCCCGCGGCACGCGCCCGCGCGCTGGCGATGGTCGACTACCTCATCGCCGCGCTCGACGACCGGCTGCACACGCTCGAATGGATGGGGGACTCGACCCGCGCGCAGGCGCTCGCCAAGCTGCGCGCCTTCGGCAAGAAGATCGGTTACCCCGACAAATGGCGGGACTACTCCGCCCTAATCGTGATGAGAGGGGCCTACATCGACAACGTGCTGCGCGCCGAGGCGTTCGCCACCGCGCGCAACCGCGAACGGATCGGCAAGCCGGTGGACCGCGCCGAGTGGCGCATGACGACGCCCACCGTGAACGCCACCTACAGCGCGTCGGCGAACGACATCACCTTCCCCGCCGGGATCCTGCAGCCGCCGTTCTTCGACCCCGAGGCCGACGACGCGGTGAACTACGGCGGCATGGGCGCGGTGATCGGCCACGAGATGACGCACGGCTTCGACGATCAAGGCCGGCAGTTCGACGCCGCCGGCAACCTGCGTGACTGGTGGACGCCCGAGGACGCCCAGCGCTTCCGCGCCCGCGCCGACCTCGTCGCGCGGCAGTTCGACGCCTACACCGTGGTGGACAGCGCCACCCACGTAAACGGCCGGCAAACCCTGGGCGAGGATATCGCCGACCTGGGCGGCCTCAAGATCGCCTACGCGGCATTTCAGCGCTCGCTCGCCGGCAAGCCGCGGCCGCCCGCGATCGACGGGCTCTCCCCGGAGCAGCGCTTCTTCCTCGCCTGGGCGCAGATCTGGCGCAACAAATCCACCGATCAGGCGCTACGCAACCAGGTGCTCACGGACGCGCACGCCCCGGCGGTATGGAGGGTCGCGGGACCGCTCTCCAACCTGCCGGAGTTCGCTCTCGCCTTTCACTGCCAGCAGGGAGACCCGATGGTGAGGGCGGATTCGTTGAGGGCGGGGATCTGGTAGGAGGAGCGGGAGGCGGGATGCGAGATGCGGGATGCGTCGCTCCACACTCGCATCCCGCATCACGCATCACGCATCCCGGAGCAAAAGACCTTCACCGTCAGATAGCGGCCGGGCCGTTCTTTCAAGTCCGTGAGCAGCTCCGTGATAGACTTTCACCGTCAGATAGCGGCCAGGCCGTTCTTTCAGGTCTGTGAGGAGCTCGGTAAGGGCAGTAAGCGTCTTATGCAGGTCGTGGTACAGCGTCGTATCCGTGGCGACCTTGCCGAGTGTCCCCTGGCCGCTATCCACCTTGGCGAGCAGCGAGGTGAGGGACTGCGTCGCCTGCCCGAGGTGGTTGGTGAGGCGGGTCAAGTTGGTCGAGAGGGTGTCGAGCCGCTTGCCCGTGCCCGAGGCGAGCAGGGTGTCCATGTGGCTCATCACGCGCTCGACGGCGGCGAGCGTCGTCGTGGTCTGCTTGATCAGCGGCCCGCTGCCCATCTCCGTCAGGACGTTCATCCCCCGCTGCGTGGCGACCAGCGTGTTGTGAATGTCCACGGCGAGCTGGTCGTTGACGAGCCCGGTGGCGTTGCCGATCAGCTCGTTGGCGCGGGTCGCCACGCCGGCCGCGATGTCGGTGAGCGCGGGCGGGTTGGTGCCGACGATGGCCCGGTCTGAGGGGAGTAGGTCCTTCTCCGGCGTGCCGGGGCTGTAATCGATGAACTTGGCGCCGAAGAAGTCCTTCGAGGTGACGACGGCGCTCGCGTCCACATGGGGACGCACGCCGGGGTCGTTCAGGTCCAGGGTGACGGTGACCCGGCCCACGCGCTCGAGCGTCACTTTGCCCACGCGGCCCTTGGTCACCCCCGAGACCAGGATCGGATCGCCCTCCTTCAGGCCGCTCACGTTGCTGAACACGGCGCGCGCGGTGATGCGGCTGGTGCGCAGCGAGCGCCCGGTGAGCCAGAACATGCCGGCCACGAACACCACCAGGCCCAGCAGCACCATCGCGCCGACGCCGACCTCCTGCTTATACGTGAGATCCATCGTCGCTCTCGCTGTGGATGACGGCCATCTCCAGGTCGCGCTCCAGGAACTGGGTCACCGCGGGGTCCTTGGACTGCAGGATCTCCTCGCTCGTGCCCACGGCGCGGATCTTCGCCTGCCACAGCAGCGCGATGCGGTCGGCCACGCGGAACGCGCCGCGCACGTCGTGCGTCACCACCACGCTGGTGACACCGATCTCGTGCTGCAGCCGCTTGATCAGCCCGTCGATCACGTCGGCGTTCATGGGGTCGAGCCCGGAGGTCGGCTCGTCGTACAGCAGGTACTTGGGCTTGCCCGCGATCGCGCGGGCGATGCCGACCCGCTTGCGCATCCCGCCCGAGAGCTCGGCCGGGAGCTTCTGCGCCACCTCGGGGGCGAGGTTGACGAGGCGCAGGCACTCCCGCACCCGGTCGGCGCAGTAGCCGTCGTCGTTGTAGCACGCCTCGTCCGTGATGCCGAGGCGGATGTTCTCGTGCACGCTCATGGAGTCGAACAGCGCACCGGCCTGAAACACGTACCCGATGTGGGTGCGCAGCTCGGCCAGCTCTTTGCGCTTGAGCAGCGGCACGTGCAAGCCGTCCACGATCACGTCGCCCGAGTCGGGCTTGATGAGGCCGATGATGTGCTTGAGCAACACGCTCTTGCCCACGCCGGAGGGGCCGAGCAACGCGACGGTGCG
>QHUY01000269.1 GCA_003223415.1 Gemmatimonadota bacterium
CACGTCCCCCGTCTCGAGCCGCACGTCGCTGCGCGTGTCGCCACGCAGCAGATAATCGTACAGGTCGAGCGTCGCGATCGTCTTGCCGAGGCGCCGCAGCTCCACCAGCCGCATGTTGGCCCGCTCGGTCACACCGCCCGCCACGTACAGCGCCGTGAGCACGGTGCCGAGCGAGCTGATCTGATACGCGCCGGGTTGCGTCACCTCGCCCACGACGTACACCTGGTTGGTGCGCACGTTGGCGACGGAGATGTCGAAGCGCGTGGTCGGGTTGCTGCGCCGCACGCCCGAATACACCCGGCCGAGCCGCGTGTACAACACGTCGCGCAGCTGATCGAGCGTCAGGTTCGCAACGAACACCTGCCCCACCTGCGGGATCAGGATGAACCCTTCCCGCGTCACTTGCAGCGTGTACGCCAGCTCGACGTCGCCCGTGAGAATCAACACCGTCACATCGCCGGGGCCGAGGCGGTAGTCGGGCGGCACCGGCCCGGAAAGGAGCGGGAGGAACTGCGTCGTGGTGCGGCGGAATACGTCCACCCCGAACACGGTGCTCGGCGTGTTCACGCCCCGCATGCGAATCAGCCCCGTGTCCACGGGAAGCAGGGTCTGCTGCACCGGCGGCAGGCCGAGGGCCTGAACGGCGGCCAGCTCAAGTGCGCCCGCCGGAAGCGCCGCGCCGGGCGGCGCGCCGCCCAGGTAGGCGTCGAACAGGTTCGCCGGGTATCCGCTCGCCTGCAGCCGCGCGCGCACCTGCTCCGGCGTGAGGCCCGACTGCAGCAGGCGCTGACGAATCACGTCCGCCAGCCCGGGATTCTGCTGGACGGCTTCCTGGAGCGCTTGCTGCGCCTGCGACGGCGGTGGCAGGGGAGGGTTCTGCGCAGCGCATGTCTCCAGCTTTCCCCAAGGGCTCGGGAACGGCCGGAAAACATGCGGGCTAAGTCACGGACCGTCAAGATATTGGCGCGGGCTCCAGCCCCTTGAGAAGGCCCGGGACGGAGATCAGGCGACGATTGACCGGATCTGCAGCCAGCCCGAAGCCTTCGAGCGCGAACACACCGAGGATCGGTTCGGACCCTGGCTCACCGAAGACGACGATCGTGGGCTGCGCGCGCCCTCCAATCCTGATCTGCATCCACCCCATCGGGTATCGGACCTCGCGTCCGTCTGCCAGAACGAACAGCCGCTCCTCGTCAGGCACCACACCCAGGGCGCCCAGCACGTCACGCGGGATCCACGTATACGTGGCACCTGTGTCCACGAGCGTTTCGATCGGCTCGAAGCGCTCGCCGGCTCGGTTGGCGGCCTCGACCACGACGTGGAAGTGGCCCACGCCCGAATGTGGAGTGTCGATGTGCGACGGCGGTAACCGAACCATTGCGTCCTCGGTGCGAGATCACGCAGGGGTCCGGCAATCTACGCTCGGCGGGGCCGGGTAAGCAAAGCGGCGGGGTTACAAGTCACGCCGCGTCAACATGTTTGGAGTCCCTGTGACAGGCGTTACCGACGCCCGGGTCACATATTGGCTAGCTATTGGCCGAGCGCGGTGCCTGCCCTGGGGCAACGCAACACGAAAGGGGAGGCGCTGCCATGTCGGAAAGGCTCGGCTGGGCTCGGGTCGTGGGCGACGTGAACATGAGCGTCCGCCGCGGCGCCTGGTACGAAGTCACGCGCCTCACGCACGAGGCCGCCACACTCGACGTCTACCACGAACCGCGCAGCGTCCCGCGCGCCACGGTGGAGATCGTCACCTCTCGCCCGCACCGCTGGTCCCTCGTCGAACGTCCCTACGACGCCGTCGACCTGCCCATGAGCTGGGGCGCGCGCTACGGCGTCTGCCCCCACTGCAGCCATCGCGCG
>QHUY01000043.1:0-4972 GCA_003223415.1 Gemmatimonadota bacterium
TACAGCCACGACCTTGCCTTGCTATTCCGCATTCCGCATTCCGAATTCCGCATTGGTGTCATTCCGCATTTCGAATTCCACATTCCGCATTCACGTCATTCCCCCCGTCCCTGATCAAACCTCCGATCCATCACCCGGGACGCTCTCCGTTGCGCCGCCCGGTCGTACCGCCGCTTCTCGTCGGCCGTCTCGGGGATGATCGGCGGCACGGGCGTGGGCACGCCGTTGTCGTCCAGCGCCACGTAGGTCACGTAACACGAATTGGTGTGGCGTTTCGCGCCGCTGAGCACGTCCTCGGCGATGATCTTGACGCCGACTTCCATCGACGTGCGGCCCGCGAAGTTGACCCGCGCGTAAGCGGTGATGAGCTCGCTGACGTGGATGGGCTCCTTGAAGTCCACCTTGTCCACCGATACGGTGACACACGGCCGGCTGGAGTGCCGGATGGCGCACACCGCGGCCACGCGGTCCACGAGCGACAGAACCACCCCCCCGAACACGTTGCCCATGACGTTGGCGTGCTGCGGCATCATCAGCTCGGCCATGACCGTCTCGGATTCGCGCGGGTGGCGGCCCTTCAGGGCCATCGGGAGTCCACCAGTCAGCGTGCGCTCACCGGCCGTACCTCATAGCGCGACTGCATGCCCATGCGCAGATGATTGGAGAGGTGGCAGTGGAACAGCCAGATGCCGGGGTTGTCCGGCACCATGTCGGCCACCACCATCCCCATGGGGAGCAGTGCGGTCACGTCGGTCCGCATGTGCGCGATCTGGACGGTGTTGCCGTGCCAGTGCGGAGAATGAATCTCGAACCCCGTGGAGGCCATGAGGTACCAGCGCACGCGCTCGCCCACCCGCATCGTGGGGAGCGGACCGTTGCCGTACATGAAGCCGTTCAGCGTTTCCTTGAAATTGAACTGGCCCACGGGGGGAGGAACGACCTGCGGCAGCGCGAACACCATCGCCACCTGCGCGCTTTCGGGGTGGATCGCGTAGCGCCGCAGGTTGGTCATCAGGTAATGGCTGGACGCCTCGTCGATCTCGTCGAACGCGACTACGAACTCCCGATCTACATCCTTGGGCGTCCCGTCCGGCCGCGACATGCCGCGTGCGGTGATGATGATGGGACCGAGCAGGCCGGTGCTGGGATCCTGCCCCTCCTTCACGTGGGAGTGATACATCCACAGGATCGAGCTCGCGTCGCCCGATGCCGGGCCGGCGCGCTCCGGCACCGGCCAGATGTAGGTGTGGGTCGCCCCCGGCGGCACGGCGTTGCCGGTCAGCGCCTCCTCCCCCTTGCCGGCGGCGTACGGCGCCCCCTCCGAGGCCTTCGTGTACGAGACGCCGTGGGGGTGCATACTCGCCGCGAAGCCCAGATTGTTGTGGAACACGACGCGGATCGTGTCTCCGACCTCCGCCCGCAGCAGCGGCCCCAGAATCCCGAGGTGCTCCCACGCGGCGGGCCGCGCTTTCAGGGTGCCGAACGTCGAGTCGGTGTACTCGCGGTAGATCGCCTTGAGGGCGACGTGCCCGATGGTGGCCCCGCCCGGCTCCACGAACGTCCGCTCGACCGAGTCGAACGGCTGGCCGCTGATCTGGTTCGTGCCGCTCGGCGTGTAGTTCCAGGTGATCGTGTCGGCGGCGATGTAGTAGGTGTGGGTGTGGGACCGAGGGCGCGCTTGAGCCTGGAGCGAGGCCGGGGCGACGGCGAGGAGGCCCACGGCGAAGAGCCCGGAGTGACGGCGCATGGTTGTTCTCCTGTTGGTGTGAGCACGCGCCGGAGGTTCCGGACCTGGGTGGCCGCCTAGTAGTCCACCGGGCGCAGGTAGAATTCGCCGATCGCCGTCTGCGACATCACCGCCACCGTCGGCAGACGGCGTTTCCAGTGCGTCGAGTCGAGCCGTTTGCGCACCAGCTCGACTTCTCGCGCCGTGAAGCCGCGGGCCACGATCTCTTCAGGCCGGAAACCGCGGATCAGGTAATAGAGAATGCGATCGGCCTTTTGGTAAGAGATGCCGAAGTCCTCCTCGTCGGTCTGGCCCTGGATCAGGTCGGCGGTCGCGGGCTTGGAGAGGATCACTTCGGGCACGCCCAGGTGCCGCGCCAGCGCCCACACTTGCGTTTTGAACAAGTCGCCCAGCGGATTCACCGGCGGCGAGTCGTCGGCGTGCCAGGTGAAGTAGCCGAGCAGCCGCTCGGACTTGTTGCCGGTGCCGAGCGGCAGCGCCTGGTATTTTGCCGAGAGGTCGAACAGCACGAGCGCTCGCTCCCGCGCCATCACGTTGCCCTTGCGGCCGGGGTCCACCGCCTGCTCGCCGCCGACCTGCGCGATGTAGCCGTCCACCGCGGCGCTGATGTCCACGGTCAGCGACGGGATGCCGAGCTTGTCGATCACCAGCTGCGCGTGCTCGAGGCTGTCGCGGCTCGAGGTGCGGTAGGGCATCCGCACGCCGACCACGTTCTCCCGCCCCAACGCCTCGACGCCGAGATACGCCGTGAGCGCCGAGTCCACGCCACCCGAGAGGCCGACGATCCCTTTCTTGAAGCCGCGCCGCACCACGACCTCGTCGCGCAGGAAGTTCACGAGCCAACGCCGGGCCAATTCCACATCGATCTCGAGCGGATCGCCTGCCGCCCCACCCCCAACCATCGGGATGCGGGAGGCGGGAGGCGGGATGCGACGAGCGGTGGCACCATCGGTCGCCGGATCGAACTTCACGCGGGCGGGTTTCCGCTTCCCGCCTCCCGCATCCCGCATCCCGAGGTTTTTGATCAGGTGCGGCACCACAGTCTGCAGATCGGCGAGCAAGGGCGAGTCCGCCCGCGCGTGGGTCAGCTCGTCGAAGTTCACGTCCACGGTGAGCACCGCTTCCTCGAACAGCGGGCCGCGGACGATGATGTCCCCTATCGGGCTCACCACCAGCGAGCCGCCGGGGAACCCCTTGCCGCCCTCGAAGCCGACGAGGCTGGCGTACGCGACGAACACGCCGTGCTCCTCGGCTAGCCCTCGGATCACGCGCTCCCAGCGCACCACGCTCGCCGGCAGGCGCACGCCGTCGTCCGCCGTGCCCGAGCCGCGCGCCGGCGAGGCGCTGGGAACGAGGATCAGCTGCGCGCCGTCCAGCGCCGCGATCGTGCCCGACAGCGAGTGCCACGCGTCCTCGCAGATCAGGATCGCCGCGCGGGCGCCGAACCCTGTGTCGAACGCCTGGATCCCCTGGCCGCGATCCACGAACCGCTCCTCGTCGAACACGCCGTAGGTAGGCAGAAACACTTTGCGGTGCACGTGGCGCACCTCGGGCTTCTTGCCGCCGAGCGTCGCGTACAGGCAGGAGTTGAAGTAGTGGTTCTGGAACAGCTCGTAGAAGCCGATGGCGACGTCGAGCCGGCGGGGGGGGGCCTTCACCGCGCGGTGCTGCTCGGCGAGGTCGCGCAGCAGGGTGCCGGCGGTGACGGCGACGTCCCGCACGCCGCCCTCCACGAAATAGCCGGAGGTGGAGGTCTCCGGCGTCACCAGCAGGTCGACCTTGGGCTCGACGCCGGCGATCTGCGCCAGCACGCCGCCGATCCGCGCCACGTTGGCGGCGTAGTCCCCTTTACTCGGGCGGATCTGGGCGATGGCGAGGCGAGGCATAGGGGAAATGTATTAGCTTTGGCCAGGCGATGGAGTTCGCCTCGAACCGCCGGTGCGCCGGCTGATAACTCCTACCCGAACACCGCGCCCCAGCCGGCAGGAGATGCACCGCATCGAGGGGCTGGAGCCGGAGGACGGTTAAGCGCGCGTCGCCACTCGGCTCACCCCGTACGCCGCCCCCAGCAGCGCCGCCGCCTTCACCACTACGAGAGGCTGCGCCAGCGCGCTCCCGACGAACAGGGCCGCGTAGATCAGCAGGAACAGCACCGGGAGCGCCGGGAAGAAGGCGACCCGGAAGGGAGCCTCGGGCGTTCGGGCCCGCAGGCGAAACAGCGCCGCCACTACGAAACCGTCGATCAGGAGAATCAGGACGATCGCGAGCGACAGCAGATCGGCGAACGTCCCCGTCGCCGCCAGGCCCATCGCCACCGCGCCCACCACCAGCATCGCGACCCACGGCGTGCCGCCGCGGTTCACCCGCGCCAGCGCCGCCGGCGCCAGCCCTGCCCCCTCCCGCGCCAGGCCGAACAGCACGCGCGGCGTCACGAACACGTTGCCGTTGAGCGAGGCCAATACCACGATGAGCGCCAGGGCGGCGATCACCTTCCCGCCGCGGGCGCCGAAAATCGCCGTCGCCGCATCCGCCGCGACCAGGTTCGAGGCCGCCACCCGCTCCAGCGGCAGCACGTTGAAGAACGCCGCGTTGAGCAGCAGGTACAGCGCGGCGGCCAGCGCGATGCCGCCCAGGAACACCCGCGGCAGGGTGCGGCCCGGGTCCACGACCTCCTCGGCGATCTTAGCGGCGTCCACGTAGCCGTAATACGTCCAGATCACCGACTGAAACGCCACCGCCAGCGCCCCCCACACCGCCGCGCCCCGCGGCGCGCCTGCCAGCACGCCATGCCAGCCCGATCCCGTGCCGTGCACCAGCGCGATCACGACCACTCCCCCCAGAGCGAGTACTTTGGCCGCCGTGACGAGGTCGCGGCAGCCGCGTGGCCAGCTCGGCGAACAGCAAGGCGCCGAGGAAGGCGAGCGCTCCGCCCGCCGTCCAGGCGACGAAAGTGAGCCAGGGCCGGCCGAGCTGCGCGGCGACGAGACCGGGGGTGCGGAAGATCCCCGAGCCCACCATGATGCCGACGACCATGGCGAGCCCGTCCCACAAACGCAGCGACCGTTTGAGCTCGAGAGTCACGGCTCAAACGGTCGCTTGAGGAGATTTGTGGCGCTAGCCCCGTTCCAACTTATCCTCCACAAACTCCGGGGCCAGCCTTGCGAATGTTGGAACGGGGCTAGTGCCGGCGGCCGCCTCCGCCCGACGACCGGCTACCACCACCAC
>QHUY01000043.1:4999-11101 GCA_003223415.1 Gemmatimonadota bacterium
CCCCCCCCCCCCCCACCGCCCCCACTACTCCACCCGCCCCCGCTCTGACGGGATGACGGCGGCGGCGCCGAACGCCCACGATCCCCACCGCCGCCGCTCGAGCGCGGGCGGTCCCAGATCGGCCGCGGCGATTCGCGCCGCTCAGACTGCGGCCGCGCTTCCGACTGACGCGGCGTCGGCCGCGGTGACGCAGTACGGTCACCACCCGTCGTGCGCGGGCGCGCCCAGATCGGCCGCGGCGAGGCGGCGGGATCCCGCTGCTGCGTCGGTCGGGCCGTTGGCTCCCGCCAGCGAGGCGCCGCCGGCGCCGCGCTCGGCGACGTACCGGCCGTCGTTCTCCGCCCCGCCATTACGAACGGCGGGCCACTCGGCCTATGGATCGTGGTCCAGCGGCGACTCGCGGCCTGCGGGTCCGAGAACCCGAAGCGGCCTGTATAGTAGAAGCCACCGCGGGGGTAGTAGAAGCCGCCCGGATAGTAGCCCCGCGGATAGTAGGAGCCGTAGCCGAAATAGAACGGGCTGCAGAACGGATCGTAGAAGAACGGGTCGCAATACCCATACCCGTACCCGTACCCGAATCCCACGCCAAAGCCGTAGCGAGGGTAGTAAGACCCGCACCCGAAGCACGCATAGCCGAACGGGTCGTAGTAGGAGTCGTAGTAGGAGGACGTGTAAGTCCGGGAGCGATTGGACGACTCCACCGTGTACGTCGCGACATCGTAGTCGAAATGCGCCGCCCCCCCGCCCCCTGCCATCTGGCGCACGACGTCGAGCAGCCCGGCCTCGGGGTCGTCGCTGACGCGCTGCTGGCCCAGCACGCGGTAGTCCCAGTGATCACCGCGGACGTACTGGTCGAACTTGAACGGGTCGTGCGACACGGCCGCCAGCACGGCGCCGGTCCCGGGGTTCTCGTCCACCGGAAACGCCTCGCGGTCGCCGCGACCGCGGATCTCCAGCTCGTTGTCGCCGCGCACGAAGTTGTCGTCGCCGGGGTCGAGCGGGAACAGCACCCGCACCCGCCCGTCGGCGTCGGCCCTGAGCACCACGAGATAGCCGTCCTGTTGGGTGCGCGCGTACACCTTGGCGCGGTCGCCCCGGGCATAATCGTTGTGGTTGAGCCAGACCTGCACGGGAGGGTCACCCGCCTTGGCGGCGAGCCCGAAAGCAAGCATGAGTGATAGCATCATCGGGTCCTGCCTTCCTTCCTTATACTAATACCCCGCGACATGAGACCGGATTACGTAGTGGCCCGTTAAGGACTATCGCAAGAAGGGGACCGCCCCGGGACCCCCGAAAACCGCTCCGTTCCGAGCCCGCCAGCCCTCTGCAAAGCCCCATTGTCCATTTGTGGGACTGCGCTGTCCCTCGCTGAGGACAGCTGTCACCATCGGTCCGGCTTACCCGCGTCCGGCACGAACAGGCTTTGGCCGAAGCGCGTCAGCCCGAACCCCCCGATGAGCGCCTGGGCCTCCGGCCCCACGATGAACTCCGCCAACGCTCTGGCGCCCGCGGCGTTGACGCGCGGCGCGTTGCGCGGGCTCACCTCCATCACGTGGTACACGTTGTAGAGCAGCGAATCGCCTTCGACCATGGGGACGAGCTGGATTTTGTCGCGCCAGGCGAGGTAGGTGGCGCGGTCGGTGAGGGTGTAGCCGCGCTTCTGGTCGGCCATCTGCAGCGTGGCGGCCATTCCCTGGCCGGACTCGACGTACCAGGACCCGCTGGCCGGCGGTGCCAGTCCCGCTCGTCGCCACAGCTGCTGCTCCAGCTTGTGCGTGCCCGATTGGTCCCCGCGGGAGACGAACGGCGCGCGTCCCGCGACGAGTCTCTGGAAGGCGGCCACCGGGTCCGTGAGTCCGCGCAGCCCCGTCGGATCCCCGGACGGCCCGATGAGGAGGAAGTCGTTGTGCATCACCAGCCGGCGGCGCAGGAAGTAGCCCGAGTCCGTGAGCGTACGCTCGGCCTCGGGCGCGTGCGAGAGGACCACATCGGCATCCCCGCGACGCCCCATCTCGAGGGCCTGCCCGCTGCCGACTGCGATCACCTTCACGTGGTAGCGGGTGCGCTGCTCGAACAGCGGCAGCAGGCTGTCGAGCAGCCCGGCGTCGCGGGTGCTGGTGGTGGTGGCGAGAAGAATCTCGGTGGACTGAACTGCGTCGGATGGTCGGATAGTCTGACGGTCGGACAGAAAGGCGGCGCCGAGACAGAGCCACAGTCCGACCATCAGAACCGCGCCTGCATCTGGACGATGAGCCTGTTGTTCGTCACCGCCGGTCCTTGCTCCGTGAACAGCGCGTAGCTCGCCTGGATCTTGAAGTCTTCGCCTCTGAAGAAGTATTGCGCGCCGGCCGTGTAGGCAGTCTCGCCATCGCGCGGCGCGCTCGTCGGGTCGAACTCCTCTACGCGACCGACGAGCTGCACGCGCTCGGCGCGGACCATGTAGGCCGCGAGCGCGTACCACCCGGAGAGGTGGTTGCTCGTGCCCCGGAGGTTACGACGCAGCCACTCGGCGCGCACCAGCCACGCCCCGTGGTGGGCCGACGCCCCTGCGTCCCACCAGGTGCTGTCCGGGTAGGCGGCGACCCCGCCGCTCAGCTCCAGCGCCGCCGCCGGTGACACCGCGGCGCGGCCGACGTACAGCATCTTCTTGTCGGGGTTGGAGGCGTGATTCGGACCTTCGCCGTCGAACACGCCACCCTCGATCTCGAGCGGCCCGCCGAGGGGGGGGCGGGGACGCCAGTCGACCTGCACCCCGATGTCCCGGTTCGGCGCGTAGTCGCCCACGACGACCGAGCGATCGGGGAGCGGCAGCGCGCCCGAGCTGAGGATCTCCTCCGTCGAGAACGGCACCTTGGCCTGGCCGAGGGTGACGGCCGCCCGAGTGCCCGTGAGCACGACATAGAGGTCGGTGCCGACCACCGACGAGCTCGTCCCGTTGCTGCCGAGATAGCGCAGGTCCACCTGCGCCTTGAACCGCGCCCAGGGCGTGAGGTCGCCCTGCGCCCCGAGGCGCACGCGTCGCAGGAAAAAGAGGGCCGAGTCGCCGACGGACTCGAAGCGCGGCTGCACGTAGCCCGCAACCCGGACCCCGCCTCCCACGCCCTGGGCGGACAGGCGGCCGGGCGGTCGGGCCGCCACGACCACCCCAGCAACGCCTATCAATCCAACTATCCGACTATCCGACCATCCGACCATATTTCCCCAGCGGGCGTCCCCAACGCCTGCGAGCCCCTTCCGGGCCTCGTCGCCGGCGGCCAGCCGCAGGCCCTGCACATCGCCGCCTTGAAGCGGGCGGGCTGCGAGGTGCTGCTCGACATCCGCGAGAAGATGGAGCCGCGACCCGTGGGCGTGCCCGACGACATCGAGGCCGCGGGGCTCGAGTACATCAACATCCCCGTAGGGCACGCCCGCGGCAGTGACGCGACCCTGGCGCGCATCCGGGAAACGGTCAAGCAGCTCGTGGACAAGAAGCGGAAGGCGTTCTTCTATTGCAGCAGCGGCAACCGCGTCGGCGCGTCGCTGATCCCGTATCTGATGCTGGATCAGGGATTCGAGCAGGAAGATGCTGTCAATACGGCGATGCGATGCGGGATGAGGAGTGCGGAACTGATGGAATGGGCGCTGGACTATGTAAAGCGGCAGACGGCTAGTACGTAGGCAGACGGCCAGACGGTTAGACGTCCAGCGGTGTATAGGTACAAGCGAGCCGTTAGGCCTACCTGATCCCTGAATCCTAGCAGCCGCTAGCCGTCTCGACGTCTAGCCGTCTGCCTGTTCACTCAATCCTTGGATTCCTCTCTCCCCCCTGCATATCGGTGCCAGTACATCCTCATTTCGCTGATCTTGCCCTCCTTCGTTTCGCAGAAGATCGCCCCGCGCGCGTCTACCTTCTCACCCGTGCGGCGGCGCCGGAAGGTGCACCGGAACTCCGTCGCGAACCACGGGCCCGCCTCGT
The DNA here is from genome assembly GCA_003223415.1 of Gemmatimonadota bacterium. GTDB lineage: Bacteria > Gemmatimonadota > Gemmatimonadetes > Gemmatimonadales > GWC2-71-9 > 13-1-40CM-70-15. The sequence goes on from QHUY01000043.1 coordinate 8,955, forward strand.
AGATCTCGCCGGACTTAAAGCTCACTTCGGCTTGGTGGACGGGAACGTCCTTCCAGTAGCCGCGGATCGCCGCGATCCCCGTATCCTTCTGACTGAAGGGGGTTTCCTGGAACACCGCGTCCGCCGTGAACACCGACGACAGCAGCTCGACGTCCCCCCGCTCCCAGCCCTGCCCGAAAGTGTCGATCAGCTGCCGGTAGGTCGGGTTCATGGCGCACCCAATATACCCCAATCTGGAACCCACGCCGCGAGCGTATGTATGACGGGCGGGGAAGCGGACGCCCCCGACCGCACGGTGCATGGTTCCTTCCGAACCGCAGCGAACCCGTAACAGGAGGTTGCAGCAATGTTGAAGCGGATCCTGACCTCGGCCGCCGTACTGGCGCTGTTCGCCCTGCCGCTTGCTGCGCAGGCGGCGGCGCCGAAGCCTCCGGCCGGCGACGAGATGACGATCACCGGACAGGTGATCGACGTGAACTGTAACACGGCCATGGGCGTGTCCGGCCCGAGCCACAAGGCGTGCGCCGAAGCGTGCGCCAACAAGGGCGTCGCGTTGGCGATCCTGGCGAGCGACGGCACGATCTACATGCCGGTGAGCTCCAAGCCCGGAGACCCGCAGAACCCGCGGCTGTTGCCCTTCACTGAAGGCAAGGTGAAAGTGACGGGCACGCATCGGCTGAACCACGGTCTTCACACCATCGAGATCAAGACGATCGAAGCAGCGACCTGATGCGTCGTGCGCTGGGCGCCACCCTGTGGCTGGCGGTGTCCGCCTGCCGGCCGACGGGGGGGACGCCCAGCGGCTTCACCCTGCTCTTCTTCGATCACTCCCCGGCGGCAGCCCTCGCCGGCCGCTCCTGGGTTCCGCTCCCCGATTCGAGTCGTCTCGTCGCGTTCGATCCGCAGCTGCGGATCGTGCGCACCCTGACCGACCCGCGCCTCAACACACCGGTCGCCGTCGTGCCCTACCGCGGCCGCGACCTGCTGGTCACGGAGTTCACCGGCGCCGGCGTAGTGGTGGATACCGCGGGCAGGGTGTTGCGCGAGTGGCCGGGCCCCTTCACCGCCTCTCTCTACACGGCCGGCGGCGGCCACGTGCTCGCCTCGCGCTCGCCGTACTTCGTGCAGCCCCTCGCTCCGGAATCGCCGACGGCGCCTCTCGTGCAGCTGCTCGATTCCGCCGGCCGGCCAACGGACGGGTTAGGGCAGCTGCACGTCCCCGACTCACCGTTTCTCCTCGGTCCCACCAACGCCGGCGCCCTGGCAGCGGACTCGGGGGGTGCGTTCTACTTCGGGCCCCTCGCTCGCGACGAGATCAGCAAGTATGACCGCACCGGCCGCCGACTGTGGACCACCAAGCGCGGTCTGCGCGCGCACGAGACTGACCCCGTCTTCCTCCCCGCCCGCGGCGGTCGGCTGCCGCTCGCGCTGGCGGTCGTGAACGTGGCCCTCGCGATCGGGCCCGATGGCCGCCTCTACGCCCTGGGCTCGGAGGATTCCGCCGCGACGCGGCTGCGCGTGGACGTGCTGGACGCCGCCACCGGCCGGATCCTCCAGACACGGCGCCTCGGAGCCGGCCGGACGGCGGTCGCCGTGGACGCCCGCGGCGCCCTGGCCGTCTTCGACGCCGACTCGCTCCTCGCCACGGCCCAGTCGCCCGGTCGCGAGCCGTTCGCGCCGGCCTTCGCGCTGCCCGACCTGGGGGGGGCCGACACCGTCCCGCTCGGCCACTTCGCGGGGCGAGTGACGCTCGTGAACTTCTGGGCCTCCTGGTGCGATCCGTGCCGCGAGGAGTTCCCGCTCATGGCCGCGCTGTACGGCGAGTTCGACCGCAAGGACTTCGAGATCGCGGCGATCTCCGACGACGTGGACGCGGGGAAGATGCGCGCCTTCGTCGCGCAGTTCCGCCCGCCGTTCCCGATCCTCGTGGGCGGTGGACGGATGAAAGCGACCTACCACTACCGCGGCCTGCCCTACTCCGTGCTGCTCGACCGGCGGGGGGGGATCATCGCGCGCATCTTCGGCTTCGGCGGCGCGGCGGAGTTCCAGCGGCTGCACGATACGATTGCGAAGGAGGTTCGCGCGCCCTAGGCTTATAACCGTGTCCGAGTCCGCGCTTGAACCCCCCCATTCCCCATTCCCCATTC
>QHUY01000043.1:11126-18661 GCA_003223415.1 Gemmatimonadota bacterium
GACACCCTCGCCCTGCTGCTCGCCTTGGCGTCGCCCGAGCTGGTCGTGCGGGGGATATCGGTCAGCTACGGCAATAGCGTAATAGAGAATTCGTATAGAAACTGCGTAGAGATACTGCGTAGGGCGGGACGGCGGTTGCCCATCGCGGTGGGGGCGCGCCGGCCCCTGAAACGCGCCCTCGCCGTGGCGCTCGAGACCCACGGGGAGTCCGGTTTGGGTCACGCGCCCGTGCCGCCGGCCGGGGTCATTCTGGACTACGTGAAGCCGCTCGACCGCCTGCTCGCCGAGCAGCCGGATGCCATCACGCTCGTCACCCTCGGCCCGGTGACCAGCCTCGCGCTCGCGCTGCGGCGCGACCCGGCCCTCGTCCGCGCCAAGGTCCGCCGTCACCTGGCGATGATCGGCAACCTGAATGCCGCCGGCAACACCAACCGCTACGCCGAGTTCAACGCCTGGTGCGACCCCGAAGCCCTCGACGTCGTGCTCGCCGCCGGGCTGCCGACCGAGCTGGTGGGGCTCGACGTCACCCGCAGCATCGTCCTGACCGGCGACGAGATCGGCCGCCTGGGCCAGGTGGACGACCCCGACGCCCGCTGGCTGCACGCCGCGCTCGAGTTCTACCGCGCCTTCCACAAGAAGCACGAGGGGCTGGACGGTTGCGTCGTCAACGACGTGCTGCCGATCGCCGCGCTGGTGCGCCCGGAGGCGCTCACGTTCCAGGCGCTGCGGCTCGTGGTCGACTTCGAGCCCGCCGATACCCGGGGCCGCACGCGCGTGGACTCCAAGGGCCACGCCGCCCACGTCGCGACCGCCGTGCAGGCCGCGCCGGTGCGGCAACTGCTGTTCGAGCGCGTGCTGCCCTGGCTCTCGCCGGTGGCGGCGTGAGCGCGTTGCCGCGCAAGGTCGCCGTCGTCGGCGCCGGCGACATCGGGTCCGGCTGGGCCGCCCTGTGCGCGGGGGCTGGCTGGCCGGTGACGGTGTTCGACAGCGACGCGAAGGTGGTCGAGCGGGCGCTCCACGAAGTGCCGCGGCGCGCGCGGGGGCTGGTCGCCCTGGAGCGCGCGCCGCAAGGGATCGTCGAGCGCGGGCTGCTCGAGTTCCACCAGGGGCGCAGCCTGCTGCAAACGGTGCAGGACGCCGATTGGATCATCGAGGCCATCAGCGAGGACCTGCCAGCCAAGCAACGCCTGGTCGAGTCGATCGAGCTGGTCGCCGGCCCGGAGGCCCTGCTCACCAGCTCCTCGAGCGGGCTGTTCCCCGACGACGTCTTCGCCCGCAGCCGCCGCCAGGACCGTTGCCTCGTCGCGCACCCGCTCAATCCGCCCGAGCTGATCCCCCTCGTCGAGCTGGTGCCGGGCACGCGCACGGCGCCGGCCGCGCTGCAGCGCGCCCTGGACTACCTCCGCTCGCTGGGCCGCATGCCCATCGTCCTGAAGAAGCCCCTGCCGGGCTACGTCGTGGGACGCATCGCCGCGGCCGTCTGGCGGGAATGCATCGATCTCGTGCTCGCGGGGGTGATCGACGTCGGCGATCTCGACCGCGCCGTCTCGCTCGGCCCCGCCCTGGGCTGGGCGGCCGCGGGCCCGCACCTCACCTATCACCTCGGGGCCGGGGCGGGCGGCGTGCCGCTGTTCCTGCAGCGCCTCCTCACCACCTTCGAGGCGTGGTGGAGCAACCTCGCCACGTGGCAGAAGCTCGAGCCCGAGCAGCAGCGGGGGTTGATTCAGACGATCGAAAAGGCGTATGGGGGAAAGGTGGAGATGCTCCGAGCCGCTAGAGATCGCCGGCTTTCGGCGATTCTGCGTGCACTTGAGCAATCGCGAACTACATAAGACGTATGGAGGAAATCGTCGGCAAAGAAGCGTAAGGAGCATGCGTATTCCTACGTATTTTCCTTACGTCTGCTCCTTACGTATTCTGACTCTACGCTCTATGTCTTCTCCGCTCTCACCATCAGCACCGGAGTCTTGGTGAGGTGTCGCAACGCTGTCGCGGTGCTGCCTCTAACCACGTCCTCCAACAGCCGGTGCCCATGCGTCGCCATGGCGATGAGGTCGCACCCTTCGCGCTCGGCTGCCTCGGCGATCTCCTTGGCCGGGTCCCCCGCCGCCAGCACCGCGTCCGCCTCCAGGCCGTCCTGACGCAGCTCCGCGCACACGCGCTCCAGGTAGGCGCGGTCCTCCCGCATCTCCTCGGACTCGCGCAGATCGAGCTCCTTGATGTTGCGCGCCACCCACCCGTCCGCCACGTGCAGCAGCACCACCTCCGCGCCGCACAACTTCGCCAGCCGCCGCACGTGCCCCACGATCGTCTCGTCGGCAGGGCCGTGCTCGAGCGGCACGAGGATGCGCTTGTACATCAGGTGCGCACGGTCCGACCGAAGAACGTCTGCACCAGCAGCCAGGCGTTGAACAACGCGATCAGAGCGGCAACGAGGTAGGCCAGCGCCTTGAGCCAGGGCGGATTCACGAACTCCCCCATTTTCAGCCGGTCGGAGGTGAAGCGCACCAATGGGAATACGGCGAACGACAGCTGGACGCTGAGGATCACCTGGCTCAGGATCAGCAGCTTGGCCGTGCCGCTCTCGCCGAAGAAGATGGCGGTCAGCGCGGCCGGCACAATGGCGATGAGCCGCGTGATCAGGCGCCGCAGCCACGGCCGGATCCGGATGTTGAGGAAGCCCTCCATCACGATCTGCCCGGCCAGCGTTCCCGTCAGCGTCGAGTTCTGGCCCGACGCGAGCAAGGCGAACGCGAACACCGCGCTCGCCCCCGCCACGCCCAGCAGCGGCGTCAGCAGCCGGTAGGCGTCCTGGATCTCCGCCACCGCGGCATGACCCGACGTGTGGAAGGTCGCCGCGGCGACGACGAGGATGGCGGCGTTGATGAACAGCGCGAAGCTGAGGGCGATGGTCGAGTCGATGAACGCGTAGCGCACCGCCACCCGCCGGCCCTCGGTCGTCTCCTCGTACCGCCGCGTCTGCACGATCGAGGAATGGAGGTACAGGTTGTGCGGCATTACCGTCGCGCCGAGGATGCCGATGGCGATGTACAGCTGGTCCGGATTGCGCAGGATCGCGGCGCGCGGCACGAACCCCGCCGCCACCGCAGGGAGGTCGGGACGCGCGATCAGGATCTCGAAGATGAAGCACCCGGCGACCGTCGCGATCAGGGCGATGACCAGCGCCTCCAGCAGCCGGAAGCCCCGGTGCTGCAGGTACAGCACCAGCAGCACGTCGAGCGCGGTGATCACGATGCCCCACGGCAACGGCACCCCGAACAGCAGGTTCAGCGCGATCGCCGAGCCGATCACCTCCGCCAGGTCGCAGGCTGCTATCGCGATCTCGCAGATCACCCAGAGCAGGATGGAGGTGGGTCGCGAGTAATGGTCGCGGCACGCTTGGGCCAGGTCGCGCCCCGTCGCGATGCCCAGCTTGGCGGCGAGCCCCTGCAGCAGGATCGCCATCAGGTTGGAGATCAGGATGACGCTGAGCAGCGCGTAGCCGAACTGCGAGCCGCCGGCTAAGTCCGTGGCCCAGTTCCCCGGGTCCATGTAGCCGACCGCCACGAGATACCCCGGACCCGCGAACGCCAGCGCCCGTCCCCACCAGCCGCGACCCGTAACCGGGACGGTGCGGTAGACCTCGGCCAGGCTCGGCGCGAGGCGCGCGTGCCGCCAACCCCCCTCGGGGGGGGGGGAGACAGGAACGGCCGACTTGGTCACGCGCGGCGCGGCCATGGCTCGTCGTTACCTCGCCGCTGCGAGACAGCGCAGCGCCTGGGCCAGCTCGCGGCCCACCACGCGCACCCCGGCGCTCTCCAGTCGCACAGTGGTCGGCCCGTTGAACGGCTGCCGGTCGGTCACCGTGAGTCGCGCGCCCGGCACCAGGCCCTGCTCGGCGAAGTAGCTCAGCCGCGCGGGATCCTGCGTCCCCACTTCGCGCAGCTCGAGGTCCGCGCCCACCGGCGCCTCGGCGAGCGACAGCAGCTCGGTCTCTTCGATCTCGCCGGCCGCGGTGGGGATCGGCGCACCGTGGGGGTCGTAGCGCGGCTCCCCCAATGCGCCCGCCATCCGCTCGATCAGCCGGTCGGACACCGCGTGCTCGAGCCGCTCAGCCTCCTCGTGCACCCCGCCCCAGTCGTAACCCAGCTGCTGCGTGAGATAGGTCTCGAGGATGCGGTGGCGGCGGATCATCTTGAGCGCCGCGCGCCGGCCCTGCTGCGTCAGCTGCACGCCGCGATAGGGGACGTGCTCGATCAGCCCAGTCTCGGAGAGCCGCTTGACCATCCCGCTCACCGACGGCGGGGCGACCTCCAGCATAGCCGCGATGTCGCTGGTGGCGGCGAAGCCACCCTGGCTGGACAGGTGGTAAATGACCTTCAGGTAGTCCTCGACCGACCGCGTGAGCGGCGCCTCGTGAACTGTGTGCATGCCGATTCTCCCTGCCGAAGATGCAGGTGGTGGGTGCCGGGGATCAGGCGTCAGGGCAACGAGTTCACCTGTTCGGCACAGTGTGAGTTAGTTTAATCTAAATCAGATCTCTTGTCAAACAAATTTGTGGATTTTGGTCGGCTATACACGGGAAGGCTCGAAGGGCGCGAGTAAACTCGCGGCTCGGCGTCTGCCCGTGCCGTTCCAACGTGTCATTGGGATCGGCGCCAGCTACAGGTGAGCACGTTGGAACGGCACCCGTAAACGGGCGTAACCGCATAAGCGGCAAAGGCCGAGCCGCGGCATTAGCCGCGAGTGCCGCGAGCGACGAGCTCCAGAAACGGCGTGAGGATCCGCTCGGTCATCCCCCAGATCAGGTCGCCGCCGAGGTCGTAGGCGGCGAACGTGCGCTCGGTGCCGCGCACGGTCAGCGTCACCTCCTGGCGCACCGCCGGCTCCGACAAGCGCAGCAACGGCACCCAGAAAGCACGTTCCACTTCATCGCTCGACAGCAGCGGCGGGCGCGCCGCCAGCGCGAATACGAACGGCCGCACCACGACGGGCGGCAGCGTGGGGGTGCGCGGGTACAGATCGTCCAGTCGGCCGAGCCGCTCGGCGCCGGCGAGGTCGATGCCCGTCTCTTCGCGCGTCTCCCGTACCGCCGTCGCAAACAGGTCGGCGTCGCCGGCGTCGCGGCGGCCGCCCGGCAGCGCCACCTGACCGGACCAGGGGTCGTCGGCGCGCTGGGCGCGCCTGATGAACAGCGCCTCCAGTCCCCCCCCCTCGGGCGTCTCGTGGAGGATCAGCGCCACTGCCGCGGGCCGCGCTTCGGGGGCCTCCACCGCCACGGCCTGGTGCTCGCGCAGCGCGCGCCGGACCTGGTCGAGCGTGATCACGCGAGGTGCTTGGCGAACCAGTCCACGGTCGCATTCAGGGCGAGCTCGAACGCCCGTTCGTCCTGGGCGTCCTGCACGATCAGCCAGGGCGCGCGGACCCGGCCGGCAGAGACCACGTCGGGGCTCCCTCCCCACGTCACAAGGGCCCTGATCTGGGTGTCGGTCGCGGCGCGCTGCACGGCAATCGCGCCACCCGTCGCGTAGCCAAGCAAGCCAAGAGCAGAGGGTACCACTCTCCACTCCCCACGCATCAAGGCTGCCATCACGATCTCGAGGTCCCGCAGCATGGGAGCCCCGGGGAAGTCGAACGACACTGCCATGAACGCCGCCCGCGCGAGGCGCTCGGCGGCGTCGTTGAATCCGGGGCAGATCACCACGGCCGGGCGCGCGCCGCTCCCGCCGGCGGTCCGGACATCGCCGCGCAGCGGGCCGCCGTCGGCGCCGATGAGGCGAAAGCTGGTGCGCGTGGGGGTGGCCAGAATTAGAATATTACGTGATCTGGCTCCTCCCAGGTGCCTACCTCCTGCTGCTGGCGCTCATCGTGGTCCGGTACGCGCGGCGTGGACCCCGGCTCGCCGACTATCCCCCGCAGCCCACCGGCCCGCTCGTCTCCGTGATCATCCCCGCCCGCAATGAGGCGGAGAACATCGCGCGCTGTGTGCGGTCCGTGCTGACAGCGGCTTACGCGCCGTTCGAGGTGATCGTGGTGGACGACCGCTCCACCGACGGCACCGGCGACATCGTCGATCGCCTCACCGGCGCTCCGGAGGCGGCGGGACGATTGCGGCTGCTGCGCGGCGCCGAGCTGCCGCCGGGGTGGTTCGGAAAGCCCTGGGCCGTGGTTCAAGGTTACCGCGCCGCCCGGGGCGAGCTGCTGTTGTTCACCGACGCCGACACGGCACACACACCGGAGCTGCTGCCGCGCACCGTCGCGGTGCTCGAGCGCGAGCAAGTGGACCTGGTGAGCCTGCTGGCCCGCCAGGAGATGGTGAGTTTTTGGGAGCGCCTGGTGCAGCCGCACGTGTTCCTGGCGCTCGCGTCCCGGGTCGGCGACCTGCGGCGCGTGTGCCGCACGCGCGTCGTGTGGGACGCGATCGCGGCCGGGCAGTACATCCTCACCCGGCGCGCCGCCTACGAGGCGGTCGGTACGCACGAGGTCGTGCGGAACACGGTGGCCGAGGACGTCGCGCTGGCGCAGGCCTACGCCCGCGCCGGCCGGGACATCTTTCTCGTGCACGCCGTGGAGTTCATGGCGACCCGCATGTACAAGAGCCTCGCCGAGATCATCGAGGGATGGTCGAAGAACCTCGCGCTGGGCGTGCCCTTGATGCTGCCGCCGATCGCCGTCGTCCGCCGCCTGGCGCCGTACGTGATGTGGCTGCCGGTGCTCGCCTGGGTGGTGCCGCCCATCGTGTGGGCGTTCACCGGCTCCCCCGTGGCGGCCGCCTCGACTGTGTTCTCCCTGCTCATCTGGGCGGAGGTGTACCGGCGCGAGGGCGCGCCGCTCAAGTACGTGCTGCTCTATCCGCTCGGCGCCATGATGGTGGCGTTCATCATGCTGCGCAGCGCGTGGCGGGGGGGACGGCGGGTGGAGTGGCGCGGGCGGGTTTACCGCGGGAGCGGGAGCCACAGGCGGCTGTAGTAGACGTGATGGGCGCGAGTGAACTCGCGGCTCGGCGTCTGCCCGTGCCGTTCCAACGTGTCATCGAGATTGGGATCGGCGCCAGCTACCGGTGAGCACGTTGGAACGGCACCCGTAAACGGGCGTGCCGAGGCCGCTTCAGCGGCAGGGCCGAGGCGCGGCTTTCAGCCGCGATCCATCGGCGCCGACGTCATGCCACTCTTCACGCGGGGTGCGCCCGATGCGGGGCGCTACGGGATCTGGCGGTGCCACTTCGGGATCACCACTCCCACGAGCGCGCCCAACGCTCCACCCAGCACAGCGCCGACGAACCCCCCCTCGACGAAGGCGCCCCTCGCGTCGCAGCTCGAGCCCTCGCTCTCGCACGTGCCGCTGGTCAGGGCGGCGGCGAAGCTCCCGAGGAGCAGGCCCCCCGTTACGCCTCCCACGAGCGCGCCGGTGCGCGCGACGTTGCCGCGCACCCAAGCCGAGTCCACGGCCCCGACGGCAAACCGCCGCTGCTCCCAGTGCTGCGTTCCCAGAATGATGTTTCCACTGTCGGTGTTGACGAACGTCCCTTCCGCGCG
>QHUY01000021.1 GCA_003223415.1 Gemmatimonadota bacterium
CCCCCCCCGGGGACACTGTGAGGAGACCCTGCTTATGACCGCGACGTTGGAGCCCGCCGCCACCACGAAAGGCGCGCGGGCCGGCACCGCCCCTGCCGACGTGATCCGCCGGGCCAAGGAGGCCGGCGTACAGATCGTCGACGTGAAGTTCTGCGACCTGCCGGGCACGTGGCAGCACTTCTCGTTGCCGTTGAAGGAGCTCACCGAGAGCGTGTTCGTCGAAGGAATCGGGTTTGACGGCTCGTCGATCCGCGGCTTCCAGGCGATCAACGAGAGCGACATGCTGCTGGTCCCCGATCCGGCGAGCGCGTTCGTCGATCCGTGCCTGCAGGTGCCGACGTTGTCCTTGACCTGCGACGTGGTCGATCCGGTGACCGGGGAGGCGTACAGCCGCGATCCGCGCTACGTGGCGCGCAAGGCGGAGCAGTATCTCGTGAAGAGCGGGGTTGCGACGACGGCGTACTACGGGCCCGAAGCGGAATTCTACATCTTCAACTCGGCGCGGTTCGACCAGAATGCGCACGAGGGCTACTACTACATCGACTCCGAGGAAGGCATCTGGAACTCGGGGGCGAACGGCACGCCCAACCTGGGGCACCGGCCGCGGCACAAGGAGGGCTACTTCCCCGTGCCGCCGGTGGACCGGCTCCAGGACCTGCGCTCGAAAATCGTGTTGGCGATGCTCGCTGCCGGGATCGACGTCGAAGTCCATCACCACGAGGTGGGCACGGCGGGGCAGACCGAGATCGACATGCGCTTCCAGACGCTCACCCGCATGGCCGACCAGATGATGATGTACAAGTACGTCGTCAAGAACGTCTGCCACCAGTACGGCTACACGGCGACGTTCATGCCCAAGCCGTTGTTCGGCGACAACGGCTCGGGAATGCACGTGCACATGAGCCTGTGGAAGGACGACAAGAACCTGTTCTTCGACGCGAACGGGTACGCGCTGATCTCGGACACGGCGCGGTGGTACATCGGCGGGTTGATCAAGCACGCGGCTGCCTTGCTCGCCTTCGCGGCGCCGACGACCAACAGCTACCGGCGGCTGGTGCCGGGCTACGAGGCGCCGATCAACCTGATCTACTCGCAGCGCAACCGCTCGGCGATCTGCCGCATCCCGGTGTATTCGAAGTCCGCGAAGTCCAAGCGGATCGAGTTCCGCGCGCCCGATCCCGCGTGCAACCCGTACCTGACGTTCGCCGCGCTGCTCATGGCCGGCCTCGACGGCATCAAGCACAAGATCGAGCCGCCCAAGCCGATGGACGTGGATCTCTATGACCTGGAGCCCGAGGAGCGCAAGCACGTCAAGAACACCCCCGGGAGCCTGGCCGAGTCGCTGGCCGCGCTGGAGGCGGACCACGACTTTCTCCTCGGTGGAGAGGTGTTCACCCCGGACGTGATCGAGACGTGGCTGGCGTACAAACGGAGCAAGGAGATCGATCCGGTGGCGCTGCGGCCGCACCCGTACGAGTTCTTCCTGTACTACGACGTGTGATCCCGGAAGGCGACGGAACGATGGAAGGACGGAAGGTCGGAAGGACCAACCTTTCCGTCCTTCCTTCTTTCCGTCCCTGAGCCGGGCCCGACCCTGCTCTGATGCCTGAGAAAACTACCGGCGCCGCGACCCGTGACATCCTGAGCGAGCTCAAGCAGCGCCAGGTCCGCTTCCTCCTGCTCCAGTTTACGGACCTGCTCGGTGTCAACAAGGCGGTCGAGGTGCCGCCGTCCCAGTTCGAGCGCGCGCTGGCGGGCGAGGTGGTCTTCGACGGCTCGGCCCTGGAAGGGTTCGCGCGCGTGGAGGAGGCGGACGCGCTGCTCGTCCCTGATCTCGACACGTTCCGGGTGTTTCCCTGGGCGGCGGGTGCCGCGGGCGAGCAGGGCGATGGGGAGGGGGGAGCGGTAGCGCGGCTGATCTGCGACATCCGCTACCCCGATGGCCGTCCCTTTGAGGGGTGCCCGCGCACCGCGCTCAAGCGCCAGATCGCGCGGGCCGCCGAGCTCGGCTTCACGATGCGCGTGGGCTGCGAGGCGGAGTTCTTCCTGTTCGAGCAGAACGAGCGCGGCGAGCCCACGACGCGCACCCTCGATACCGGCAGCTACTTCGACCTGGTGCCGGTGGACCGCGGCGAGCGCGCCCGGCGGGTGATCGTCGCGGCACTGGAGGAAATGCGGCTCGACGCGGAGGCGTCGCATCACGAAGTCGTGCGCGGCCAGCACGAGATCGACCTGCGGCACGCTGATTCCCTCACCACCGCCGACAACCTCGCCACCCTGCGGTTCGTGGTGCGCAACATCGCCCTGCGCCACGGCCTCGTCGCCACGTTCATGCCCAAGCCGCTGTACGGGGCAAACGGCTCCGGCATGCATACCCATCAGGCGCTGTTCGCCAAGGAGGGGGGGGGAGGGGGGGGGCGGAACGCCTTCCACGACGCGGCGGGCGCGCTGCAGCTCTCCGAGGTGGGCCGGTGGTACATCGGCGGGCTGCTGCGGCATGCGCTCGGCTACTGCGCGGTGACCAACCCGCTCGTCAACTCGTACAAGCGGCTCGTGCCGGGGTTCGAGGCGCCGGTCAACGTTTCCTGGTCGACGCAGAACGTGTCGCCGCTCGTGCGCGTGCCGGCGCAGCGCGGCGAGGCGACGCGCTGCGAGAACCGGCTCCCCGACCCGTCAGCCAACCCGTACCTCGCGCTTGCCGTCCAGCTGGCCGCGGGGCTGGACGGGATCCAGCAGCGGATCGATGCCGGCGAGCCCGTCAACAAGAATATTTCCCGCATGTCCTACCGGGAGCGCCGCAAGTACCGCATCGACGAGCTGCCGCGCGACCTCCACGAGGCGCTGGACTGCCTGGAGAAGGATGCGGTGATCCGCGGGGCGCTGGGGGATCACATCTACGAGCGGTTCATGGAAGCGAAGCGGGAGGAATGGCAGGAGTACATTGGACGGGTGAGTGAGTGGGAGGTGGAGCGGTATCTCGGACAGTACTAGAGGCGTAGGGAAGAGGCGTAACAGGAAGAGCGTACGGAAGAAGCGTGACCTCAGGAGGTCCGGGGAGGGTGATCGTAGAGGCGACCGATCATCTTGATTACGAGAGCGGCCCGGCTCTCCATTCTCCTGATCTCCGGCTGCCTCATCGGGTCCACACGCCTGGCCACTTCCAGTTGAGTTCGAAGTTCCTGCGCTGAGCCGCGAGCGTAAATCAGAAACCGTCGGAACTCCGGTAGGGTGCCACGGCCGCAGGCTTCCGCTATGTTGGACGGGACCGAGAGTGCCGCTCGGACGAGTTGGTTCGCCCGGCTGTCGGCCCCGGGTCCACGAAAGTATTCCGCCACCTTGACGGCGTCGACAGCCAGCTCCGAGGCCAGCTGATGTACCAACAGCCGTCCGACATGGGCACGCAGGGCCATGCCAGAGTCTAGATGCTGGGGCCGCCGGGTGTGGTATCATTCCTACGCCCTCTCCATACGTTTTGCCCCCTTCCGCCTTCTCCTTACGTTCTGTTGTCTCGGCTGCGACCTCCTCCCCCACCCAGGGGACACGGAGGGCGTCCAGAACCAAGCCCGCTGGGTGAGCGGCGGCCGCCTCGTCGTCGATACGGACCCGCGGCTCACGATCGTGCGGCTCGACATCGACACGACGGCGGGCCACGACGTCCTGCTCGCGCGCTTCGACTTCGACCCCACCGCGGGCGCGGGCGGCGCATACTCCATCGCCCTGGGGCTCGACTTAAGCCGGGTCCGCGACCTGCGGACCAATACGCCATACGTGCTTGGCCCGCCGCCCGGGCGGATTGCCGCCTACGCTACCGTCACCTGCCTGTGCCGGCCGCTGCGCCCCGACTCGGTGCGGGGCACCTACGAGCTGTCGCACCGCGGCGTCGCCCAGCTCACCGGCCGGATCGACGCACGTCTCTACTTCACGGCCTGGAGCGATTCCACGCAGCGCGCCGTGTACCGGCTGCGGCAGCGGATCGAGGGGGTGAAATGAGGCCGGCTAGGCGGCTAGGGGGCTGGGCGGCTAGTCTCTCCTTCGTCTGTCTAGCCCCCTACCCGCCTGGCCGCCTAGCCGCTCAAACCATCGACACCATTGTGATCGTCAGCCACAACGTGTTCAGCGGCGGCGGCGATGGACCGGGGTTCGTCGCGCGGCTCGCCAACGCGCTGCATGTCACGACGCGGGCCGCCGTGATCCGTCGCGAGCTGCTGATCGACCCGGGCCAGCCCTACGACTCGGCGCGCGTGGTGGAAAGCGAGCGCGCCCTACGCGCGCTGAACGTGTTCCGACTCGTGCAGCTCGACACCGTGCGCGTGAACGGGCGCTTGGCGCTGCGCGTGGAGACGGCCGACGGCTGGAGCACGAAGCCGCAGGCGAGCTTCTCCTCCGCCGGCGGCGACGCGACGTGGTCCGCGGGACTGGTGGAGGAGAACCTGCTCGGCACAGCGACGCAGCTCACCGCGACCTACACCTCGACGCCCGACCGCACCTCGCTGGAATTCCAGTACCAGAGTCCGCACCTGCTGTGGCGGCGCGACCCGTTGTTGGTCGGCTACAAGAATCTTTCCGACGGCCAGGTGGGCCTGTGGGCGTACGGCGTGCCGTTTTACCAGACGGCGGCGTCGTGGTCGCTCGTGACCGACGGCGAGGCCGCCCGCCAGCGCGTGCTGTCGTTCCGCAACGGCACCTTGTTCAGGACCATCCAGCGGCGAGCGGCCCGTTTCGGCCTCGCGGGGGGCGTCGCGCTGCAAGCGACGAGCCGCGGATACGTGCGGCTCTTGGCGGCGGCCCAGTGGCGGCGCGAGGACTTCGCCCCGGACACGACACTCCCCTTCCCCCGCTCGGCGACCGGCGCGCTGGGGGCGGGGCTTGAGGTAAGCCATGCGCGGTTCCGGGTCGTGCGGCACTTCGACACGTACGGCCGGCGCGAAGATCTCGACCTCTCGCAGCGCCTGACCGTGGGCGCGTGGGTGGCGCCGCGCGCGTTCGGGTATCCGGCGGACCGGGCCGGCGTGGGGCCTCTCGTGGCGGGGCAGGTCTCTGCCGTGTGGCCGGGAGGGTTTGTGGTGCTGCGAGGGCAGGCGCACGGCGTGTACGCTCCCGCGGGACTCGATTCGGGGCTCGTGCAGGGAAGTCTCACGATCGCGAGCCAGAACCTGCCGCGACAAACAGCCGTGGCGCACCTCGAGGCCGGGGTGCTGCGCCGCGCTAAGCCCGGGGCGGAGTTCGATCTGTGGCGCGACCAGAACGGCCCACGTCTATTCGGTGTCCACCAGCTGACCGGGACCCGAATGGTCTGGCTGGCTGTCGAGCATCGCATCCTCGTGAAGGACGACTTGTGGGGGATGCTCGGCGTGGGCGTGGCGCCGTTCCTGGACTACGGCGGTGCCTGGTACGCTGACGAGCGCGCTCGCGAGGGGGGCGATGTGGGTCTGTCGCTGCGGCTCGGCCCCACGCGCGCGACGTACGGGGAGGTCTCGGAGCTCGCGGTCGGTTACCGGTTCGGGGAGGGGTACGGGAACAAGCGGTGGGCGGTGACGCTCCGCAAGGGAATCACGTTCAGGTAGCGAGCCGCTCGATGAGCTCTGGCGGCGCGGCCGAGCGGGCGCTAACCATTGCCAGGGGAGGCCATATGACCGCCGGGACCGAGTTATTCGACGCCATTCGTGCGGGCGACGTTGCGCGCGTGCGGGGGCTGCTGGCCACCGAGCCGGGACTCGTCAACCGGCGCAACGAGCGGGGGCACTCGCCCGTGCTCATTGCGCAATACCATCACAAGAGCGATGTCGTGGCGGTGTTGCTGGGCGCGGGGCCCGAGCTCGACCTGTTCGACGCCTGCGCCGTGGGCCGGACGGAGCGGGTGGCGGAGCTACTGGACCAGGATCCGTCGCAGGTGAGCGCCTACTCCGGGGATGGCTTCTACCCGCTGGGCCTCGCGGCATTTTTCGGGCATCCGGAGACCGTGCGCTTGTTGCTCACGCGCGGCGCGGACGTCGCACAGGTGGCGCGCAACCCGATGCGGGTGCAGGCGCTCCACTCAGCGGCGGCGGGGCGCAGCTTCGAGGCGGTCCGCCTGCTGGTCGAGGCGGGTGCGCCGGTGAACGCCAAGCAGGAAAAGGGATGGGCGCCGCTGCACGAGGCGGTGCTGAGCCGCGACGTGGAGATGACGCGCTACCTGCTGGCGCACGGCGCCGATCCCAAGCAGCAGAACGACGAGGGCAAGAGCGCCATCGGCATCGCCGCCGAGGCTGGAGACGCGGCCATCTTGAGGTTGCTGAAGGGGCAGGGCTAGAAGAGGAAGCCTGCAGAGCGCGTCTAGCGATTCCCCTGTACCTCGAAGGCTCCCTCGATTCCCTCCGCGGAACTTGGGCCCACGAACACCAGGAACCGTCCCGGCTCGACAGTGAACCGCATCGCCTCGTTGTAGAAGCCAAGCTGTCGCGCGGTGAGGACGAACTCCACCCGCTGCGTCTCCCCCGGGCGCAAGGTGACCCGCTGGAATCCCGCCAGAGCGCGCACCGGCCGCGTGATGCTCGCCACCTCATCGCGGACGTAGAGCTGCGCCACCTCCGTGCCCTCGCGTGCGCCGGTGTTGGTCACCGCGGCCGAGACGGTCAGCGACCCAGCTGGCCCGATGCGCGGCGCGCTCAGTCGGAGGTCCGAGTAGCTGAAGGTCGTGTAACTCAGCCCGTAGCCGAAAGGATAGAGGGGGCTCACCGGTAGGTCGATGTACTTGGAGTTGTATTTGCCCGCGGCGGGCGGCCGACCGGTGTTCTTGTGGTTGTAGTAGATCGGCACCTGGCCGACGGATCGAGGCACGGTCACGGGGAGTTTGCCGCTCGGGCTCACGTCACCGAACAGCACGTCCGCAAGCGCGTGGCCGGTTTCGACACCGAGGAACCACGCCTGGACGATCGTGTGCACGTGCTCTGCCGCCCACGCGACGGCGAGCGGGCGGCCGCTCATGAGCACCAGGACGATCGGCGTGCCGGTCGCCTGCACTGCCTCGAGCAGCTGTTGTTGCACACCCGGGAGGTCGAGCGCCGAGCGGCTGGCGGCCTCGCCGCTCATGTACCCCCCCTCGCCCAGGACGACCACCGCGACGTCCGCCTGGCGTGCCAGCGCGACGGCGTCGGCGATGCCCGCCGTCGCGCTGTCGGCGATGCCGCAGCCCTTGGCGTACAGCACTTTCGTACCCTCCCCCGCCCGCGCGCGAATGCCTTCGAGCGGCGTGACGGCATCCTGCGGGTCCCCGTGGCCGGCCCACGGGCCGAGGACCGCGACTTTGTCGTCGGCGA
>QHUY01000022.1 GCA_003223415.1 Gemmatimonadota bacterium
GCTGCGGCGCGAGGGACGTGGCGCGCTCGCGCTCGACCGTCGCTCCGTGGTAGGGATCGTCGAACAAGCCGAGGGCGAGCTTTGCCTGGAGCACGCGACGCACCGCGGCGTCGACCGTCGCGACGGGGATGCGCCCAGCGCGCACGACTGCCGGCAGGTCGTCGAGATAGATCCGGCTCACCATGTCCATGTCCACGCCGGCCTCGAGGGCGAGCCTTCCCGCTTCCGCGCGCGAGCCGGCTGCGCCGTGCGCCCGCAGCTCGTCGATCGACGTCCAGTCGCTCACGACCATGCCGCGGAACTTCCACTCCCCCCGGAGCAGCGTCGTCACCAGCCAGCGGTTGGCGGTGCTCGGGAGCCCCGCGATCTCGTTGAACGACGTCATGATGGTGCCGGCGCCGGCGTCCACCGCGGCCCGAAACGGCGGCAGGTAG
>QHUY01000023.1 GCA_003223415.1 Gemmatimonadota bacterium
TTGCGGCTTGGCACCACCTACACCGTCCAGCAATCGGGCGCGCTGACGCTGCTCGACTCGCTGTGGCGAGGCCCCCCCCCGGTGGCGACGGTCATCGGGCCGTCGGGCCAGGTGCTGCAGGCGGCCGCGCGCGGCGACCTCGACGTCGTCATCACGCACGCGCCCACCCTCGAGGAGCGACTGCTGGTGCGCCCCGGCCACGCGGCGCTGCGCTGCCAACTGGTCGCGAGTCGCTTCGCGATCGTGGGGCCGGCCGCCGATTCGGCGGGCGTCGCCACGGCGAGCGGAGCCGTCGAGGCGTTCGCTCGGATCGCGCAGCGCGGGGCTGGCTTCGTCTCGCGCGGAGACTCCTCCGGCACACACGTCCGGGAGCTCGCGCTCTGGGCCGCTGCGGGCGTGCGGCCCGGGCGTCAGGGGTGGTACACGGAATCCGGCACCGATCAGGCCGCGACACTGCACCTGGCCGACGAGCGCAACGCCTACGCCCTTGCCGACCTGCCCACCTTCACCCAGCTCACCGGCATGCGGCTGCGGGTCCTGTTCACGGCCGACACGGTGCTGCGCAATCCGTACACGTTGTATGTGATCCGGTCAGGGAGTGGCCCGACGGTGGCCAGGGCGGAGCGCTTCGCCGGGTGGGCGATGGGACCCTGGCGCGCCGCGCTCCTCGCCCGTCGGCTGCCGGACGGCAGCCCGGCCTTCGAGCGCCGGGCGGAGGGGGGGGGAGACAGCTGCGCCGCGTTGCCCTAGGTCTCTGGGCGCGACCGCGGTCGCACCGCCAACCACCAGCCGATGCCCATGAAGCCCACCACGCCGCCCACCACCTTGAGCTCGAACGAGACCGGATTGGCCACGTCCGCGGCGGGCACGAACGCCAGCGCGATGGAGAGCGCGACAGCGCCGAGTCCCACCCACCCGCCGACGGCGGCGCGCAGCGTGCGGACGCGGTGCAGCCGCTGGTAGGCCGCGAACAGGTACAAGTAAGGGATGAAGAACAGCACGATCGTCGTATCGACGAGAGCGAGGTAGGCGTCCCGCACGGTCGAGCCCGCGAGCCCCGCCACGATGAACAGGGTGGCCACGGCCCCTTGCACCAGCAGCGCGACGTGCGGTGTCTGCCACCGCGGGTGCACCTTGCCGAATGCCGGCGGCAGGACGTGGTCCAGGCCGGCGACGAACGGGATGCGCGCCGTCCCCGCGATCCACGCGCCCACCCCCCCCAAGTTGCCGAGGGTGATCAGGGCGGCGATTAGCGCCGCGGCCGGCGCGAGCCAGGGCGCGCCGAGCCGTTGGGACAGCGCGGCCGTGGCCTGCGGCAGGCCGTTCGTGATGCTCACCGTCTCCGCCGGGAGGGCGACCAGCATCGCGGCGGTGCCGAGCACGTACGTAGCGACGATGCCGATCCCCGAAAGCACGATGCCGCGCCGCAGCGTCGCCACCGGATCCTGGATCTCGTCGCCCAGCGTCGGGGCGAGCTCGAGCCCGGCGAACGCGAACGTCATCGTGGCGAACAGGCTGAGCAACGGCAGGTCGAGCCGGCTCGGCAGCAGCGCCGGCGCCGTGAGCGGCGTCGCGCTGCCGTGCGCGACGAGGGACCACGCCGCGAGTGCCACGAAGATCGCCGCCGGGAGCCAGGTCCCGTACGCCCCCAGGTTCTGCACCCACTTCCCCACCCGCAGCCCGATGAGGTTCAGCCCAAGGGCAATCCACAGGTTGGCGAGGGAGAAGGCGGCGATGAACCCCTTGTTCTCGGCCAGGTGGACGAAGCCGGGGCCGCCCACGTAGGCGAAGATCGCCGCGCTGGTGAGCAGCAGCGACGGGTAATAGACCAGGTTGTTCACCCAGTAGCCCCATCCCGCGATGAACCCGTGCCGGGGACCGAAGGCGCGCGTCACCCAGCGATACAGGCCGCCTTCACCGGGGTCGATGTCGCTGAGCTCCCGCACCGCCATCGCGGACGGCAGGAAGAAGATCACCATCGCCAACACCCACAGCGCCAGGCTGGCAGGACCGATCCGGCCCGCCGTGGTCAGCCAGCGCAGCCCGACGATCGCCGTGATGTTGAACAGCACGACGTCGCGCAGCGTCATCACCCGCGGCAGTCGGCTCATCTCAGGGGGTGGTGGGATGCACCGTGGCCACGAGCCACCCGATGCCGCTACCCAGCGCGGCGGCCGCGGCGACGTCGGTGGGAAAGTGTTTGTGGGCGGCGACGCGCAGCGCGCCGACCCCCGCGGCGCCGATGAACAGCAGCACGCTGTTGCGGGTGGCGTGCCGCAGCTGCTGGCGTCGCGCCAGAACGGCGTAGGAGGTCACCGCGGCGAAGGCAAACGCGGTGTGGCCGGAGGGGAAGGACATGCGGTTGTCGTGACTGCCCGCCGCGGCGGCGGCGTCTGCCGTGTAGAGCACCGGCCTGCTGCGATGCACGAGCACCTTGAGCCACTCGGTCGTCGCGCCGGTCAATGAGACGGCGTCCCAATACACCGCCGCGTTGCCGCGGGCGCGGCCCGCTGGCACGCCGAGCACGGACGCCAGCCCCGCCGACCCCGCGACGCCGAGCAGCAGGACATCACTCGCGCTGCCCGCGCGCGCATCCACCGGGTGGACCGCCCAGCGATCGATGCCCCAGAGGCCGGCCGGATCGCACGGCGCACACGGCGGCGGGCCGTGCGGCAGGCTCAGGCCGGCGGGCAGCAGGGCAAGCAGGCCCGCCCCACCGACCGTCGCGACGTCGCCCCAGCCCGCCGTGTACGCCGCGCGCTGAGCGGCGAGCGTTGACGGCGCCGGCACGACCAAGACCAGCAGTAGACGGACGAAGCGAAACACGGCGCGTACAAGTTACGTACGCCGGCCCTGGTGCGCTAAACACCACGGGCGCGGCGCCTTGCGGTTTCCTGCCCCCCCGGCTAAGCTGTACCGTCGCCTTCCCAAAGCCCTAGAGGTCGCGTGAGCACACAGACCCTCCAGCACATCGCGTTGTTCGACAAGTGCAAGAATTTCACACGAGCGCGCGAGGTGCAGGCGGCGGGCCTGTACCCGTACTTCAAGCCGATTTCCCACTCCGAAGACACCGTCGTCATGATCGAGGGCAAGCCCCGGATCATGATGGGCTCCAACAACTATCTGGGGCTCACCCACCATCCGGACGTCTTGGCCGCGGCCAAGGCGGCCTTGGAGCGCTACGGGTCAGGGTGCACGGGTAGCAGGTTCCTGAACGGCACGCTGGACCTGCACGAGCGGCTCGAGACCGAGCTGGCGGAGTTCTTCGGCAAGGAGTCGTGCCTGGTCTTCTCCACCGGCTACCAGGCGAATCTCGGGCTGATCTCCGGCCTGGTGGGCCGAGGGGACGTCGTCTTCCTCGACAAACTGGACCACGCGTCGATCGTGGACGGCGCCAAGATGTCGCAGGGAGAGACGGTCCGCTTCAACCACGGCGACTTCGCCGGTTTGGAGCGCAAGCTGCAGAAGGTGGACCCGAAGATCGGCACGATGGTCATCGTGGACGGCATCTACTCGATGGAAGGCGACATCGCCGACGTCCCGAACCTCCTCAAGGTGGCGCAGAAGTACGGCGCGGCGCTCGCCATCGACGACGCGCACTCGGTCGGGGTGCTGGGCCCCCGGGGTGACGGGACCGCCGCCCATTTCGGTCTGGTGGACGAGGTGGATCTCATCGTGGGGACGTTCTCGAAGTCGCTCGCTTCGATCGGCGGCTTCGCGGCCGGAACCGAGAATGTGATCCACTTCCTGAAGCACCACAGCCGGCCGCTGATCTTCACGGCGGCGCTGCCCCCGGGCAACACCGCCGGGGTCCTGGCGGCGCTGCAGGTGATGCAACGCGAGCCCGAGCGCCGCGAGCGGCTGTGGAAGAACGCGCGGCGCCTGCAGGATGGGCTCCGCAGCGTGGGCTTCGACATCGGCCCCACCGAGACGCCGATCGTCCCGGTGCTCATCGGGCCGCTCGAGAAGACCTTCCTCTTCTGGCGCAAGCTGTTCGACGCCGGGGTGTTCACCAACCCGGTGGTCCCGCCCGCGGTACCGCCGTCGCTGTGTCGACTGCGCACCAGCCTGATGGCGACGCACAGCGACGAACAGATCGACACCGCCCTCGAGGCCTTCGGCCGACTCGGTAAAGAGCTGGGGGTCATCTGAGCGGACCGGAGATCGTGCCCGTCACCGACGGGCGCGGTCTCAATCGCTTCATCGCCTTTCCCTACGAGCTCCACCGCGGCGACCCGCTCTGGGTGCCCCAGCTGCGCATGGACGTACGCACGCTGCTGTCCCCCAAGAAGAACCCCTTCTGGCGCCACGCCGAGGCACAATTCTTCGTCGGGGTGGCGGACGGCCGGACGGTCGGACGGATTGGCGCGATCCGGAACCACCTGCACAACCAGACCCATGAAGATCGGGTCGGGTTCTACGGCTTCTTCGAATGCGTGAACGACCCGGAGGTCGCGCGCGCGCTGTGGGACGCCGCGGCGGGGTGGCTTGCGGCCAAGGGCTGCGACACGATGCGCGGGCCGATGAGCCCGTCGATCAACGACGAGTGCGGCCTGCTGGTGGACGGGTTCACCACTCCGCCCACGCTGATGATGCCGCACAATCCCCCCTACTACGTCGCGCTGCACGAGCGGTACGGCTTCCGGAAGGCCAAAGACCTGCTCGCCTACGAGGGCTCGGGCCAAGCGCCGCCGAAGCGCTACCTCAAGATCGCGCAGCGCGTGGCGAACCGCGCCGGCATCACGCTGCGGCCGCTCAACCTGAAGCGGTTCGGGGAAGAAGTGGAGCTGATCAAGGAGCTCTATAACCAGGCCTGGGAGAAGAACTGGGGCTTCGTCCCCCTCACCGAGCCCGAGATCGATCACCTCGCCAAGCAGCTGAAGCCGATCGCGGTGCCCGACCTCGTCCCCTTCGCCGTGCGGGACGGCCAGGTCGTCGGGTTCGCCGTCGCGCTCCCCGACCTCAACGTCGCCCTCAAGCACAACACGTCGGGGCGGCTCTGGGGCCTCCCCCTCATCCTGTGGCACGCCCGCAAGATCCGGCGCGTGCGCGTGCTGCTACTCGGCACCATCCCGGAGTTCCGGGGCCGCGGCATCGATGCCCTGCTCTACAACTGGATCTGGGCCAAGGGCGTAGCGAAGGGCTACAACTGGGGCGAGGGCGGCTGGATCCTCGAAGACAACGCCCCCATGAACAACGCCGCCCAAGCGCTCGGCTTCCGGCCCTACAAGACCTACCGGATCTTCGACAAGGCGTTGTGAAGGCCTTCGTCACCGGGGGGACCGGCTTCGTCGGAGCCCACCTGGTCAGCGCGCTGCTCGCCCGCGGAAACCAGGTGACATGCTTGGTCCGCTCGCCGGCCAAGGCCGCAACCCTCGGCTGGACCGGCGTGCGGATGGTGCGCGGCGACCTGAACGACCCGGACGCGCTTCGCAACGGCTGCGCCGGCATGGACGTGATCTTCCACCTCGCCGGCCGCATCAGCGCGCGCGGCTTACTCGAGTTCATGACGGTGAACCGGGACGGAACCGCTAATGTGCTGGAGGCGGCGGCCGCCGATCCCTCATCTCTGGGCCGGTTCCTGTACGTGTCCTCCCTCGCTGCCGGAGGCCCCACCGTCCCGGGCCGACCGATCGATGAGACCCGGCCGCCGGCCCCGGTCACGGATTATGGCCGCAGCAAGCTCGCCGGCGAGGTTCTGGTGCGGGCCGCCCCTTTCCCCTGGACCATCGTGCGGGCGCCGGTAGTCTATGGGGAGTGGGACCGGGAGATCCTGAAGCTCTTCAAGGTGGCCCGAACGGGGCTCGCCCCGGTCTTCGGCGACGGATCGCAGGAACTCTCGGTCGTATACGCCGGGGACTTGGCCCAGGCACTGATTACGGCGGCTACCAGCCCGGCGGCGGCCGGGAAGGTCTACTACGCGGCCCACCCGGCGACCACGACCAGCCGGGGCTTGGCGCTCGCCGTCGGCCGCGCCGTGGGGGGGGGAGCGGGGGGGGGACGGACGCCGCGCATCGTGCCGCTACCGGCGCCGCTGGTGCGGGGGCTGCTCTGGACGATCGGCTCGGTGGCGCACCTCGCCGGCCGGGCGACCTTGCTCTCGGCGGACAAGGCGAACGAATTTCTGGCTCCCGCGTGGACATGTCGGGCGGATGCCCTGACGCGGGATACGAGCTGGCAGGCTCACACGGATCTGGAGGTGGGTGTGCAGCGGACGGCAGCATGGTACCGCGCGCAGGGGTGGCTGTGAGACGGCTCGGCCCTTTCGCGCCGGTCGACGTCGCCACGCTGCTCTACCTGGCGGCGGCGACGATCGCGGTGCTGGTCTCCTACCGCGGCAACGTGCCTGGGGGAGGCTGGCTGTTCGTGGCTCACGGGCTGGTGTTCGCCGTCGTCCTGCTCGCCCCGCGCGCCCGCGAGGCAGGCCCGGTGGGCCGCTTCTGCGGCGACTGGTACGCGATGTTCCTGCTCCCGGCCCTGTACGGCGAGATCGGCGTGCTCACCCTCGACGCGGGGTTCCAGAACGACTGGTGGATCCAGCGGCTCGAGGTGTGGGTGTTCGGCTCGGAGGTCAGTTACAACTGGATCCGCGAGATGCCCAACGTCGCCCTCTCATGGATTCTGCACGTCTGCTACCTCGCGTACTACCCGATCCTCTGGTCCTCGCCGTTCGGGCTGTGGCTGCTTGGCCGCAGGGATGCGGCCCGCGACACGATCTTCGCGGTCGTGGTGACGTTCTACCTCTGCTACCTCGCGTTCCTCTTCTTTCCGGTGGCGGGGCCGCGCTACGCCTTCGACCTCGCCCATAACGCGGCGACGAACATCGCGCCGGCGCGCTGGGCGCAGTGGCTGCTCGACCGGGGGGACTCGTGGGGGGCTGCGTTCCCCTCGTCCCACGTGGCGGCGTCGGTCGTGGCGGCGGGCATGGCGCTCCGCTACTGCCGGCCGCTGGGCCTCGTGTTGCTCCCGCTCACCGTCGGCCTGCTGCTGTCGGTCGTGTACGGGCAGTTCCACTACGGAGTGGACGCGTTGAGCGGCCTGGTGTTGGGCGGGGCAATGCTGGCGACGATGCGGTGGATCAAGGCGCCCGCCGCGGCGGAGCCCGCCGTCGCGGGGGGGGGTGTGCTCGAAGCGTCGCGCTAAGCGGGGGCGACCTCGCCTATCGTGGCCGCGCGGCGGCGGCGTCCCCGCTGCACCATGCCGATCAGGACGGCGACGCCGATCAGGGCGACGGTGATAACGGCGAGCGCGAGATTCGACACCGGAAGCAGCTTCCCGAAGAGGGCGATGAAGTAGTATCGCGGCCCCCGGCCCAGGAACGTCGCGAGCAGGTAGCGGCGGACGTCATAGCCGGAGAGCGGGGCCAGGAAGCGCACGGCCCAATACGGCAGCGGACTCCACGAGCACATCCACACGCAGAAGAACGGCGCCCGTTCGAACAGCGCGACGGTGCTCCGCACGAGTTTCGACTCACGGGTCCGCTCGAG
>QHUY01000270.1 GCA_003223415.1 Gemmatimonadota bacterium
AGAAACCCTTGAAGGGCGTCGGCACCAAGGTTCATCTTGGAACTCAGGGTTGGGATTACCCGGCCTGGGTCGGGCCCTTCTACCCGCCCGGCGCCCGGCCGCAGGAGTTCCTCTCCATCTACACCCGCGCGTTCGATACGGTCGAGGTCGACTCGACCTACTACGCGACGCCCGCCGAGCACGTGGTGCGGGGTTGGGCGGAGAAGGTGGCCGCGGGGTTCACGTTCGCCCTGAAGCTCCCCGAGGACCTGAGCCCCGCCGGCGACGCCGCGCCGGACCCGGCGCGACTAGCGCTCTTCTGCGAGCGCGCCCGACTGCTCGGCGATCACCTCGGGCCGGTGCTGATTCAGCTTGGCGCCCAGACGGGGCCGGAGCGCTGGGAAGCGGTGGAGTGGTTCCTCGCCGCGCTGCCGCAGGGAATGCGCTGGGCCGTCGAAGTGCGCCAGCGCGCCTGGGTCGGCCCGAAGCTGCTCGAGCTGCTGCGGCGCCACGGGCTGGCGCTCGCGCTCGTCGAGGGGCGGTGGCTGCCGCGGGACCAGATGATCGACCTCGCGATCCATCCCACCGCCGAGTTCGCGTACGTGCGTTGGATCGGGACGGGACAGCGGCTGGAGGACGTCGGCCACGTGCAGATCGATCGCGAGCGGGAGCTCGCGGTGTGGGCCATGGCGCTCGCCGCCCTCGCGGCGCGCGTGCAGTCGGTGTACGGCTACTTCAGCAACCAGTTTCAGGGACACGCGCCGGCCAGCGCCAGAGCAATGCAGCGATTGATAGGGCAGAAAATAGTGGAGCCCGACAATCTCGGCGC
This sequence comes from Gemmatimonadota bacterium, assembly GCA_003223415.1. GTDB lineage: Bacteria > Gemmatimonadota > Gemmatimonadetes > Gemmatimonadales > GWC2-71-9 > 13-1-40CM-70-15. Next base: position 809 of record QHUY01000270.1, read on the forward strand.
GCAGAGGACCCTGTTTTGAGGGGAGTGAGACGGGAAGGCGCCAAGGGAGACGCCGAGATGCCGAGACGCTGAGTGGATGTGAGGTGCGAGTTCGTAGGTCTCTCCTAGCCGCTCATCCCTCACATCCACTCAGCGTCTCAGCGACTTGGCGTCTACCTCGTCGTCTTACGCCTGACGTAGTCGACTGCCGCCTGCATGAGCCCTGCGTCCCGCATGCCCACGCGCATTGCTTCCGCAACTGCGTCCTCCTCGCTCATCCCTTTGTCGAGCATGAGGTACGGAATCAGCGCGGCGCCCACGCGGCTTCCGCTGGAGCAGTGAACCAGGACGCGCTTGCGGCCGCCCAGCTCCCGCACGGTGCGCAGGGCGGCCTCGAACGTGGCGTCGCCGATCTCGCCCTGGCCGAACGGGACATTGACGTACTCGAGCCCCGCCGCGCGCACCGCGTCGGGCGCGCGGTAGGGGCGTGGCTCCATGGGCTCGCGCAGGTCGAGCACCACGTCGCAAGGTGCTCGGCCGTCGGCTGCCCACCCGTCACGATCCCGGGAAGCGGCTCGCACGCGTTCGCGAGGCCTGTGATGGCGTCGAGCAGTTCGCTCATGAGACAGAGATGCGGTTAGCTTTGGGCCCCAAGATACTCGACGACCAGCGGTGTTCAATTGAGAGACTGTGTCCGGGCGGATTGGCGGTTGGGGGGTTGGGCAGCTAGCCTCGCGCTCACGTGCTTGCTAACCGGCTATCCGCCTAACCGCCTGTCCGCCCAGGGGCCGACCGCGCCCAAGGTCACGGGCTACGTGCAGACGCGCTTCGAGGCGATCGCCGACTCGGCGCTGTTCAAGCTCCGGCGGGCGCGCCTCGGGGTGCAGGGGAGCCTCAGGCCCTGGGCGAGCTACAAGCTCCAGGCGGAACTGCGGAGCGGGGGCACCGGCGCGACCGCGGCGACCGTGGCCGCTACGGACCTCTACGTCGCGCTTACGCACGGACCGTGGATCGCCACCATCGGCCAGTCGAAGACCCCGCTCTCCGTCGAATTCATTCGCTCTTCGACCGTGCTCGAGCTGCCAGAGCGGTCGATGGTGGTGGACTCGCTCGCGCCGAACCGCGACCTCGGCGTGAAGATCGAGTGGAACTCGACAGGCCCGTTGACCCTGAACGGCGGCGTCTTCAACGGCGATGGGACCAACCGCGCGGCAAACGGCGACGAGCGTTTCCTCTATATGGCGCGCGCGGTCGTGAGGCCGATCGCCGGGTTGCATGTGGGCGCCGCCGCGGCGGGGAAGCCCGACACGACGACGTGGGACATCGAGGGGACGCTGGAACGGGGGCGCGTGGCGGTGCGCGCCGAGTACCTGTGGCGGCACCGCGCGGCCGCGGCCGTCACGACGAGGGGCTGGTATGCCCTCGCGGCATACGCGCTGCAACCCAAGCGCCTCCAGCTCGTCGGGCGGGTGCAGCAGTACGACCCGAATGACGCCGCGGGCGGCGATCGCACCACGGGGTACACCGGCGGCGCCCAGTATTTCTTCACAGGGGACGACCTGAAGCTCCAGGTCGAGTATACGGTCTTCGTGGAGCAGAGCGCGGCCGTCGCCAACAACCGGCTGATCGCTCAGATGCAGGTGCGGTGGTGAATGAGGGCGGTAATGGGCGGTAAAGGACGGTACTGGGCCGGAGTCCTCGCCGCCGGTGCGATCTGTGGTACCGCCCCTGACCGCCCCTTACCGCCTGCTACGGCCCAGTCTCGTGAGGTTCTCCTCGCCACCACCACCTCGACCCGGGATGCCGGGCTGCTGGACACCCTGCTTCCCATCTTCGAGCGGCGGACCGGTTATCGCGCGAAGGTCATTGCCGTCGGCAGCGGCCAGGCCCTCGAGCTGGGACGCCGCGGCGACGCGGACGTGGTGCTCGCCCACGCGCCGGACGCCGAGCGTCTGCTCGTCGACAGCG
>QHUY01000024.1 GCA_003223415.1 Gemmatimonadota bacterium
CGATGACCGCATCGTCCGGAGTGAGCCGAACGACCTCGTACCACGCACCGCGGCGCACGTTGCAGTTCACGTCGCCTCGTACGCGGGCCCACTGCGGGGCGTCTGGCATGGTGGCCCCCCCCCCCGAGAGCTCGGCCCCTCCACATAGGTAGGAACCGGCCGCCGTGCGGTCAACAGGGACGCGTCCCTTGCGCCCGCTCCCCGCTTCCGGCCAAGCTATCCCATGCCTGGCGGATCCGAAGTCCCCCCCCTCCCCTCCTCCCTCCCGCTCGTCGCCCGCGCGGAGGCGCACGACGACCGCACCGCCATTGTCGCCCCCGAAGGGACGTTTACCTATCGCGACCTGCTCGACGCCTCCGCCCGGGTCGCGGCGTGCCTGCTGGACGGTCGTCCGGATCTGGGCGAGTCGCGCGTCGCGTTCCTCGCGCCCGCGGGCTGGCACTACGTCGCAGCCCAGTGGGGCATATGGCGTGCCGGTGGCATCGCCGTGCCGCTCGCGACCTCGCACCCGCCGGCCGAGCTGGAGTACGTGATCCGGGACGCGGACGCCGAGATCGTGCTTGCCCATCCCGATTTCGCGGAGATGGTGCGCGGCCTCGACGGGGCCAAGCGCGCACGCCTCATCTGGACTCCGCAGGCATTGGAGCGTACCACTCCCCACTCTCCACTCCCCGCGGTGGAGGAGGGGAGACGGGCGATGATGGTCTATACGTCCGGCACGACGGGGCGACCCAAAGGCGTGGTGACGACGCATGCCAACCTCCGCGCCCAGGTCACGAGTCTCATCGCGGCGTGGGAATGGACGGTCGGCGACGCGATCCTGCTCGTGCTCCCGCTCCACCACGTGCACGGCATCGTGAACGTCCTCGCCTGCGCGCTGTGGGCCGGTGCCCGGTGCGAGATGCTGGCCAAGTTCGACGGGCCCCGAGTCTGGGGCCGGCTGGCGGATGACGACCTGACGCTGTTCATGGCCGTGCCGACCATCTACAACAAACTGATCGCCGCCTGGGAGGCGGCCCCGCCGGAGCGGCAGCGCGCCTATGCAGCCGGATGCGCGCGCCTGCGGCTGATGGTCTCGGGATCGGCGGCGCTTCCCATCCGGACGCTCGAACGGTGGCAGGCAATCAGCGGCCACGTGCTGCTCGAGCGCTATGGGATGACCGAGATCGGGATGGCGCTGTCCAACCCGCTGCGCGGCGAGCGGCGACCGGGGTTCGTCGGCACGCCGCTGCCGGGCGTGGAAGTCCGGCTGGTGGATGAGCAGGGCCGGCCGGCCCAGCCCGGGACGCCGGGCGAGATCGAGGTCCGCGGCCCCAACGTGTTCCTCGAGTACTGGCGGCGCCCCGACGCGACCGCACAGGCGTTCCGCGATGGCTGGTTCCGCACCGGCGACATGGCGGTGCTCGAGCAGGGCGCCTACCGCATCCTCGGGCGCACCAGTGTGGACATCATCAAGTCGGGCGGCTACAAGATCTCGGCGCTCGAGATCGAGGACGTGCTGCGCGCCCATCCCGCCATCGCGGAGTGCGCGGTGGTGGGCGTGGAGGATGCGGAGTGGGGGGAGCGGATCTGCGCCGCGGTGGAGCTGCGCGACGATGTGACGCTGGCGCTGGAGGAGCTGCAGCGCTGGGCGAAGCAGCGGCTCGCGCCGTACAAAGTGCCGCGGGCGCTGCGGTGCGTCGCCGCGCTGCCCCGCAACGCGATGGGGAAGGTGACGAAGCCGGAGGTGGCGAGGCTGTTTCGGTGACACGTCCCCCGGGGCGTCACCCCGGGGTCAGCCGCGCAGGAGCGGCGGCCTCCCGATCGGCCGGCGCTTCTGCACCTCCGCCGCCAGCGCCAGCGTCCCTTCTTCGCCGCACTGCCGGCCGACGATCTGCAGCCCCACCGGCAACCCGCTTGCATCGAGGCCGCACGGCACCGCCGCCACCGGCAACCCGGTGAGACTCAGCACGAACGTCGGCGCGATCCAGTCCACATACGTCTCCATGTTCTTCCCGCCGACGGTGTCGGGGTAGTTCTGCTCCACCGGGAACGGCGGCACCGCCATGCAAGGCGTGAGCAAGTGATCGAACCGCTCGAACAGCTCGCGGAACTGGTGCCACATCCGCCCTCGCGCGGCTTCGGCGGCGGCGAGCTCCCGGGTCGTGACCTTGAGCCCCCCCGCGATGTTGTTGGCGACGTTCACGCCGAAGCGGTCTAGCTTGTCGAGCCGGGAATGCAGCTGCGCGACGAACCACAGCCCCCGCAGCGCGAGGTATGCGGGACGGCCGTAGGCGAGATCGAGCGGGATCTCCTCGACTGTGACGCCCGCGTCGCGCAGCGCGAAGGCAGCCCCCCGGCACACTCGCTCGATGCCGGGGTCGATCCCGATTCCCGCGATGTCCGGGCAGTAGGCCACGGCCGACCTCGGGCCGATGGCCTGAGGTAACGGGAAGAACGTGCGCCCCGCCACCGGCTGCGCGAGGGGGGCGAGAGGGCTCGGTCCCGCCACGGCCTGGAGCATGAGCGCCACGTCCTCCGCCGTCCGCGCCACCGGCCCGGTGACCTGGAGAGGATCCCACACCCAGTCGCTGGGATGGGTGGGCACGAGCCCGACGGACGGGCGGATGCCCACCACGCCGCAGAACGAGGCGGGGATCCGCAGCGACCCGCCGAGATCCGTTCCCTCGCCCAGCGCGATCATGCCCGTCGCCAGCGCGGCGCAGCCGCCGCCGGTCGAGCCGCCGGCGCTCTTCGTCGGGTCCCAGGGGTTCCGCGTCCTGCCGAAGACCTCGTTGAAGGTGTTGCCGCCGGCCGCGAACTCGGGCGTGTTGGTCTTGCCGAGGATCACCGCGCCGGCGGCCTTGAGCCGCTGCACGACGAGGGCGTCTTCCTTCGGGATGTAATCCTTGTAGAGTGGCGAGCCGAACGTCGTGCGGAGCCCCGCGACCGGGGTGACGTCCTTGATCCCCACGGGCAGCCCGCACAGGAGGCCGGGGGTCTCGCCGCGTGCCAGCCGCCGCTCCAGGTCGCGGGCGTCGTCCAGCGCTCTCGGGTTGAGCGTGACGACCGCGTTGATCGTTGGGTTGTGGCGCTCGAGCCGCTCCAGACACGCCTCGACGACCTCGACGGGGGAGACCTCGCGCTTGGCGACGAGCGTCCGCAGCTCGACGGCCGAGAGATCAGCGAGCTCGCGGCGTGGTGACATGAGACAAGGACGCGCAGAGCGAAGCCCAGGGGCCCCGCTCGAGCGTCCTCACTCCCATTTCCCCACGAACGCCACGGCGCGACAGAACGCCGCCTCACCACCCTTGAACTTCCAGGGGAAGCAGCCGAGGATCAGCCGCTGGTTCTGGAGCTCGGGCGCCTCGATCTCGCCCCCGAGGTTCTCGATGTGGATGCAATCCTTGGGGAACAGGGCGTTGTGGGTCAACTGGTAGGCGCTGTCGGGGAACATCCGGTCCACCGCCGCTTTGCCGCCGAACTTCTGCTCGGCTTTGGCGCGCACCTTGTCGCAGTGGCCGTGCATTCCTTTGCCGAGAAAGCGGCCGATGGGGAGGTTCATCGGATGGTCGGTGGAGACGCAGTCCACACCCCAGACGTGGATCTGCTTCTCCAGCAGCCACGGCACCAGGTCGGGATGGGCGCCGGGATGATAGTGGTAGTACCGCTCTTCGTCCGGCGTGGCCCCGAAGTCGGCGTAGCGGTGCCAGCCGGTGTGCAGGTAGAGGAGGTCGCCCTTCTTCACCTCGACACGCCGCTCGATCATCTGCGGTGTGTACACGGCGAGCTCGTCCATCTCGTCCCGCAAATCCACGATCACGCCCGGGCCGCATAGCCACGCGAGCGGTAGCTCGTCGATCGTCTTGCCCGCCGTCACGAAATGGCGCGGCGCGTCGAGGTGCGTACCCATGTGGTTGGAGGTCATGATATACTGCGCGTTGACGCCGTGCTCGGCCTTGCGCTTGATGTACTTCACCTCGAACGGCGGGTAGTAGGGCCAGAAGCTGGATCGCTCGTTGAGCGGTTGTGAGAGATCATAGATCTTCATGGCTGGCTGCCTCCGGTGGATCGTAATGCGGAGTGCGGAATTCGGCATGCGGAATAGAAATGGGAGCTTTTCGAATCGAGGCACGACCCTCCACTTCAATTCCGCATTCCGCACTCCGCATTCCGCATTGGCTACTATCCATTGCGCGCCCGCTCGAAAGCCCGTTCCAGCGTCCGGCGGACCAGCACGGCCACGAGCTGGCGGCGGTAGGCGGGCGAGGCGTGAATGTCGCCCGGCGGATCGATGTCCTTGGCGGCGGCCACGTCCGCCGCCTCCCGGATCGCTTCGGGCGTCGGTGACTCGCCGGTGATGGCCTTGGCGGCTTTGCGGGCCAGCACCGGCCCGTCGCCCACGGAGAGGAGCGCGATCCGCGCCTCGCGGCACCGGCCCGCGTCGTCCACCGTGACCCGCACCGCCACGCCGGCCAGCGCGTAGTCGCCGTGCCGCCGCGCGACCTCAGCGAATGCCGAGCCGCTGCGCGGCGCGGCTCTAGGCACGGTGACGTCCACCAGCAGCTCTCCCGGGGCCAACGCCGTCTCGAAGAGACCGGTATAGAACTCCCCCGCCGGAATCGAGCGGACGCCCCGAGGGGCGGGGCCGCGCACCTGGAGCTTCGCGTCGAGCGCGAGCATGACCGCGGGAAGCTCCGCCGCCGGGTCCGCGTGCGCCAGGCTGCCGCCCACCGTGCCACGGTTCCTGATCTGGGGATGCGCGATGAAGGGCATCGCCTCGGCAAGCAGCGGGGCGTCCCGCGCGACGATCGGGTCGCGCTCTACGGCGCGCTGGCGCGTCATGGCGCCGATATGCAGTCCGTCGCCGCCCTGTCGGATGCCCGACAGCTCCGTGATCCGGTTCAAGTCCACGAGCACCGCGGGCCGCGCCAGTCGGAAGTTCATCGCCGGGATGAGGCTCTGGCCGCCGGCCAAGGGCTTCGCCTCGCCGCCGTGCGCGGCGAGCACCGCGAGCGCTTCGTCCAGCGTCTCAGGCCGATGGTAGGCGAACGGGGCGGGCTTCATAGCCGGGCGGCCAGGGCAGTGTTGAGCGCTTCGAGGCCTTGCCGCGTCATCCGCTTTGCGACCGAGTCGAGCAGCCGCTGCCCCACCCCCGCGATGGTTCCGCCAACCTGGACCTCGGCCCGGTAGGTCATCTCCGTGCCGTCGCCGTGGTCGGCGAGGGCGACCTGCGCGGTACCGCGCACGAACCCGAAGCCACCCTTGCCTTCGACGATCATCCCGTAGCCCGCGGGCGGCTTCTGGTCGTGCAACGTCACGCTCACGGAGAACTCCGCCGCGGTGACCGGTCCGATCCCGACGCGCATCAGCCCGTCGTAGCGGCCGTCGCCGGTGCGGCCCAAGTGCATCGCGCCGGGCAGCGATTTCCCCAGCACTTCCGGGTCCTGCAGCAGCGCATAGACCGCTTCGCGCGACCCCTGGAACACGAAGCTGCCGTCGATCACGACGACGTTGCGCTTCTTGGGGCGCGTCTTCTTGAGGAGATCGAACAGCTTGTCGGGGCTCAAGGGAATTTCGGTGATCTCGAGGCCGTAGTCGGCCAGCGCGTCTTCCACCGCCTGCGCGAACGCGGCACCCGTCGGGATGCACCCCGCTTCGCCGACGCCCTTCAGGCCGATGGGGTTCAACGGCGAGGCGGTTTCGCGGTGCGCCACCTCGACGCGCGGCACGTCGGTCGCGGTGGGGAGCAGGTAGTCCATGAACGAGGCGTTCTGCAGCTGGCCGCCGTCGTCGTACACGAGCTGCTCGTAGAACGCGTTGCCGATGCCGTGGGCGACGCCGCCGTGGATCTGGCCCTCGACGAGCATCGGGTTGATCAGGCGGCCGCAGTCGTGGACCACGACGTAACGCCGGATCTCGACCATCGCAGTCTCGGGGTCCACCTCGACGATCATCGCGTGGACGCCGCTCGCCGTGCTGCCCCGGTCGGGGCCATAGTACGCAGTCGCCTCCAGCCCGGGCTCGGTGCCGGGGCGCACGGCGCCGCGCAGGGGATTGGCCCGGGCCGCGAGCGCGCCGAGCTCGATCCCGCCGTCCGTCGCGTCCTTCACCATCATTCTCCCGCCGACCAGCTCCAGCCGCTCCTGCGGCACCTGGAGGACGCGGCTCGCTACCGCGAAGATCTTGTCCCGCACTAGGGCGGCCGCCGCATGGCAGGCGGTCCCCGCCACCACCGCGCCGCGGCTCGCGAAGGTGCCGGTGCCCCAGTTGAACTCGCGCGTGTCGCCGGTGACCACGTGGATCCGCTCCATCGGGACGCCGAGCACCTCCGCCACGATCTGCGCGAAGGACGTGAAGTGGCCCTGCCCCTGCGTGCCCACCCCGGTCGCCACCCGGACCTCGCCGCTCGGCTCGATGGTGACGCGCGCGCCCTCGTAGGGCCCGATCCCCGTCCCCTCGATGTAGGACACGATCCCGATGCCCACGTGACGCCCCGCGACGCGCAGCCGGGGCTGCTCTTCCCTCACGAACTGCTCGTAGCCGATCATCTGCGCCGCCTGCGCCAGCGCCGGCGCGTAGTCGCCGCTGTCGTAGACCAGCGGGGCCGAGTCCTGGAAGATGATTTCGTTGTTGAACGGGAACGCCTCCGGGGCGAGGTAGTTGCGCCGCCGGATCTCGAGCCGGTCGATGCCCAGCTCGCGCGCGGCGAAGTCGAGGAGCCGCTCCATCACGAACACCCCGTGCTGGCGGCCGGCGCCCCGCACCGGCGTCACCAGGGTCTTGTTGGTGAAGACCGCGGTGAACTCGGTGTAATAGTTGGGGACGTCGTAGGGGCCGAGCAGGGTGCACTGGCTGTTGATCGGCACGGTGAGGCCGTACGAATCGTACGCGCCGCTGTCGTGCAGGAAAACGTCTTTGACGCCGAGGATCTTGCCGTCGCGGGTGACGGCGAGCTCGGCGTCGTGGACCTGGCCGCGCTCCTGCGTCGTGGCGGTGAAGTTCTCCTGGCGATCCTCGGTCCATTTCACCGGGCGGCCGAGCCGCATCGCCGCCCACGGGACGAGCACTTCCTCCGGGTAGAACATCATGATCTTGGGGCCGAACCCGCCGCCCACGAACGGCGCGATGACGCGCACTTGGGACTCAAGCAGCCCGAGCATGCGGGCCAGGCCGTTCCGGATCGGGATCGGCGCCTGGGTGGTGTCCCACACGGTCAGCTCCTCGGCGCGCGCGTCCCAACGCGCCGCGACGGCGCGATTCTCGATCGCCGCCGAGATGCCGCGGTCGTAGTGGAAGCGGCGCTGGACGACGCGGTGGGCGGTCGCCTTCGCCGCGTTGTAGTCGCCCTTCTCCTGGACGACGTGCGCAGCGAGGTTGGAGGAGAGGTGCTCGTGGACGAGCGGAGCGCCGCGCTCCAGCGCCGCTTCCAGGTCCACTACGGCCTGGAGCGGCGCCACATCCACCACGATGTCCGCGACCGCGTCTTCGGCCACGTAGCGGCTCTCGGCCACGACCATGGCGATCGGCTCGCCCACGTGGCGGGCCTTGTCCTTGACCAGCGGCACCTGGGTGCAGGCGTGGAACACGAGGCCCGGGATCGGAGGCGGGGGGACGAGCAGCGGGCCGGGCTGCCAGTAATCGCCGAGGTCGTCGGCCGCGTACACCGCGACGACGCCCGGGCGCCGCCGTGCCGCGGCGACGTCGACGCCGCGCAGTCGTGCGTGGGCGTGCTCGCTCCGCAAGAACGCCACGTGCAGCATGCCATCGAGCTGCACGTCGTCCACGAAGAGCGCGCGGCCCGTGAGGAGCCGCGCGTCCTCCCTCCTTAGGACCCGCTCACCAACCAGCCGGGACGGGGGTGGAGAGCTTCACCGCGTCGACAATGTTCTGGTAGCCGGTGCAACGGCACAGATTCCCGCTCAGTGCCTCGCGGATTTCCGATTCAGCCGGGTTCGGGTGCTCGTCCAGGAACGGCACGAGGGTCATGAGGATGCCGGGGGTGCAGAACCCGCACTGCAGCGCGTGGGCTTGCCGGAACGCGGCCTGCAGCGGGTGAAGGTCCTCGACTGAGCCCAGGCCTTCGACCGTCGCCACCTCGTGCCCGTCCGCCTGCACCGCGAGTATCAGACAGGAGCGCACGGCTTCGCCGTCCAGGAGCACCGTGCAGGCCCCGCAGACTCCGTGCTCGCATCCGACGTGTGTGCCGGTGAGCCCCAGATCCTGACGCAGGAAGTCGCTGAGCAGCAGGCGCGGCTCCACGTCGCGCCGGTGCCGGACCCCGTTGACCGTTACGTCGATCGTCTATCCCTCCTCCAGCCGCTCCAGCGCGAACCGCAGGCGCAGCATCGCCCCTTCCAGCTCGCGCCGCTGGTCCTCGCTCAGCGTCGTAGCTTCCGACTCGGCCACCTGCGTGAGCAGCTTGAGCGCCCCGTGGATCTGATCCACGGCCGACTGCAACGACAGGCGCCGTTCGATCGCCGAGCGGCGCTCGCCAACCTGGCGGCGGTCGGCGCCGCCGCGCCGCTCCACCGGGGTCTCGACCTCCGCCTCGGAGCGGCGCTCGCCGCCCTCTTCCCCCCCCCCCCCCCCCGACGGCGGTCGGGGTCTGGCTTCGGCATGCTGCAATCTGCCCCCAAACGGATTCCTCGGCTATCCGGCGTCGCCCACCGCCGGCGCTCCTTCAGTCGCCGTGGGCCTTTCCGGAGCCTCGAGGCCCCCCGCCATTTGCGCTTCGACGGCCTCCTGCTTAAAGATTGTGGTGTGCGCGCCCTATGGTCTGGGCTGTCCATCCAGCGCAAGAACTCCCTCCTGATCGGCGGCCTCGTGCTCGTCGTCGCCGCCACCTACTCCTGGGCCGCCTACGGCGGGATGCGGCGGGCCGCGGTCGCGACCGCCAGCGAGCGAGTCCGCAGTGTCACCGATCAACTCGCCGGCCTCCTCCAGAACAACGCCAAGCAGCTCGTGACGAATACGCGGACGATGGCCGCCGACACGGCCATCCGCGCGCTCTTCAAGTCGCCCGGGACGCGCACCGAGGAGCGCGCGACGGCGGCCCTGCAGCGCATCGCCGCCCAAACCAAACAGATCGCCGAGGTGCGCCTCTGGGATGCCCACGGGCGGCGGCTGTTCAATGTGGTCCTGAACGGTCCGGGCGCAGGCGAGCTGGTCGACACCGCGGTGGTACAGGCGGCCGCCGGACCGGATTCCGGCACCGTCGGGAGCTTCCGGGCCGCGGGCGACTCGGTGCTGTTCCCCGTCGCGGTGCCCGTCGTCGAACGGGGCCGGCTCCTGGGATACCTGACGGAGTGGCGCCGGGTCAACTCCACGCCGCAGGCGCGCGACCAGACCAACCGGCTGATCGGCTCCAAGAGCACCCTCTACATGGGCAACATGGCGGGCGATGTCTGGACCGACCTCTCCCGGGCGGTGCCGCGACCGCCCGTCGACGTGCGGGAGGCGCACCGCCTGCTGCGCTACGAGCGGGCGGGGGTCGGGACGATGCTCGTCGCCGCGAGCCCGGTCGCGGGCACTCCGTGGGCGGTCGTGGTGGAATTCCCTTGGGATGAAGTCCTGGCCCCGGCCCGGGTATTCCTGCGGCAGCTGGCGCTGATCGCGCCCGTCCTCCTCCTCATCGGACTCCTCGGGGCCTGGCTGCTGAGCCGGGGCATCACCGCGCCGCTGGTGCGGCTGACCGAGGCCGCCGAAGCGATCGCAGCCGGGGACTACTCGCGGCACGTGGCGCTCGGGCGGCGCGACGAGCTGGGACGCCTGGAGGAGGCGTTCTCTACGATGGCCCTGAACGTGCATGAAGCGCAGCGCCGGTTGGAGGAGAAAGTCCGCGAGCGCACGGCGGAGTTACGGGACCGCAATGAGGAGCTGGAGGCGTTCGGCTATACCATTTCGCACGACCTGCGCGCGCCGCTGCGCGCGATGTTCGGGTTCAGCCATGCGTTGCTGGAGGACTACGGCGACCGGCTCGACCCGAAAGGGCGTGAGTACGCCGAGCGCATCGTCACGGGCGCCGGCGCCATGGACCAGCTGATCCAGGATCTACTCGCCTACAGCAGGGTCACCCGCGCGGAGTTGAACCTGGGGCGCGTCGATCTCTCGCGTGTGTTGCGCGAGGCCACGACCCAGCTGCAGGCCGAGCTCCGGAGCCGGGGCGCGCGGGTCCGCGTGGACGAGCCACTGCCCGCGGTGCTGGGCCACGAAGCCACCCTCGCCCAGGTCGTGGCGAATCTCCTGAGCAACGGCATCAAGTTTGTCGCTCCGGACCGAAGCCCCGAGCTGCGCATCCGGGCCGAGGCGCGCGAGGGCCGAGTTCGGGTGTGGATCGAGGACAACGGCATCGGAATTGCTGCGGAGCATCACGAGCGCATCTTCCAAGTGTTCGAGCGCCTGCACGGAGCGGAGGCGTACCCGGGGACGGGCATCGGGCTCGCCATCGTGCGCAAGAGCATGGAGCGCATGGGCGGCCTTGTGGGCGTGGAGTCGCGGTCCGGTGAAGGCAGCAGGTTCTGGATCGAACTCTCAGCGGCGGAGCGAGCGAATGAACGCGAACGGCAGTACGATTCTGCTGGTTGAAGACAACCCGGACGACGTGCTCCTGATCCGCCGGGCGTTTCAAAAGGCCGGCATCGGGAACCCGATTGTCGCGCTGGAACATGGCGACGAGGCCCTCGCCTACCTCGACGGCAGGGACCGCTACGGCGACCGCCAGCGCTATCCCCTCCCGACACTGATGCTGCTCGACCTCAAGCTCCCCCGGCGTTCCGGTCTCGAGGTACTGGCCTGGGTGCGGCAGCACTCCGGCCTCAAGCGCCTGCCCATCGTCGTCTTGTCCTCGTCACGGAACGAGGTCGATATCAATCGGGCGTACGACCTCGGCGCCAATTCCTACCTCGTGAAGCCGGTGGCGTTCGACGACCTGCTGCGGCTGGTGCGGTCGCTCGAGGGATATTGGCTGATGCTGAACGTGAAGCCGGACCTCACGGCGGCCTAACAACAGCTCGTCCGGGTCCTCTCCCCCCAGACGCAGCGTGGCCACGTCGTTGCGTCGACGCAGCACTCGCCGCTCCCGCGCCACCTCGGCGGTTCAACAAAGTCATCGTGATACAGGCCCCAGGTGAGGCTCGGACCTTGCATTCCAGCCAGGTCCGCAGCGCAGGCGGCTGAGGCGTGGTGGCTCGGTTTCTCACCGAAGGGAGGCCTTCATGAGACGGTGGCTCCTCATCGCATCCATCCTGGTCGCGGCGGCGGGATGCGACACCCGCACCGAGCCTGCCGCGCCTGCCCAGACGCGGGCACCCGGACCTCAGGCCGACCTGATCGACCCGGCGCTGGCCGCCGCGTTGGCGACAGCGGCGCCGACCGATGGCCTGGAGGCGATCGTCAACTACGACGAGACGGCGACCTCCCGCGACGCCATCGCGAACGCGTTGCTCAGCCTCGGGGCGGGGGTGATCGAGTTCAAGCACCTGGAGCTGGTCGCGGCGCTCGCCACGCCGGCCCAGATCGCGGCGATCGCTGCGACGCCAGGCGTCCGGTCCGTCTACCTGAACAAGCAGCTGTCCTACTACGCCCTGCTGCATGAAAGCGTCCCTTCCATCCGCGCCGACGCCGTGCAGGCGTCGGGGATCACGGGCAAGGGCGTGGGGATCGCCATCCTGGACAGCGGGATCGACGGATTATACAACCCCGACGTCCACTACCCCGACAAGACTGTGCAGAACGTGAAGGTCCTTTTCAACCTGCGTGACCTGTTCACGTTCCAAGGCTCGATCAACAAGACGATCAAGAAGGGCGCGGACCTGTTCGTCGAGAACCTGCCGAACAGCGAGACGTCTGTCGGCCACGGCACTCACGTCGCGGGGATCGCAGCCGGGCTCGGCACCGCCTCCGGTGGCTACTACACCGGCGTCGCGCCGGGCGCGAAGCTCGTCGGCATCGGCACCGGCGACATCCTGTTCATCTTCTGGGCCCTCGCCGGGTTCGATTACATCCTCGACCACCAGCAACAGTACAACCTCAAGGTGGTCAACAACTCCTGGGGGACGAGCGGCCCGTTCGACCCGAACGACCCGATCAACAAGGCCTCCAAAGCCGTGCACGATGCAGGGATCACCGTCGTGTTCGCGGCCGGTAACGACGGCCCGGATCAGAATACGCTGAACCCCTATAGCGTGGCGCCGTGGGTGATCGGCGTGGCGGCGGGCTGCAAGCTCGTGAGTCCCGACCCGACGAACTCGGCGATACACTGCGACGATCCGACCGGCCAGAATCGGCCACCCTGGCTCGCCGACTTCTCTTCGCGCGGGATCCCGGACGATCCGCTGTATCATCCGGCCATCACAGCGCCGGGGGTGCACATCGTATCCACCCGGGCGTCGACCGGCACCGTCCTGAACGGCCTCGACGCCAACCACGACCTGAACCTCACGAGTACCTGTGCCATCAGCCTGACGAACGAGCCGTACTACACCTGCGCGTCGGGCACCTCGATGGCGACGCCGCACGTCGTGGGCGTCGTGGCGCTGATGCAGGAAGCCGCGGGCGGCACATTATCCCCCGACGATGTGCTCGCGGCAATCACGCAGACGGCGCGCCCGCTGCCGGGGTTCGCGCAATGGGAAGTCGGGGCCGGGTACGTGGACGCGCTCGCGGCGGTGAATGCGGTGAAGAAATAGCCTCTTGGGGGAGGGGTCCGGGATCTCCTCGCTCCGCACCGCCGGCCGGTCGTAGCCGGCAATAACGACGTCGCGGTCAGCCCGCGTCGCCGCTCGAGCCTCTACGGACCCCCACCTCGTCGACATGGCGGAGCAGGTCGGCCGGATCCTGGTAGACCCGATACGCGCCCGCCCGCTCCAGCTCTTCCTGTCCATAGCCTCCCGAGAGCAGGCCTACAGCCAGGGCGCGGGCGCGCCGTGCGGCGAGCAGGTCCCAGACGCTGTCCCCCACGACGACCGCGTCGTCAATCGCGACGTCGAGCCGCTCGGCCGCTGCGAGGAATAGATCGGGATCGGGCTTGGCGTGGGCCACCTGGTCGCGCGTGATGACGGGGACCTTGTCGGGGACTCCGAGCATGGCGAGCATCGGGCGCGCGCTCTCTAGCCGGCCGCTCGTCGCGATCGCCCAGGGCACGCCGGCCGTGGTAAGCGCGGCGAGCAGCTCGCGGGCGCCGGGGAGCGGTCGCACCTGCACGACCTGGCGCGCGAACGCCTCCTTATGGATCCGCAGGACACGGGCCGTCTCGTCGGCGGTCATGGTGCGGCCGGTCTCGCGCAGCAGGGCGTCGAGGAAGAGGCCGCCGCTCATGCCGATGCGGCGGTGAATGCGCCACACCGAGAGTTCGATCCCCGCGCCCTCGAGCGCGTCGCGCCAGGCCAGCACGTGCTGGTAGACGCTGTCCACCAGTGTGCCGTCGAGGTCGAAGAGAAAAGCGGGTGTGCTCATCGGAGCAGGCCTCCAGGGCGGGGTTGCGCCACGCAGGGTGAATGGTAATCGTCCGCCCACGATCCATCGACTTGAACTTGGAGGGGGGGAGCCCATGAGTGGAGAGAAGCCTGAAGGCCTGGCCGGTGTGGCACGAACTGAGGCCTTCAGCGACGGCGTGTTCGCGATCGCCATCACCCTGCTGATCCTCAGCATCCAGGTGCCGACCCCCGCCGGCCCGGGGATGCTGTGGGCGGCACTCGCCCTGCAGTGGCCGGCCTACGTCGCTTACGTCCTGAGCTTCGGCGTCATCGGCATCATGTGGGCCAACCACCACAACATCTTCCGCTACATCGGCCGCGCGAACCACGTCTTCGTGATGCTGAATATGGCGCTGCTCTTCTGGGTGGCGTTCCTGCCGTTCCCCACGGCGGTGCTGGCTAAGTATCTGATCAATCCGGCCGAACGCACCACCGGTGTCGTGCTGTACGGCGCTACCCTCACATGCACCGCTCTCTGCTTCAACGTCCTGTGGCGCTACGCGGCGACGCGGCGACGTCTGCTGCGGCCCGACGCCGGCCAGGACCTCGTGGACGGCGTCACCCGGGAGTACCGGTTCGGACCGGTGTTCTACCTCGCGGCCACGCTGGTCGCGCTGGTCAACGTGTGGGTGAGCCTGGCCATTCACGGCGGCCTCGCGGCGCTGTATGTGCTGCCGACCAAGTCCCGGCCTTGAGGGGGCCCGAATAGACTTGCGGCTCCGCAGCTGCCGCTGAAGCGGCTTTAGCCGCCGCCGCCGAGCCGCGGCTTCAGCCGCGCCTGAGGAAGCAGCGGGGGCTCTTGACTCATCAACATTCATTGATATATTGCGGGCGATGACTACCGCCGCCCTTCCCGCCGCCACCCGCGCCGCGCGCTGGTTCCACGCGCTGTCCGACGAGACGCGCCTGGAGATCGTGCGCCTGCTCTCGCACGGCGAGCGCTGCGTGTGCGAGCTGCAGGAGGTCCTCGGCGCGGCGCAGTCGCGACTGTCGTTCCACCTGCGCGCGCTGAAAGACGCGGGACTCGTGACCGACCGCCGGGAAGGACGCTGGGTCTACTACGCAGTGAACCGCGAGGCGCTGGATCACATCGCCGCGTTCGCCGGCGCCGTGAAGCCGGGTAAGCACGCCGGCAGCTGCCGGGCGGCGTGCTGTCCGTGAGTTTTTTTGCGCCCGACACATCAACCCTTTTTGATGTAATGGAGGCTCCCGATGGGCGGTGACTCGATCAAGGACACGGTGCGCGACAAGTACGGCCAGGCGGCCCTGAACGTGCTGGCAGGCAAGAGGGGCGGCTGCTGCGGCGGGGACGGCGATTGCGATCCGGTCACGAGCAACCTCTACGACCCGACGGAGACCGCGGCGCTTCCCCACCAGGCAGTGCTCGCCTCCCTGGGCTGCGGCAACCCCACCGCGCTGGCCGAGCTGCACCCGGGCGAGGTGGTCCTCGACCTCGGCTCGGGCGGCGGCATCGACGTCCTGCTCTCAGCCGGGCGCGTCGGGCCCACCGGCAAGGCCTACGGACTCGACATGACCGACGAGATGCTGGCGCTGGCGCGCGAGAACCAGCGCCAGGCCCGAATCGACAACGTGGAGTTCCTGAAGGGGGAGATCGAGCGCATCCCGCTGCCCGACGCCACGGTGGACGTCATCATCTCCAACTGCGTCATCAACCTTTCGGCGGATAAGGAGAAGGTCCTCGCCGAAGCCTATCGGGTGCTGAAGCCCGGCGGCCGGTTCGCCGTGTCGGACGTGGTCGTGCGCGGCGCCATGCCGGAGGCGATCCGCCGCAGCATGGAGCTGTGGGTCGGGTGCGTCGCCGGCGCACTCGAGGAGGAGGAGTTCAAGGCGCTGCTCGCCGAGCGAGGCTTCATCGACATCAGCATCGAGCCGACGCGCGTCTATCCGCTCGGCGGCCGCGTGATGGGCGCGTTCGTACGGGCGCGGAAGCCGGCGGCTTAGTGTTCCGGGTTCTCTTCCTGTGTTCGGGCAATTCGGCCCGCAGCCAGATGGCGGAGGCGCTTCTCAACCTGAAAGGGAAGGGCCGCTTCCACGCCGAAAGCGCGGGCTCCCGGCCGGCGCCGCGTGTTAACCTGCTCGCGATCGAAACGCTGCGCGAGCACGGCATCGAGTGGACGGGCCACCCTCCGCGCGGCACGAACGGCGGCGACGCGGCCCAGCGCGAAGCGTTCCGGCAGGCGCTCCGAACGCTCGACCGCCGCATCGATCAGCTGCTGGCGCAGACGCCTTCCTGACACGCCGTTTGGGCTGCAGTTTCATCCGCAGTCCCGTCTCGAGGAGGCGTTTCGGTGTTCCCAACGTACGGCAGGCGGCTGCGCTGGTTGGCAGCGACCGCGCTCATCACGTCGGCGCTCGCAGCCCAATCGCCCTCCTCACCCAAGCCGCCCGAAACCCGACGCGCCAGCGTCGTCGACACCGTCTTCGGGGTCCCCCTCCCGGATCCCTACCGTTGGCTCGAAGACCAGCAGGCACCCGAGACGAGAGGATGGATCGACGCCGAGAACGCCTATACGCAGGCGGTGATCGGGCCGCTCCCGGGCCGCGAGCGGATCCAGCGCCGGCTGCTCGAGCTCTTGAAGGTCGAGACGATCGGCATGCCCACGAACCGCGGCGGGCGGTACTTCTTCTCTCGCCGCGCGGCGGATCAGGACCTCTCCGTCCTCTACCTGCGCAAGGGGCTCCACGCGGCGGACGAGGTGCTGGTCGACCCGCACCCCATGAGCCCGGACCACACCACGTCGGTCCAGTTCGTGGACGTCACCCCGGACGGGAAGCTCCTGGCGTACGGCGTGCGGCAGGGCGGGGAGGACGAGGTCACGGTGCACCTGATGGACGTCGACACGCGGCGCCTGCTGGCCGACACGCTGCCGCGCGCCCGCTACTCCGGCGTGAACATCACGCCGGACAAGAGCGGGATCTACTACGCGAAGCAGACCGCCGCGGGACCCCGGGTCTATTACCACCCGATGGGCGGCGACCCCGCGACCGACAAGGAGATCTTCGGCCAGGGCTACGGGCCCGGCGTCGGGATCGGCGTGTTCGTGACCGACGACGGGAAGTACATGGTGATCTCCGTCTCCTTCGGGTCGGCGGCGCGGAAGGTCGAGCTCTACTTCCAGAACCTCCTGGCCAAGACGCCGCTCACGCCCATCGTCAACGACGTCGAAGCGCAGTTCGGCGGCCCGGTGGCGGGCGACCATATGTACCTGCGCACCAACTGGAACGCGGCCAACGGGAAGATCCTCGACGTGGATCTCAAGAACCCCGCGCGCGCCAACTGGCGGGAGCTGATTGCGGAAGGCGCCTTCCCGCTGAGCGGCATCTCCGCGGTCGGGGGCAGGCTCCTCGTCAGCTACCTCCAGAACGTCCAGACCCACGTGAAGATCTTCGACCCGGGCGGCAAGCCGCTGGGCGAGATCGCGTTCCCCGCGATCGGGGCCCTGGGCGGGCTGGGCGGCGATTGGGACCGGCCCGAAACGTTCTACAGCTTCAGCACGCTCGCCCAGCCCACCACGATCTACCGTTACGACGTGGCCACGGGGAAGCAGGAGGTGTGGGCCAAGCTCGCGGCCCCGGTGTCCGACCAGGCGGTCGAGATCAAGCAGGTCTGGTACCCGTCGCAGGACGGGACGAAGATCCCGATGTTCATCGCGCATCGGCGGGGGATCAAGCTGGACGGCGCCAACCCGACGCTGCTGACCGGCTACGGCGGGTTCCAGCTGAGCCAGGTTCCCGGCTTCTCGCAACGCGCGGCGTTCTGGCTCGAGAACGGCGGCGTCTATGCGCTCCCCAACCTGCGGGGCGGCGGGGAATTCGGTGAGACCTGGCACCAGGCGGGGATGCTCGGCAAGAAACAGAACGTGTTCGACGACTTCATCGCCGCCGCCGAGTGGCTCATCG
>QHUY01000271.1 GCA_003223415.1 Gemmatimonadota bacterium
GCAGCCCTTGCGGACGCGTTGGCCCACATACTCTCCGATCCTGAGCAGGCGCGCCGGCTGGGCGCAGCGGCCGCGCTGCGGGCGGCCGAGGAGTACTCGCTCGGCACAATGGTAGAGCGCTACGTGGCGCTCTACGTCCAACTCCTCGCGTCGCTGCCGCTCCCACTTGCTGCGCGACCAGATGCAGAATGCCGCGCCTGAGCCCGTGAGCAACGGGTACACGGCGGACCCGAGCAGCCCCGGCTATTGGTTCTACGACGGCCTCCGCATCCAGGCAGAACTCGAGACGCACCAATTCACCGTGGGCTACGCACGGGCGCACTGGGCGGCTGAGACGAAGGTACTCGACGTCGCGACCGGGCAGGGCGCGCTGGCCAAGCAGCTGCTCGATGCCGGGTTCCGCGTTTCCTGCACCAGCTGGAACGACGAGTGCCGAGTTCCCGTCCCGATCTATAGGCTCGACCTGGACCATCCGTTCGGCCCGGCGGACGTCGGCCGTCAGCGCTTTCCTTTGGTGTGCTGCATCGAGATCATCGAGCATGTCGAGAACCCGGCGGCGTTCCTGCGGAGCTGCGAGAGCCTCCTCGATGACGACGGCCGCCTGGTGCTCTCCACCCCGAACGTCGAATCGGCCGCCGCGCGGCTGCAATGGTTGCTGCGCGGCAGGCCCCGCATCTTCAGCGGCGATGAGATCCGGCGCAATCGACACATCTCGATGCTCTGGCGCGAAGGCCTCGAGTTCTTGATCGACCAGGCGGGCCTGCACGTATGTGAGAAGCACCTTGTCGGCAGCTTTAACCTCGCCCCGTCACTGCTAGCGACAGTGCGAGGGCTCGTGTACAAGGGTATGTGCCGCCTACTTCCTGGAGAGCCGCGCGGCACGACCCGCCTTTATGTCCTGGCGCGATCGGCGGCAGGGCGGCGCCCGCACGGCGCCGACGAGGTCTGGTAGGCAAGGTGCGGGAGCGTCAGGGAATCAGCCGCACGATCGCCGGCCCGAGATAATTCGCGACCGCCAGCGGCAGGCGCTTCCAGACGAATGGCCCCCAGGCGAACGCCCGCTCGTGGGGTGACGGCGTGGCGTTCCTGCGGCCCCCCCCCGCGACGCGCTGATACCACATGAGGGGAACGTCGCGCGAGCCCCACTGCTGCTTGAAGCGATGCGTACCTCCGCCCGGGGTACAGCGACCGAAATTGAACACGCTGAGTCCTTGCCGCGCCGCCCGCTCGATGAACGCCCAGTACAACAACATGTTCGCGTAGATGTGATGATACTCCTGGAGCGCCGACACCCAGGTCAACTCGAACTCGCCTCCCCACCGAAAACCGCAACCACCCGCGACGGGCCGCCCCTGGTAGTAGGCACAGCCGAGCCACGTGTCCTCCGGAAACCGCTCGACCAGCGTTGCGAACAGCCGCAGCGGCAGGGTCGGCGTGCCGAGGTCGCGCATGTGCCGGGAGAACACCTGGTAGAATGCGCTCACTTGATCGGGCCCGAAGGTGACGGTGATGCCCTCCTTCTGCGCGCGCCGCACCTTCCTCCGCACGTTGGAGGTCAGGCGCTGCCACACGCCCTCCGAGTCGCCGGCGGAGAGGTCGAGAAGGCACGTGATCTTGCGATGAGAGACGGGCAGGTCCACCGGCAGTGGCCCCCGGCTGCGGAGCTCAAGCAGATCGACCCGACGCTCCACCGCCAGGCCGACCGCATGCGACGTCAGCGCCCGCACCGCCGGCTCGCTCCCCAGCGGGCCGCCGTAGTTGAGGAACGGCATCGAGACCAGGTAGTCACCGAAGATGAGACTCTTGGC
>QHUY01000272.1 GCA_003223415.1 Gemmatimonadota bacterium
GGAAGTGGGTCCATTCAGAGCCGGCGTGCACACACGCATCCCACTCGGCCCCGGGTCCCGCAAATGCTTCGACGCGCAGCGTCGTTGCGCCGGGCGTTCTAGCGACGACGGTGAAGGGAGAGGTGGTCATGGCCCCTGACAGGTGCAACCACTGTGCCCGGCTGCCGGCCGTGATGAGGGCCTCTACGGGCTGGGATCTGTCGCGGCGACGCTACAGTATGAACGTGACCGACTTCGTATCCGAGCCTGAGGCGCCGAGGCTGTCTGTCACTGTAACCTTGATCGTGTAGCTCCCGAGCAGGAGGTACGTGTGCGACGCGCTGATCGTGCCCTGGCTCGAGGTACTGCCGGTGGACGACGTACCGTCGCCCCAGTCGATCCTGTAGGTCCACGGCCCGTTGTCCGGGTCGCTAAAGGTCGCGCTTTCCGAATAGAAAAGACCAGTGAGGTTGGTCTCGTTCGGCCCGGCGTTCACGGTCGGCGCCTGGTTGGGCGTGATGCAGCTCACGGTGAACGGGGCGGTCACCGTGCCGCCCGAGGGCACCGTGACGGTCTGCGGGTTCGCGCTGGTCACCGTGCAGTTCGCCGCTACCCCCGAGAGCGCCACGCTGTGACTGCCCGCCGCCAAGCCGGTGAAGGTGACGCCGGTGCTGTTGTTGGTCGCGATCGGCTGGCTGGTCGTCCCATCCACCGTGACCGTATAGCCGTCCGGATCGAGGCTCGAACCGCCGGTGCTGGTCGTCACCTTGAGGTTGCCAGGTGGCGTGATGCAGTTCACGGTGAACGCAGCGGTCACCGTGCCGCCCGAGGGCACCGTGACGGTCTGCGGGTTCGCGCTGGTCACCGTGCAGTTGGCCGCCACTCCCGAGAGCGCCACGCTGTGACTGCCCGCCGCCAGGCCGGTGAAGGTGATGCCGGTGCTGTTGTTGGTCGCGATCGGCTGACTGGTCGTCCCATCCACCGTCACCGTATAGCCGTCCGGATCGAGGCTCGAACCGCCGGTGCTGGTCGTCA
>QHUY01000034.1 GCA_003223415.1 Gemmatimonadota bacterium
TCGGTCTCCCGGTCCCGCCTGGCTTCACGATCTCCGCGAAAGTCTGCATCGCCTACATCGAGACCGGCGCGTTCCCCCCGGCCTTGAAGGAGGAGGTCGCGCGCCACCTGAAGGCCCTCGAGCGGGCGGCCGGCAAGAGGTTCGGCAGTCCGACCAACCCGCTGCTCGTCTCGGTCCGCTCGGGGGCGGCGGTCTCCATGCCGGGGATGATGGAGACGATCCTGAACCTGGGCTTGAACGACATGACCGTGCAGGGGCTGATCGCGGGTTCCAAGAACCCGCGCTTCGCCTACGACTCCTACCGCCGTTTCGTACAGATGTACGGCGACGTGGTCTTCGACCTCGGCAAGCAGCCGTTCGAGGAGGTGCTCGAGCAGTACAAGCGTCGCCGCAACGCCGAGCGCGACATCGACCTCCCTGCCGACGACCTCAAGGCCCTCGTCGCCGAGTTCAAGGCGATCGTGCAGGCGAGGCGCGGGATCCCCTTCCCCGACGACTCGCAGGAGCAGCTGTGGGGGGCCATCGAGGCGGTCTTCAGGAGCTGGAACACCCGCCGCGCCGTGGACTACCGCAAGGTCCACGGGATCCCGGACGACTTGGGCACCGCCGTGAACGTTGTCGCCATGGTGTACGGCAACATGGGGGACGACTGCGGCACCGGCGTGGCGTTCACCCGCGACTGCCGTACGGGGGAAAACGTCCTCAACGGTGACGTCCTCACGAACGCGCAAGGCGAGGACGTGGTCTCCGGCGCCCGCACGCCGCTCTCGATCGATCGCATGAAGCACGGCAAGCTCGCCAAGGTCTACAAGGAGCTGGAGCGCCTCGCCGACAAGCTGGAGCGGCACTTCAAGGACGTGCAGGACATCGAGTTCACGTTCGAGCACGGCAAGCTGTACATGCTGCAGACGCGCCGCGCCCAGCGCGCGGGCCTCGCGGCCGTGCGCATCGCTGTGGAGATGGTGGACGAAAGGCTCATCACGCCCGATGAAGCCGTGCAACGCATCCCGCCCGGTGACTTGGATCAACTGTTCCACCCCATGGTGGACCCGCGCGCGGCGGTCACCGTCGTCGCTAAGGGGCTGCCCGCCTCACCGGGCGCCGCCCTGGGCGAGGCCGTCTTCGACGCCGACGAGGCGGAAGCGCTGACCAAGAAGGGGCACAAAGTCATCCTGGTGCGCCCGGAGACCTCTCCGGAGGACTTCCACGGCATCGTCGCCGCGCAGGCGGTGCTCACGGCGCGCGGCGGCATGACGAGTCACGCGGCGGTCGTGGCGCGCGGGATGGGCAAGACCTGCGTCGTCGGCGCCCAGGACATTGAGGTGGACCCGGCCGCCGGCCAGTTCCGCGCCAACGGGCGAGTGGTGAAGAAAGGGCAGTGGCTCACCGTGGACGGCACCACGGGCCGGGTGATCCTCGGCCAGGCGAAGCTGGTCGAGCCCAAGGTGGGGGCCCACTACCAGACGCTGATGAGCTGGGCCGACGCGCGGCGCCGGCTGCGCGTGCGGGCCAACGCAGACACGCCTGCCGACGCTCGGCGCGCCCGCGAGTTCGGCGCCGAGGGCATCGGCCTGTGCCGCACGGAGCATATGTTCTTCGAGGGCGACCGCATCACCGCGATGCGGGAGATGATCGTCGCGACCAATGAAGCGGGGCGCCGGCAGGCGCTCGCGCAGCTCCTCCCCATGCAGCGCGGAGACTTCGAGGGGATCTTCGAGGCGATGGCGGGGCTGCCGGTGACGATTCGGCTGCTCGACCCGCCGCTGCACGAGTTCCTGCCGCACACCCGCCAAGAGATCGCCGGGCTGGCGAAGGCCATGAAGCTGCCGCCGGCGCGCCTCAAGCGCGTGGTGGACGCGCTCGTCGAGGCCAACCCGATGCTGGGGCACCGCGGCTGCCGCCTCGGCATCACCTACCCCGAGATCACGGAGATGCAGGCGCGGGCCATTTTCGAAGCCGCCTGCCGCGTGGTGGCGAAGGGCGGCGGCAAGAAGGTGGTCGTGGAGGTCATGGTTCCGCTGGTGGCGGACGTCGAGGAGCTGCGGCGCCAGGCCGCGATCATCCGGCGGGTCGCCCAGGAGGTGTTCCACGCGCAGGGCCGGGCCGTGCCCTACCTCGTCGGGACGATGATCGAGCTGCCGCGCGCAGCGCTCACGGCGGACGAGATCGCCAAGGAAGCGGAGTTCTTTTCCTTCGGCACGAACGACTTGACGCAGACCACGTTCGGGCTGTCGCGCGACGACGCCGGCCGGTTCCTGCCCTTCTACGTGGAGCACGGAATCCTGAAAGACGACCCCTTCCAGGTCCTGGACCAGGACGGAGTCGGCAAGTTGCTGGAGCTGGCCGTCCGGCTGGGCCGGGCCACGCGGTCCGAGCTCAAGATCGGGATCTGCGGTGAGCACGGGGGGGAGCCGAGCTCGGTGAAATTCTGCCACCGCGTGGGGATGAACTACGTGTCCTGCTCCCCCTTCCGGGTACCGATCGCCCGCCTCGCCGCCGCCCAGGCAGCCCTGGAAGAAGCGGGCGTCATCAACCGCACGAGGGCGACCGTCTAGTCTTCAGCCGGCCCGACCTCCGAACAGGCTCGCGAGGCCGCCGGCGACCAGCACCCCGATCAGGAAGCTGACGGTCGCGACCGTATAGCCGGTTCCTTTGCTCGTCTTGTGGGTCACCGTCACCCCGATGGCGGTCAAGATCAACCCCCATATCGTGAACGGGTTGATCGCCTTCAGGACGGAGGCCAGAAACTTCCCAGCTTCGGGCACCAGCAGGTCCAGTCCGAGGGCCGGCTGCAAGTCGGCCATGGAGGTGACGTTGTCGATGCCCTTCAGCCGCAGCACGACCACGCCGGCCGTGGCGAGCAGCACGCCGGTGATCGACGCGTAGGTCGTGACGCTGAGCAGGGGTATGAACTTCGCCTCCCCGCTCATCAAGGAGGTCAGGATCCACAACAGGCCGGCGCTGATGACGTACGCGATGATCAGGCCGACGGGGACGAAGAGCAGGCCGATCGCCGCGAACTTCGCCGGATCGGCCGCTCCCGCCGGCGCGGCCGGACGCGAGGCCGCCATGGCGTGCATCGCCGCCTGGGTGAACGGCAGGTTGAGGAACCCTATGATCATCTGCAGGGCGCAGATGACGAGGAATGGCGCTAGGAACTTCGGCTTCTCCCGCACCCGCTCGAAGACCGCGGTCGGCTCGAGCAGGACGTTGAACAGATCCAGCACCGCGCCCATTCGATCCCCCTGATTGCGGATTGCGATGGTCGATTGCGGATTTGCGGCAGGAACCTACACCGCGGAGTCCAATCCGCAATCCGAAATCCGCAATCCGCAATTGGGCAGGGAGGTCTACTAGGAGCTGAGAAACACGGGCGGGAATGGGGCACCATTCCCCATTCCCCTTTCCCCATTTCCCCGTCGTTCCATGGAGGCGCGGGGAATCGAACCCCGGTCCGAGCCAGACTCCAAAACCGCTTCTACGTGCGTAGGCGACGCTTAGTGCGTCTCGCCACCTCGGCGCCTCGCCGGCCTCGGCAGCAACAAGCCGCTGCTGACTCTTACGTGACCCGTTGCGGCCCCGAATCACGCCAGCCCGACTTTGCGATACGTGAGCGCCGCCTCAGGCGGGCTGCCACTCACGCAGGTGCGTGAAGCCGAAGCTTACGCAGCCAGTGCCAGGTTTGAATTGGCAGTTGTGACTTTCCCAGTGGATTTACCAGGTGACTGAGACCCTGGGCACGCCGCGATTCCCTCGTCAAACCCGTCGAAACCTGTCGCCCCCTCCTTCCGTGCGGAACCTAGCGGCTGCCGCCGGCGATTTCAACTCGGTTCCGCCCCGCCTGCTTGGCCCGGTACAACGCTGCGTCGGCCATGGCGCGCAGGTTCATCACGTCTCCCACAGGGTCGGGGTACGACGCCACTCCGCACGAGGCCGTGATGGGCACTGGTGTGCCGCTCCAGCGCCAGGTCGTCGTCTCGACCGCCCGCCGCATTCGTTCGGCGACCTCTAGTCCCTCATGCAACGCAGCGCGCGGCAGCCACACGGCGAATTCCTCGCCCCCGATCCGGGCCACCAGATCGCCGTCACGGATCTGTGAGAGCAGGACGGTGGCCACATGCCGCAACGCCGCGTCTCCGGCCGCGTGCCCGTGCGTGTCGTTGAGGGCCTTGAAGCGATCCAGGTCGGCGTAGACGAGCGTCGCCGGCTCGTGCCCCCCCCCCTGGGCATCCTGCCGGAAGTGATACACCACGCGCTCGAACTCGCGCCGATTGGCGAGCCCGGTGAGCGGATCCCGCACCGCTCGTTGCTCCGCCTCGTGCACGGCCTGCGCCGCCACGAGCCGGGGACCGAGCTCCAGGATCAATCGTCCCACCAGGTCCGTTTGCGGGCCCTCCTGGGGAATCGAGGGCCCCACCAGCACCAGGGCACCGACCACGAAGTGTCCGTCCATCAGCGGATACGCGGTCCCCTCGCGGTCGCGCCGCCGCCGCTCCGGTAGGCCGGGGCCGAAAATGTCTTCCCCGGCGCGGCTCACCACGGGGATCCCGGACTGGATCGCGCGGATGACTGGTGCCCCGTCCGAAAGCGTGAGCCCTCCAAGTCGAGTGTCCGCCGCCGTCGAAAGCGCGACGACCCTGTAGGACCTGGTGGTCTGCTCCTGCAGAACGACCACCGCGCCACGTTGGCACAGCTGCTGGGCCAGCTCCGCCCCCGCCCGCGCGATGCCCTCGAGCGTTTGGGCGCCCCCGGCGAGGGCTCCGAGCTGCTTGGCGACCAGCTGGGCCTGCGCCTCGGGCTGCTCGAGCTCCGCCAAGCGCATCCCCGCCACGAAGCGCCGCAGGTCTTCGACGGCCGCCTCCGCGACACCCGGACTCACGTCCGGCTGGGGGAGCAGGAGCCCCGCGCCGTAGGGAAAATCCCCGACGGCCACGAAGGTCGCGCCGGCCTGGCGGGCCACGTGCACTCGACCGTCCACTGAAGCGAGCTGAACGATCGCGGCTCCCCGGTGGAGCTGCGCCTCCGCGTCGTCCTCACGCTCCCTCCCCCCCCCCCGTGCGGCGCCGGCGACCTCGATCTCGCCGTGTTCCAGTCCTACAGCCCAGGCCGCAAGGCCCCCGTGCGCCCGTCGCACCACGTCGAGGATATGAGGGAAGTCGCTGGGTTGTGCGCGCCCGCCGGTGCGGACACGCGACCGCACGAGCGGCGACAGGACCAGCCCCGCTGCCGCCAGCAGCGCTCCCAGCGCGGCGGCCAGCGCCCACCACCGGCCTTCCACGACGGCGACCAGCACGAGAGCGAAGCCGAGGACGAGGAGGGCCTGCCCGACCCGGGCGCCCCTCCGGGTCATGTGTGGTTGATGCGGCTCGCGGCGGCGGCGGCGCCGAACCCGTTGTCGATATTGACCACGGTGACGCCGGACGCGCAGGAGTTGAGCATGCCGAGCAGGGCGGCGAGCCCCCCGAACGAGGCGCCGTACCCTACGCTCGTCGGCACGGCGATCACCGGAACCTTGACCAGGCCGCCCACCACGCTCGGCAGCGCCCCTTCCATCCCCGCCACCACGATGATCACCGTAGCGTTGCGCAGCACGTCGGTCTGGCTGAGGATGCGGTGCAGACCTGCGACGCCGACGTCCGTGAGGCGCTCCACGCGGTTGCGCAGCGCGCGCGCCGTGACGGCGGCCTCCTCGGCGACGGGCAGGTCGCTCGTGCCGGCGGTCACGACCAGGATGGTGCCACGCCCGGTGGGCGCCGGCTCAGGTTCGGGCGCCAGATACACCGTGCGGCCGAGCTCATTCACCTCGGCGCGCGGGAAGCGGGCCACCAGCGCTTCGCGATGAGGCGTCTCGACGCGAGTGGCGAGGAAGGTGCCCTTGAGCCGCTCGGCGATCGCGACCACCTGCGCCGGTGTCTTACCGGGACAAAAAATCACCTCCTGATGCCCTTGCGTGACCGGCCGGAGGTGATCGATGGTGGCGAAGGAGAGCCGCTCTACCAGGGGGCCCAGGTCCTCGAGGCTCATGCGGCCGCCTGTAGAAACACAGCCTCCGCCTCCGCCATGGACTCGATCTGGAAGAGCCGCTCGCGCAGCTGCGCCGCCCCCGGCACCCCGCGGCTGTACCACCCGAAATGCTTCCGGAATTCGAGGGCGGTCTTCCGGGTGTCCCCCTGCAGGCGCAAGGCCAGGCGGGCGTGCTCCAACGCGACCGCAAAGCGCTCCGCCGGCGTGGGGTCGGATCGCTTGGGCCGCCCCGCGAGCAGGTCGCGTCCTTGGCCGAAGATCCACGGATTCCCGAACGAGCCCCGGGCGATCATAATGCCGGCGCACCCCGTCTGGCGCCGCATGGCGAGAATGTCTTCTGCACACTCGATGTCCCCGTTGCCGATCACCGGGACGTCGAGCGCCTCGACCACCCGCGCGATTTCGTCCCAGGAGGCGCGCCCGGAGAACATCTGCGTCCGGGTGCGGGCGTGGAGGCTGAGCGCTTGGGCGCCCGCCTCGCGGCAGCGCAGCGCGATGCCGACGGGGTCGCGCTGCGTCTCGTCCCAGCCGCTGCGGATCTTCACCGTGACGGGCAGGTCGGTGGCGGCGCGCACGGCGCGGATGATCCCCTGCACCAGCGTGAGATCCTTCAGGCACCCCGAGCCGCCGTTGTTCTTGACGACCTTCTTGACAGGGCAGCCGAAGTTGATGTCGATGAAGTCCGGGCGAAACAGCTCGGTGACGAGCGCGGCCGCCCGCCCCATCACGTCCGCGTCGGCGCCGTA
Organism: Gemmatimonadota bacterium; assembly: GCA_003223415.1. Lineage (GTDB taxonomy): Bacteria > Gemmatimonadota > Gemmatimonadetes > Gemmatimonadales > GWC2-71-9 > 13-1-40CM-70-15. Next base: position 6,771 of record QHUY01000034.1, read on the forward strand.
GATCTGCACGCCGTAGGGCCGCTCGGCCGGCTCGAACTTGCCGTCCGCGAGCACCCGGTCGATCCCGCGCGCGATCCCCACCGCCGAGATGAACTCCGACACCACCACGTCCGCCCCGAACCGGCGGCACAGCAGCCGGAACGGCGACTCCGAGACCCCCGACATGGGGGCGAGGAAGAGCGGCACCTCGTGGGCGACCGGATAGGGGAACCGCATGACGGACAACGTAATGACGCGTTGCGCGGGGAGCAACCAGTCATTACGTTTCGCGCCCGAAACCTACCGGAGACCTTCGCCCGTGCGGCTGCGTGAGTTCTTCTCGGAGGACGCGATCTCCCTCCAGCTCCAGAGCACCACCAAGGACGCCGTCCTGAAGGAGCTGGTCGGCTTGCTGAAGCTCGACGAGAAGGCCGACGCGATGCTGTTCAAGATGCTGAAGCGGCGCGAAACCCTGGGGTCCACCGGCATCGGCCAGTCCATCGCCATCCCCCACTGCCGCTCCCTGGTCGTCAACCGGCTGCGCGTCGCGTTCGGCCGCAAGCTCGAGGGCATCGACTTCAAGGCGATCGACGACAGGCCGGTGCATTATTTCTTCCTGATCGTCGCCCCGCCCCTCGAGGTCTCCAACCAGTACCTACCGGTGCTCGGCAAGATCGCCCAGTTCGCCAAGGAGGCCGACGTGCCCGACCGGCTGGCGAAGCTCAACGCCCCACAGGAATTCCTGCAGCTGCTGGAAGAGAAGAACATCTAGCAAAGACAGGAGCGGCGAGGTCGCCCCCGCCGCTCCTATGCGTCTGTGCGTCTGTGCGTCTAGCCGATCATTGGCAGGCTGGCGCGCCTTCCTTGCTGGCCGGCAGCAGCGCCGTCGACCCGACATAGATAGCGCAGGTCTTGGTCGTCACGTTGTGACTCACCCACGCCGTCCAGCCATCGGCCGTCGTGGCGATCGTCGGCCCAACCACGCCCTGGGTCGTGTTGTACATCGTGCCCAGCGCCGTGGTGTACTTCACCGAATCCGCGAAGTAGGCCTCTTCGGCCGTCACCA
>QHUY01000058.1 GCA_003223415.1 Gemmatimonadota bacterium
CGTGGGCGGCAGCTATCGCTACGAATGGCGGAGCGACAAAGACGGCTCCACCATGGCGATGGGCGGCGTCTACCGCGAAATCGTCGCGCCGCAGCGGATCGTCAGTACCGAGAAGTTCGACGACCCGTGGTATCAAGGCGAAGCCGTGGGCACGCTCGTCCTCACGGAGCAGGGCGGCAAGACCACCCTCACCACGACGGTCCTGTACGCGTCGCAAGCGACGCGCGATGCCGTCCTCAAGTCCGGGATGACGAGCGGCGTGGAGCAGAGCTACGACCGGCTCGCCGATCTGTTGACGTCACTTCGGAGGTAACCATGCAGAAGATCACCCCGTTCCTGTGGTTCAACGGCAACGCCGAAGCGGCGATGCATTTCTACGTTTCGATCTTCAAAAATTCGAAGGTCGGGCGGGTGACTCGATATGGTGACGCCGGGCCGGGACCCAAGGGCACGGTCATGTCCGCGACCTTCCAGCTCGAGGGACAAGAGTTCTTCGCCTTGAACGGTGGCCCGCAGTTCAGCTTCACGCCGGCGATCTCGTTCTTCGTGAGCTGTGAGACGCAGCAGGAAGTGGACGAGCTGTGGGAGAAACTGTCGGCGGGCGGCTCAAAGGACCAATGCGGCTGGCTCAAAGACAAGTTTGGCCTGTCGTGGCAGATCGTCCCGTCGCTCCTGGGCCGGCTGTTGGGAGACAAGGATCCTCAGAAAGCAAACCGCGTCATGAAGGCGATGATGCAAATGCAAAAACTCGACATCAAAGGCCTGCAGCAGGCCTACGACCGAGGCTAACCCAGGGATCGCGGGTCGAGCGGCGTCTTTTGTACCCCTGCCAGATCCTAGTTTCCTCAGCCTCCCCGACCCAAGGCCTTGCACAAGCCACTCTCCCCCCTATGATAGGGGTGCGCCCTGACCGCGGCACAACGCCCGCGGAAGACTGATCTGGCACCGACACCGCTCGCCGGCGTGGGGAGTCCCCACCTGCGGCGGCCGTCGTCGCCAGGTGGGCGCACGGGGAGGGGGCTCCGGCGCCACTGCACGGGGCCCCTTTTCCTCATGAGGACCAGCTATGGCCGCGTGGAAGCTCTTCGGGCACGCTACGACGGCGGAGCAGCTCCCTGCCGAGCTCCGCTCGATTCTCGCCCAAATGCAGCGCGAGCGGGTGGCGTTCGAAACCTTGACCAATGCGGCGCGGGAATCCGGCCAACACCTGACCCAGCTCGCGCAGCCCATCAGCGACGCCCAGAAGGTCGTGAGCGAGCTCCAGGCGCGCGTCAAGGCGCTGGAGCGGCTCGTCCCCGTACTCGCCACGCTGGACGAGCAGACCGAGGCGGTCTCCAGAGTCCAGCGGCGGACGGAGACGCAACTGACCCACACCTCGGAAGACGCGAAACGGTTGCGCACCGAGATCGACGAGCTGCACGCCACCTTCGAGCAGGCACTCGCCTTGAAGAACGATCTCGCCGGCTTCCTCGAGCTGGGGGGCGGGTTCAAGGCGCTCCGCATGGACGCGGACAAGCTGACCGCCGAAGTGCGCGACGTCACCCAGGGGTTCGATCGGGTGCGCGAGCGCCAGGAGGAACTCCGCAGGACGGGCGAGGCGGTCGCCACGCGGCTCCAGGCGTTCGAGGAGCGGCAGCAACAGGTCCAGGGCGGCGTCGCGACGACCGAGTCCCGCGTGGCCACACTCGCGCAAACGCTCCAGGACCTGAACCAGGCCGCCGCCGATGCGGCCCAGACCAAGCGCCAGCTCGGCACGCTCAAGGCGCTTGCCGAGGCCGTCACCCAGAAGGTCGCCGCGCTCGAGCAGCAGCGCGACATCGTGGATCGCGCGAGCGCTCAGGTGGCCCGCCTCCACGACCTGATGCGCGAGATCGATGCCAAGATCCGCAAGCACGAGGAGAGCTCGAAGGGCTTGAGCGAGTTCGAGGCCAAGGTCAACGAGCTGAAGGCGCTCCACGGCGATGTGCTGGAGCGCTCCGAGCAGATCAGCGGGCGCCACGACGAAGTGCAACAGGCCGACGAGGAGCTCCGGGCCCGCCTGGCCACGCTGCGCGACGAGGTCCAGCGGACGGTGCAGCGGTTCGAGCTCGAGAATCAAGGACTCGACGCCGTCAGCCAGCGGATTCTGGGCTTGCGCGGCGGGCTGACCGACATGGAAACGCGCTTCCGGTCGCTCGAGGAGTCAAGCCGCACCATCACCGACGTGCGCTCCAAGGCCGACGGCCTGGCGACCCAGCTCAGCGCCATTACGGAGAGCATGGCGGAGCTCGAGGCGCAGGCCGAGCGCGTGCGCGCCGTGGAGGCGAACGCCGGCCGGTTGGGGGAGACGGTCGAAGGCATGACCCAGCAGGTGGCCCGGCTCGAGAAGGCGAAACCCGCAGTCGAAGCAGCGCTGCAGGACGTCGCGAGCCTCAGGGGAACGCACGAGGCCGTGAAGGGCGCCATCGAGCAGGTGCAGGCCGCCGCAAGCGAGATCGCCCGGGTGCGCGACAGCCATGCGGCCACGAAGGCATGGCTCGCCAGCGCCACGGACTCGGTGAACGCGCTGCGCGGCGAGTTGGCCGCGGTCGAGGAGATGAAGCCGACGGTCGAGGTGGTGCGAGCCGAAGCCGACCGGCTGTCCCAATCCATGGCCCAGATCGAGGCGCGCCGCCAGCTCGTCGAGAATCTCAACACTCGACTCTCTGAGCTCGCCTCCCTCGGGGGGCAGCTCGAGGAGCGGAGCCGCGGGTTGCTCGACCGGATGGAGGGCGCCGACGAGCGATTCAAGACGCTGGCGGCCCACGCCGAGGAAGCCGGGCGGATCGAGCAGCTGGTCCCGGCCGCTATTGCCACCCTCGAGGGGGCGGAGCGCCGCGTGGCCGATGTGGGCGCGGCCGTCTCCTCGCTCGAGGCCCGCGCTCAAAACCTCGAGGGGCTCGCGGAGCGCACCCGCGCCCTCGGTCAGGAGCTGGAGCTCCGACAGGCCGCGCTGGACAAGGCGACCGAGCACCTGGACGGGGCGTCGCAGCTCCGGGAGCAGGCAGCCGCCGCCACGCAGCAATGGGAAGACCGGAGCGGGCAGCTCACGGTGGCGCTGGCAACCGCCGGAGCCCGGCTCACTGAGCTGACGGCGACGCTCGACGAGCTCGACAGCCGCGCCGGGAGCCTGCGCTTCGCGCAGAAGCGCATGGCCCAGTTCGAGGAGCGGCTGGCGAAGTGGGAAGCGCTCGAATCGCAACTGACGCGGGCGCTTGAGCAGGTCACACAGCGGCAGGCGACCCTCGATGCCCTCCAGACCGACATGCACCGGCTGCTCGAGGTGGCGGAGCGGACGGTGGACGACGTCCGGTCCATCGCCGCCGCCAGGGAGGAAGTCACGCAGACGCGCGCCATGCTCGAGAACGTGCTCAGCCTGGTGGGTCATGTCCACGACGCCGCCAACGGACTGGATCACCGCAAGCGGCAGGTCGCGCAGGCGGAAGAGCGCCTCGGCCGGGTTGAGGCGCTCCTGGCCGACCTCCAGGCGAGCTTCGAGACGCTCCATGGCCAGAAAGCCTTGATGGATCAGGTGGTCGAGCAGGCCGGCTCGCTTGAGTTCCACACCAAGCAGGCGGAGGCGCTCATCGCCACGCTGCGCGAAGAGCGGGAGATCACCGACAACGTGCGGACGGCGGTCGCGCAGATGCGCCGGGAGAGCGCGAGCACCAAGACCGCGTGATCGCGAGACCGGCGGCTCGCCGCAGGACGCCCAATCCCGCCGCCCCGCATGGGGGGTTCACCAACGGCTCGATCGTCAGCTCGACGGTCGGGCCGTTTCAGTCAAGGGCTCCTCCTTTATCACCCTACTGTTGCGCGTCCGCCACAGGCCCCCCCGCTCTAAGGGGGCATTCGGCAGGTGCGTTTCCTGCGTCATACCGCACAGGTCAGGTGCAGCGCTGGTTTGCCGATTGGTTGACAGCCCCCTGTTTTCGGGGCAGTTTCGCCCCACAGCCGCCACCCGGCAGCACATGCGGTTGCGGGGTAACGTCATAGCTCGCTTGGCGACGGGGCCGACGCGGGGGGGGCTGGGAATGGCTGGTGGCCTAGGGATGTCCAAAGCGCACACCCTTATCGCGCGCGAGCCATGATGGCCCGCCTCGGTGTCGAGCTCGGGCCCCGCGCCGTGCGCGGGGTACGGCTCGAGGGCTGGTTCCGACCCCGAGCTCGCGCGGTGGAGGTCGAGTGCGACCCGGACAACCCCGTCGAGGCGGTCGAGGCGCTCCGTCAGCATCTCGGGCCCGCACACCGGATCGCCGTGGCCCTCGACCTCCCCCTCCTCTTCATCAAGCAAGTGAAGCTGCCCCCGCTCAGTGAGCGGGAGAAGCGCAACATCCTGCGACTCGAGCCCGAGCGATTCTTTCCCGTGCGCGCCGAGGAACTGGTGCCCGCGGTGCGCGGCGACGATAACCTTGTCTTCGCCGCGAGAGAGGCCCTGCTCGCAACCTGGGTCGCCGCGCTCGAGCAACTCGGACCGGTCGACGTAATCGAGCCCGGACCGGTCGCGCTGGCGCGCGCGCTCGCGCATGCACAGCTCAGGGGGGGGGGCGGGGGAGGGGGAGGGGGGGCGGTCGTGCTGTTCGACGAGCAGGGTGACGGCGTCGGGGTCGTGGAGATCCGCGAGGGCCGAGTGACGCGCGCGCGGCGCGTGTTCGGCGCACTCGACGATGCCGCGGCGGTGCTGCGGGAGAACGGCGGCGCATCCGGGACCATCTACCTCACCCCCTGGAACGAGGATCGGGTGCGCATGCTCGGCGCGGTCCTTCCGGAGGCGATCGTGCGACCGCTGCCCACGGTGGCAGACGTCGTGGGTCCGTTCCTCCCCGCCTACGGAGCGGCGCTGGCCATCGGCGGGAAGCCGAGCTTCGCGGGGACGCTGGTCTCTCCTGAGCTCGGTGCCCGCATCACGACGCGGTGGTGGCGAGCGCTCGGGCTCGCGGTCGCCACAGCCGTGGCGGCCGTGGTGTTCGCGTTCGCCTCGGCCGACGCCTGGCGCGCGCGGGCGACCCGTGGGCTCGAGGCAAGCCTCCAGGCGCTGCAGCAGCGAGCCGCGCCCGCCCTCGCCCTGCAGAACCAGCTCGAGGCGCTCGCGCGTGAGGCGCAGGCGATCCGCCAGATCGAGCGGCAGCGGCCCGACCCGCTGGGCGTGCTGCTGGCGCTCTCGAAGCAACTGCCGGCCGGAGCGTACCTGCGGGGGATGCGCTGGTCGGGGGCCGAGTGGCAGATAGACGGCTACGCCCCGAATGCGTCGCGCCTGGTGGCGCAGCTGGGCGCGGCTCCGGAATTCAAGGAGGTGCGCTTTCTCTCCGCGACAACCCGTGGTGCGTTGGGCGACAGGACCTATGAAAGCTTTGCTCTGGCTTTCCGATACATTCCGGCGCCTTAACCCACGCGAGCGGCGGGTGGTGCTGGGCGGGGCGCTCGTGAGCGCCACCGCGCTCGTGCTGGTGCTCCTCGGACTGCCGTTCGCCCACCGCTGGGCGGTCCGCGAGGCAGCCTACAGGGCGAGCCGCGAGCAATGGCTGCGGTTCGCGGCCCTCACGGCCAACACCGACCGCTTGCGGCGGGCGCTCGACGAGCGGAAGCTCGCGCACGCCACAGGCGAGGCCCGCCTCGTGACCGGCGCGACGCCCGCGCTCGCGGCGTCGGCGCTGCAGGGACTCCTGCAGCGCTATGCCGACGAGAGCTCGGTGCAGCTCAACCGTGTCGACGTCGCGAGCCAGCCACGTCCCGCCCAGCCAGGCCTCCTCGCGATCCCGGTGCAGCTGCAGTGTCAGGGGGATATCTACGGGCTGGTGGATTTTCTGTCCCGGTTGGAAGGCGGCGAGAAGCTGCTCCCCCTCGACGAGTTGTCGTTGAACGCCGGGTACGCGATGGGCTACCGTTCGGGCTCCGGTCCGCGCCGCGACAAGGCGCCCCAGTCCTTTTCTTGGTCGCTCCGTCTGCACGGACTCTACCGGGCCGGCGGAGCAAGCAGCTCGTGACGCTCGTACGCGGTCTGCTCAGCGCCGCGGCGGCGCTACTGGCGGCGGGCTTGGGGCTGCGCCTGGCTCCCACGCCCCTCCCCCGGGCCGCAGCCGCGCCGTTGGCCGTACCCGCAGAAGCCCAGCCCGAGGCCGCCGCGACGAGTACCCCTCCGGTGCTGAGGTACGACGCCATCGTCGCCGCGAACATCTTCTCCCAGGACCGGACAGCCCCAGCGATGCGGTTCCTACCGCCTGGGCGTGCGGCCGCGCCGACGAAGCCCCGCGGACCTACACTCCGCCTGTACGGGATTACCGTCGGCCCGCAGGGCGCCGTCGCGATCATCGACGCGGACCCGAACATCCCGGGCGCCGAGATTTACCGCCTCGGCGACCTGGTCGCAGGCGCGCGTCTCATTGCCATCACCGACTCGACGGTTACGCTGGCGGAGTCGTCGGGACCGCTCGTCCTCCGCCTGCAGACCGCAGCGCGGCGGAGGCAGCCATGAGGCGGTGCGCCGTGGGCCTGCTCGGTGCGCTGCTCACCGCCCCCGCCCGCACCGCGGCCCAGCAGCCGCCGACCATTCGCATCAACTACGTCAGCGCGGACTTAGGCGACGTGATCCGCTCGCTCGCGGCCGTGCTGAACGTGAATGTGGTGCTGACCGACGTGCCGAGCCGCCGCATCACCTTCCAGACACCGCAGCCGGTGCCGGCGCCCCAGGTCGGGGCGGTGCTGGAGGCGATCCTCGAGAGTCAGGGGCTGGTGCTCGTGCAGACGGGCCCCGTGGCGCAGGTGATGCCCGAGGAGAAGCGGCCCTCGACGGGGCCCGTGCGGGTCGGAAAAGACCTCCCCTCCCCGCCCCCGCTCGGGCTCGTGACGCAGATCGTGCCGCTCGAGTTCATCCGAGCGGAAGAGGGCGTCGGCCTCTTGAAGCAAGTCGCGAGCAAGAACGCCCGCCTCGAGGTCGTGCCGCGCTCGAACTCGGTGCTGATCACCGACCGCGGCGTGAACATCGCCCGCTACCTCGATCTGCTGCGGCAACTCGACGTGAAGACAGGGGGCGAGGCGGGACTTCGCACCTACGTGTATCCGCTCAAGCACGCCAGCGCCGTGGAGCTCGCGGCCACGCTTGCGCAGGTGTTCGGCGGGGCGGTGGCGGCACCGGCGGCGCGGCAGCGCGTCCAGGCACTGGAGGGGCGCAGTCTGTCGAGCGAGCTGACGGGATTCCGC
>QHUY01000059.1 GCA_003223415.1 Gemmatimonadota bacterium
GAGCGAGCGGCGCCGCACGGGCTCCTCAATAGCGCCGGCCGCGCTTCTTCTCAAGGACGATGTCGAGGCCGAGCGTCAGGGCGATATGATGGTAGGTCTTCGAGGCCGTGGGCGCCTGGGCGAGGTCGTTGGCCGGTCCAGTTACGCGCCCCAGCGGCACCACGGCATCGCGCAACTCCACGCGCAGCTGGTAGCCGGGGCTGAAGGCGGCAGTCACACCTGCACCGAGCTCGCCGCTGAGCGTGCTGCTCTTCGGCGAGTCGTCCAGGATCACCGCGCGCGAGTAGACTGTGCTGCCCTGCTGGAATCTTCCGGAGAGCGATACCGTGCCGCCTGAGTAAGCCACGAGGCCGGCGCCGCCGCGCACGTAGGGGCTGAGCCAGTGAGCGGGAGAAGCCCGGACGATCACTGCTGCGAACACCGCGATCGCGCTGGTGGACAGCGAGGCCCCGCTGATGTCGTTGCACAGCTGCTCGTTCTTGCGGTCGGCGTCCGCATTGTATGGGGCAACGTCGCCGCACCGGTCTTCGAACGGTAGTCCCAGGAAGTAGAACTCTCCCTGGAAGCCGAGGTGCGGACTCTTGAAGTACGTCCCCGAAATGCCGACGGCGAGGCTGGCGCCGATGTCGCGGCTTAGGCGCAGGGTGTCGTACTGCGCGGGCGGGTTGCACGCGAACCCGCCCGGAGCGGTGGCGAGCACGCACAGCGGCTGGCGTGCGATGCTCCAGAGCGTATGCCCGGCCACGGCGCCGCCGAACAGTGTGAGCACCAAGTTGGGCTGGGAGCCCGTTTGGGCAGCAACCGACTGGGGGGGGGGGGAGGCGGCGAGCAGGACCAGCAGCGGCCCGAACGAGAGTCGGCGCATCAGTCCTCGAAGAGACGGGAGTGGTCTACCGCCAGACAACGGTCCATCACGAAGGGAATGCCCGCGGTTTCGGCCCGCGCGCGGGCCGCGTCGTCCACGACGCCGAGCTGGAGCCAGATCAGCCCCGGCCGCAGCGCGATGGCGTCGTCCACGACAGCGCCCGCGTATTCGCTGCGCCGGAACACGTCCACGACGTCGATCGCGTGGTCGCGCGCGGCGGCCGCGAGGCTCGGATAGCTCCGCTCACCGAGGATCGCCGTGTGCCCCGGGTTCACCGGGACGATGCGATAGCCCGCGCGCTGCAGATAACGCGCGACGCCGTGGCTGGGGCGCTGGGGCTGCGGCGACAACCCCACGACCGCGATCGTCCGCGCCTCCCGCAGCAGCTCGCGAAGCGCCTCCGGCGGGAGGGGAGGGGCGGGGGGGGGGAGGGGGCTCATGCCCCGGGTCGGTGGACGTGCGGCGTCCCACTCACGGCCCGCCCTACCAGCACCATCCCCGACCGCTGCGCGATGGTGAGGGCCAGCGTCGATGGGACGCTCGGCGTGGCCACCCACGCGAGACCGGCGCGCGACGCCTTGAACGCCAACTCGGCCGAAATGCGCCCCGTCACCAGGAGGCCACGGCCGCCGAGCGGCTCGCGCGCCAGCACCGCCGCGCCGATCACTTTGTCCACGGCGTTGTGACGGCCGATGTCCTCGGCATGGAACAGGAGCCGCTGGCCGTCGGTGAGCGCCGCCGCGTGGATGCCGCCGGTCTCGTTGTAGCGCTCCCCGGTCGCGAATAGCGCCTTGAACACAGCGCGGAAGGACTCGGCGGTGGGGGGCTCGCCACGCGGCGGTGCGTGCTTCACCCTGTGCGGGTCCGCGAGCATCGTCGTGACCGCCCCGCAGCCGGAGGCCAGGACTCGCTTGCGGTTCTCCCCCTGCACCAGCGCGACCCGCTCGGGCTTCACGTCGGCCCAGAATCCGAGATCGGTGGCGCACGGCCGGAGCCGGAGCAGGTCGTCGCGCGTCTCGATGTACCCTTCGCCGTGCAGCCAGCCGACCGCCAACTCCTCGAGCTGATCGGGCGTGCACATCCACGTCACGACCGGGTGGCCGTTGACCTCCAGCCAGACCGGCCATTCCTCGACCGCGGCCGAGTCGGCCTGCATCCGGCCTCTGCGATCCCCGGGCTTGCGCCCGGGGTCGGGTGCTTCAGGCTTCGCCGAAGTACTCGGAGTAGAGATGGTCGTTCTCCTGGACGCGCACCGCGTGCAGTGTGACGCCTGGCGGCAAGCCGGCTGCGATCCGCTCCCAGATGTACACCGCAAGCGCCTCGCCGGTCGGCAGCAGCCGGCCGTCGGCGAATTCGGGCACTTCCTCGTTGATGTGCCGGCCGTCGAACCGCGCCATGACTTCCTGCTGGAGCAGGGCATCGAGCGCCTGGAGACTCATCACACCGCCCTGGCTCGCCTGCAGCGCTCCCTTCACCGTCACCCGGCAGTGGTAGCGATGGCTGTGGTCCGTGGCTGTCTTCCCGAAGTCCATGAGCGGAAGCCGGTGCGTCGCCGTAAACTCCACCACGCGGGTAAGATAGCTGATCGGCATGGTCAGAATACCCGCACCGCACTGGCCTTGAACGCGAACGTGACCGCGCTCCCAGGCACGAGGCCAAGCTCTCGGACCGCCTCCTCGGTCACGACGGCCACCAGCTCGACCCCCACGTCCGCCGTGACGTGCACGGTGCCCGCGCGCGCATGGGCGAGCCGGGTCACCGTTCCTCTGAACACGTTGCGCGCCGAGGAGGCGAGCGGCTGGCGGCTGACGAAGATGTCGGTGGGGGACACCGCGAGGATGGCGGGGCCCTCCCGGTCGGTCGCTACGGTGATTTCGATGGCGCCCACCCGCGCGTGCTTCGTGGCGCCTCCCGTTGCCGCGCCCCCCCCCCCCCCCCGTCACCGGGGACAGTCTGCCCTCGGCGATCGCGCGGATGTCGTCGGCCCAGCGGTAGGCGTCTTCCAGCTGGTGGGAGGCGAGGCAGACGGCGAGTCCGCGCGATCGCCGCTCCTCGTCAAGCACGCGGTACAGCGCGGCGGCCGCCGCGCGATCGGCGGAACTGACCGGCTCATCGAGCAGCAAGACGTCGGGCGTGATCGCGAGCGCGCGCGCCACAGCCACGCGCTGCACCTCACCGTCCGAGAGCTCGTGGCGCGCGCGGCCCAGCAGCCCCTGCACGCCGAGCCGCTCAGCGGCTGTCTCTACGATTCTCTGCGCCTCTGTGCCTCTGGTGCCTCTGACTCGTAACCCATATTCCAGATTTTCACGCACCGTTCCCCGGAACAGCACCGGCCGCTGCTCGACCAGTGTCACGCGCCGGCGCAACACCCGCGCGTCCCGGGGCGTCACGGGCTTGCCCTCGAAGCGCACCTCGCCTTCGGTGGGCCGCTCGAGCAGCGCCAGCAGCCGCAGCAGCGTGCTCTTGCCCGAGCCGTTGTGGCCCACGATGCCGATGAGCGCGCCGGGGGGCACCGCGAACGTATCGAGATCGAGCACCAGCCGGCCTCCTCCCTCCTCGTAGCGGTGACGTACCGCGCGCAGCTCAAGCATGACCGCGACCTTGTAACACCTGGAGGGCGATGTTCACGAGCAGGGCGAGGGCGAGCAGGATCACCCCCAGCGCGAGAGCGAATCCGAAGTCGCCCTGTGAGGTGTAGAGAGCCACGGCCGTGGTGAGGGTGCGTGTCTGGCCGCGGACGTTGCCCCCGACGATCATCGCGGAGCCGATCTCGGCGACGACGTGACCGAACGCCGCCGTGATCACCGCCGCCAGGGCGAACCGCGCCTCGCGCGCCACGGCCCAGGCCGCGCGCCACGGCCCGGCGCCCAAGGTCTCCGCCGTGCGCCGGATGCGCGGGTCCACGCCTTGCACGGCCGCTGCCGAGAGGGCCGCCGCGATGGGCAACGCGAGCACCACGTCCCCAAGCACGATCGCCTGCCAGGTGTACAGCCAGCCCAGCCCGCCCAGCGGGCCGCGGCGCGACAGCAGCCCGTAGAGCAGCAGCCCCACCACCACGGTGGGGAAGGCGAGGGCAGTGTTGACCACCGTGAGCGCGGCGCGCCGGCCCCAGAAGCGGCTGCCCGCCAGAGCGAACCCGGCCGGCAGGCCGAGGCCGCAGGCGATCACGGTTGCGACGAGCGCGACCTTGAGGGTGAGAAAGACGATGCCGTACACCTCGGCATCGGTCGACAGGAGGAGCTGGACTGCGCGCCGCAGGCCGTCCCCTAGAAAGTCCATCCGACGCCGAGACTAAGCCAGTAGTGGGTGGTCCAGTCGGACTCGGGGGCCGTGACGGGGAGGACCCGGGTGCCGTCGGCGGCGAGATCTTTGTAGGTAATCGGGTAATTCAGCTTCCACAACAAGGCGCGCGCGTCGGCTTGCACGGAGAAGCGTCGCGACGGGTACCACCGCAGGCCGGCGCCTGGAGCGACGGTGAGCTTAGTGCCGAAGCGGTAGCCGCTCGTGTCCGCGGGCTGCGCGCTGCCGAAGGCGAGGCCGAGCGAGCCGCCGACGTAGGGCAGGAGGCCGTGAACCGTCTTGGCGCCGGTCAGGCTGAGCTGCAGCCCCAGGTCGGCAAGCACGACGTTGGCGTCGAAGGGGCCCTTAGTGCGCTTGCCGGCGCTGTCATACGGAAACACGATGAACCGCGTGGTCCGGCCGTAGGAGAAGCCCGCGGTGAAGGACGCCACGGGGCCCAGCGAGGTCTCAAACCGCAGCCCAAAGGTGGGACCTTCGGAGGGGCCCACCGGCACGGTGCCGCGGTCGCCGCCGAGGTAGCCTGTCGCGAACCGCAGCCCGGCGCCCCGGCGCACGTCGTGGAACGGGGAGTGGGAGGGATCGTAGCCGACCTGAGCGGACAGGCGGTCGGCCGGTGGGGCGGTCAGCAAGACCGCGCCGCCGAGCCCCACGGCCAACCGGAGCCACCGACCGCCTGACTGCCTGACCGCCTGACCGCCCATTAGAGTTCTCTCAAATCCCGCCCCGTCATCTCAGGCGGCGGTTCGATGTCGAGTAAGTGCAGGAGCGTTGGCCCGACATCTTGGAGCGAGCCGCCGTGGCGCAACGCGTGACCGTCGTCCGGGTCGACGATCAGGAACGGCACCGGGTTCGTGGTGTGGGCCGTGTGGGGGCCGCCCGACACCGGGTCGATCATGAGCTCACAGTTGCCGTGGTCGGCGGTGATGAGCAGCGTGGCCCCGGCGCGCTCGGCGCTCGCCAGCACCCGCGCCAGGCACTGGTCCACCGTCTCCACGGCCTTCACCGCCGCCGGTAGTACCCCGGAGTGACCGACCATGTCCCCGTTGGCGTAGTTGCAGAGGATGAAATCGTGCCGGCGTTTCTCGATCGCCGCGCACAGCACGTCCGTCACCCCCGGCGCGCTCATCTCCGGCTTGAGGTCGTAGGTGGCCACTTTCTGGGACGGCACCAGCAGCCGCTCCTCCCCCTGGAAGGGGACTTCGAGGCCGCCGTTGAAGAAATAGGTGACGTGCGCATACTTCTCCGTTTCGGCGGTGCGGAACATCGTCGTGCCGTGGTCGGCCAGCACTTCGGCCACGATCTTGTGGAGCGTCATCGGCCCGAATGCCAGGGGCAGCGGGAAAGTCTCGTCGTACCGGGTCATGGTGACGAGCGAGACTGCCGGCCGGTCCCGCACGTCGAAGCCGTCGAAGCCTTCGATCGCGAGCGCCCGCACGATCTGCCGCATCCGGTCGGCGCGGAAATTGACGCAGAACACGCCATCGCCGTCCCGGATGCGCGGCGCGCCGGCGATGACGCGCGGCTTCACGAACTCGTCGGTCTCACCCGCCCCGTAGGCCTGTTGGATCGCGGCGATCGGGTCGCTCGCCTGGGCGCCGATGCCCTTGACCATCGCGTCAAACGCCAGCTTGGTCCGGTCCCAACGCTTGTCCCGATCCATGGCGTAGTAGCGCCCGATGACGGACGAGACGACCGGGGCCCGGGACTCGACACTCGGGCCCCGAGTCCCTGGCCCCGAGTCCCGAGCCCCGAGGTTGTCGAGCAGCTCCTCCATGAAGCCAAGCGCCGATTTCGGCGGCGTGTCCCGCCCGTCGAGCCATGCGTGGATCGCCACCGGCAGCCCCGCGCGCCGGCCGAGCTCCACGCCCGCGAGCAGGTGCGTGTCGAGCGCGTGGACGCCGCCCGTGCCGATCAGGGAGAGCAGGTGCAGCGTCCCGCCGCGTCGCCCGACCTCGTCGCACAGCCCCACGAGCGGCGGCAGCCGGAAGAACTCGCCTGACTGAATGCTCTGCGAGATGCGCACGATGTCCTGTGGCACCACGCGGCCGGCCCCCAGGTTCAGGTGGCCGACTTCGCTGTTGCCCATCTGACCCGCGGGCAGCCCGACGGCGAGGCCCGAGGCCTCGAGTAGCGTGTGCGGGGCGCGGCCCCAGAGGCGGTGCCAGGTCGGCGTGGCGCCGAGCTCGATAGCGTTGCCGTCCCGGCCCGGGCGGAAGCCCCAGCCGTCTAGCACGATCAACACGACCGGGGTGCGCGCGGCTCGGGTCTTGTTCATATTGAAGGGGATGCAAGTTAGCCAAGTCCTCCGCGCCCTACCAGTTGTGCTCGGCCTCGCGCAGCGCCTGTCGGCGCAGGCCGATGTCCGCGTGCAAACCGAGGGCGAGTGGTTCTTTCAGGAGCCGGACGGCAAACGCCTGGCGCAGGTCCCTCGCGGCGTTGTGGTGGGGGGGGGCGCGGCCCGCGGCGACTGGCAGCAGGTCACGCTGGAAGGCTGGATCTTCGGTGGGTCCGTGGGCCCCACGGTGCGGCCCGGTTTCGACCTCGCCGTCACGCGCGCCCCCGACGAGAACCTGCGCGCCGTGCCCCTCGGCACCGGTGCCCTGGTGGCCCGGCTCAACCGCGGCTTTGCCCTCAATAAGATCGGTGACAGCGGCCGCTGGGTGCACGTGCGCCGCGAGGGCTGGATGAAGCGCGACGCCCTGGAGCCCGTGGCGGCCGCGGCGAGCTCCGCGTCGGCCTCACGCTCCGATACCGCCCAGGGTGGGTCAATCCCGGGCCCACGGCCCGGGGCTGACACGACTCCTGCCGGCCCCCCCCCCGTCGACCCCTCCCGCGCGCAGCCTGCGCGCCGCACCACGCTGTACCGCGCGCCCGACGGGCCGGCGGCCGGGGCGCTCGCGCCGGAAACGCCGTTGCGCGTGCTGGGGCGCTCAGGGGGGGGAGAATGGACCCGCGTGCAGTTCGAGGGGTGGGTGAAGACGGCGGACCTGGCGACCGCGCCGCCGGGGGTGCTGGTCGGCGTGAGTGCGGCCGAGTTGCGCGCCGATCCGCAGCGCTACGTCGGGCAGGTGGTCCGGTGGACGTTACAGGTCATCGCGCTTGAGACCGCCGACGACCTGCGGCCCGACCTGCCGGATGGGACGCCCTACCTGCTGGCGCGTGGCCCGCTCCCCGAGCGCGGCTTCGTGTACGTGATCGTGCCGGAGGCGAAGAAGGCGGCGGTGGCCGCGCTCGCCCCGCTCGCTACCTTGCTGGTGACTGCGCGCGTTCGGGTGGGGCGCGCCCGTTTCATCGGCAACCCCGTGGTGGAGATGCTGTCGCTGGAGGCCCAGCCATGAACGACATCCTGCGGGAGCGGCTGCTGCGGCGGCTCGAGGCGCTCCCCGAGGACAAGGTGTACCAGGTCCTCGACTTCGTGGAGTTCCTCGAGTCCAAGTACGCCGAGCGCCCCGCCGGCGCGCCCGCGTTCCAGAAGGTGGCCGAGACGCTGGAGGACACGCTGCGGGCGGGGCGCGTGCCGGTGAACATCATCACCGGGACGATGGACGCAGTCGGGAAGGCGGGGAAGTTTCTCGAGGGGCTGGCGGCGGCGGGGAAGGCGGCGATCGAGAAGAAGGACAAAACCCCGCCAGTTGAGGAACCGCCGCCGCCCGCATAACTTTCGCCATGGGAACCTTCCGCCCCGCCGTCGCGCTCACCTTCGATGATGTCTTGCTGGTACCGCGGCATGGCACCGTGCATCCGCGCAACGTCGACGTCAAGAGCCGCTTCACCCGCAAGATCTCCCTGAACATCCCCCTCGTCTCCGCCGCCATGGATACCGTGACGGAAGCGGAGATGGGGATGGCCATCGCGCGCGAGGGGGGCATCGGGGTGCTGCACAAGAACATGCCGATCGACCGCCAGGCGGCCGAGGTCGACCGGGTCAAGCGCAGCGAGTCGGGGATGATCCTCAACCCGATCACCCTCGGCCCCGACCGGCCGCTGCGCGAGGCGCACCAGTTGATGGCGCGCTTCAAGATCTCCGGCGTGCCGATCGTGGACGGCGCCGGCAAGCTGATCGGCATCATCACCAACCGCGACCTGCAGTTCGAGCGCCAGCTCGACCGCCCCATCCGCGAGGCGATGACGAAGGACAAGCTCGTCACCGCGCCCGTCGG
Source organism: Gemmatimonadota bacterium (assembly GCA_003223415.1). Lineage (GTDB taxonomy): Bacteria > Gemmatimonadota > Gemmatimonadetes > Gemmatimonadales > GWC2-71-9 > 13-1-40CM-70-15. The sequence goes on from QHUY01000059.1 coordinate 8,326, forward strand.
CACGACGCTGGACGAGGCCGAGCGGATCCTGGGCAAGCACCGCATCGAGAAGCTCCCGGTCGTGGACGAGGGCGGCGTGCTGCGGGGGCTCATCACCGTCAAGGACATCTTCAAGCGCCGCCAGCATCCCGACGCCAACAAGGACCAGCACGGGCGGCTGCGCGTGGCCGCGGCCGTCGGGGGCACGCCCGATGCTAAACCGCGGGCCAAGGCGCTGCTCGACGCCGGCTGCGACGTCATCGTGGTGGACTCGGCCCACGGGCATTCCAAGGGTGTGCTGGAAACGGTGGCCCTGCTGCGCGAGGCGTTCCCCGATGCTCAGCTCGTCGCTGGCAACGTGGCGACGGAGGCGGGTGCGCGCGCGCTGGTCGAGCGCGGTGTCGACGCGGTGAAGGTGGGCGTCGGGCCGGGCTCGATCTGCACGACGCGCGTGGTCACGGGCGTAGGCGTGCCGCAGATCACGGCCATCCTCGACGCCGTCGCGGGAGCGGGGGATGTGCCCGTGATCGCCGACGGCGGCATCAAGTACTCCGGCGACGTCGTCAAAGCGCTCGCCGCCGGGGCCTCCAGCGTGATGATGGGCTCGCTGCTCGCCGGCACCGAGGAGAGTCCGGGCGAGTCGTTCCTGCTCGAGGGCCGGCGCTTCAAGGTGATCCGCGGTATGGGAAGCCTGGGCGCTATGGAAGGGGGCTCGGGCGACCGCTACTTCCAGGAAGGCGAGGTCTCCCCCTCCAAGCTCGTGCCCGAGGGAATCGAGGGGCGGGTGCCGTACAAGGGCCCCGTGGCGGACGTGATCTTTCAGATGGTGGGCGGCCTGCGGAGCGGCATGGGGTATTGCGGAGTCTGCGACATTCAGGCGCTGCGCACCGAGACGGAGTTCCTCCGGGTCACGACGGCGGGGCTGCGCGAGTCGCACCCGCACGACGTCGTCATCACGCGCGAAGCGCCCAACTACAGCATCTGAGCGCCGGATTCCACAGCCCTCCGGCGTCTCGGCGTCTCGGCGTCCAGTCTTTGTCTTGACACTCCGTAGCCCCGGGCCTACTGTAGCGCCCGGTTCCCAGACGAAACGTCCGCTCCGTTCATCCTCCTGACCGAGGTGCGCATGGACCTGTTCCGACGGAAGAGCGTCACCGACCTGCAGACCGAAGCCCTGACTGACCACAGCCTGAAGCGGGCCCTGGGCGCGCTCAACCTGACGATGCTGGGGATCGGCGCGATCATCGGCACCGGCATCTTCGTGCTGACCGGCACGGTCGCCGCGATCAACTCCGGGCCGGCCGTAGTGCTCTCGTTCGTGCTCGCCGGCGTCGCGTCGATCTTCGCCGCGTTGTGCTACTCCGAATTCGCCTCCCTGGTGCCGATGGCAGGCAGCGCGTACACCTACGGCTACGCCACGCTCGGCGAGCTGATCGCTTGGATCATCGGGTGGGACTTGATCCTCGAATACGCGTTGGGCGCCGTAACGGTCGCGATCGGCTGGTCGGGGTATGTGGTCTCCTTCCTCCACGACATCGGGGTCAACGTGCCGTGTGCCCTCTCGGCGGCCCGCGGCACCATGGTGACCTGCCACGACGGCACGCAGGTCGCGGCGCTCTTCAACCTGCCCGCCGTGGTCATCATCGCTCTCGTCACCACCCTCCTCGTCATCGGCATCAAGGAGTCCGCCAACGTCAACAACGTGATCGTCTTCATCAAGCTGGGGGTCGTGGTGCTGTTCATCCTGTTCGCGGCGCACGCCGTGAACCCGGCGAACTGGCACCCCTTCATCCCGCCGCAGAACGTGAAGGACGGCGTGCCGGTGCCCGGTGAGTTCGGGTGGAGCGGCGTGTTCACCGGCGGCGCCATCGTGTTCTTCGCCTACATCGGGTTCGACGCGGTCAGTACCGCCGCCCAGGAGGCGAAGAATCCGCAGAAGGACATGCCCATCGGCATCATCGGCTCACTGCTGATCTGCACCGTGCTGTATATCCTGGTGTCCGGGATCGCGACCGGCGTGATGAGCTACAAGGAATTGAACGTCCCCGACCCGATCGCCGTGGTGGCCGACCGGGCGGGGCTCGGCTGGATGTCCACGCTGATCAAGCTCGGCG
>QHUY01000056.1 GCA_003223415.1 Gemmatimonadota bacterium
ATCTCCCGCTCCACCGCGTGCGTCACTTCGGCCCAGATCTCCGGGCGGCCCGCGAGGATCGCGGCCCCGAGCGCCCGATCGTGGTCCACCAGGTTCAACACCGCCGCCGACTCGCTGCCGTACTTCGCCACCAGGTGCTGCGCCGTGGCATCCGAGACCCCCCGCTGCTTCGCCGCCTTCACGAGGCCCTCGAGGTCGGCCGTTTCGCCACCGGGCAGCACCAGCGCGTCGGTGCGGGCGCGCGGCGGGAGCGGGCGGCCGTCGAGGGCGCGGAGGCGCTGTCCCACGCGGTCCGCGACGTCACGCGCCATCACGCGATAGGTCGTCAGCTTGCCGCCCGCGATGGTGATCAGCCCGCTCGCGCTCTCCACCACTCGGTGCTCGCGCGACACCTGGGAGGCCGACAGGTCCTTGTCCGGCGCGAGCAGCGGTCGCAACCCGGCCCACGTAGAGCGGACGTCCGGTGGGGCGAGACGGGCGTTGGGGAACAGCGCGTTCGCCGAGCGCAACAGGTACACGACGTCGGCAAGGGAGGCGTACGTCGCGTCGGGGAGAGTGGGGGGGGGACCGGCGTCATCCGTCTCGGTCGTGCCGATATAGCTCAGGTCGCCCCAGGGAAGCACGAACATCACGCGACCGTCGAGGGGCGATATGAGGGTGATGGCGTTGGTGTGGCCGATCCGCGCGCGGGGCACCGCGACGTGGGCACCCTTGGAGGGCCGCAACAGCGCCGCCGCCCCCGGCTCGTCGAGTCGACGGAGAGCATCCACCCACGGGCCGGTCGCGTTCACGACTACCAGGGCGCGCACGTGGAGTGTCCGGCCGGTCAGCGCGTCCCGCACCATCGCCCCCCCGATGCGCCCATCCGGCTTCAAGAGCGCGGTGGCTTCCGCGTAGCTGGCGATCAGCGCGCCGGATTGTGCGGCGCCGCGCATGGTGGCGAGGGCGAGGCGGGCGTCGTCGGTCTGCGCGTCGTAGTAGAGCGCCGCCCCCTGCAACTCGCGATCGCGCAGCCCCGGCTCGACCCTCCGGACCTCCCGCGGCCCGAGCCACCGGTGCCGCTTCACGTTTCGGAAGGCCGCCAGGAGGTCGTAAAGCCACATGCCCGCGCGCACCTTCCAGGCCGGCACGCGGCCGCCGCGATAGCACGGAAAGAGGAAAGGGAGGGGACGTACCAGATGCGGTGCGATGCGCAGCAACACGCGGCGCTCCCGGCTCGCCTCGAACACCAGACGGAAGTCGTAGTGTTCCAGATAGCGCAGGCCGCCGTGAATCAGCCGCGAGGAGCGCGAGCTGGTGCCGGCGGCCACGTCGCTCTTCTCGATGAGCGCAGTGCGCAAGCCCCGCAGGGCGGCGTCGCGGGCGATGCCCGCCCCAGTGATTCCTCCGCCGATGACCAGCACGTCCACCGGATCGGCGGCCATGGCGTCGAGCGCGGCGGCGCGCGTGCGGTACGAAAACGGGGACTCGGCCAACTCCCCTCCGGATAGGCCTAGTGGTAGGTTTCGGTCCGGACCTCACCTCCCTCGTTCCCCCTCTCCGCAATGCGGAGAGGAGGCCAGGGGGGGAGGTCCTGGAGGGAGAATCTAATGTCGCCTGGAAACGGACGGCGTGTAGCGGTGGTGGCGGGGTGCCGGACACCGTTCTGCAAGTCGGGCACGGCGCTGAAAGACGCGCGCGCCGTGGACCTGGCGCGCTATGCCGCCCGGGAGCTGCTCGAGCGCGCGAACTTGGACGGCGCCGAGGTGGACGAGGTGATCTTCGGACAGGTGGTGCCGTCGGCCCTGGTGCCGAACGTGGCCCGCGAGGTGAGCCTCCTCCCCCAGTTCCCCAAGGAAACCCCCGCCTTCTCCTTGAACCGCGCCTGCGCCTCCGCCGGCCAGGCGATCACTTCCGCCCAGGACCAGATCGCCCTCGGCCACGCCAACGTCATTCTCGCCGGTGGGGTGGAGTCGCTCTCGGACATTCCGATCCTCGCGTCGCGACGCCTGGCCGACATCCTGATCGAGGCGAGCAAGGCGAAAACGTTGAGCCAGCGGCTCGGGGTCTTTTCCCGCATCCGCCCCCGCGACCTGATTCCCGTCTCGCCGGCCATCGCCGAACCTTCCACCGGTGAGTCGATGGGGCAGTCGGCCGAGAAGATGGCCAAGGAGAACCACATCGGCCGTGACGCGCAGGACCGCTGGGCGTTGCGCAGCCACCAGTACGCCGCCAAGGGCACGGCCGACGGCCGGCTCACGGCGGAAATCGCTCCGTGGTTCCCGGCCCGGGGCGATGCGCCCGTCGTGACCCAGGACAACGGGATCCGCACCGACACCTCCCTTGAGCAGATGGCCAAGCTCAAGCCCGTGTTCGACCGACGCTACGGCAGCGTGACGGCGGCCAACTCCTCCCCCCTCACGGACGGGGCCTCGGCCGTGCTGCTGATGGGCGAGGACGCTGCACGCACGCTGGGCTACGAGCCGCTGGCCTTCATCCGCTCCTACGCCGTCGCGGCGGTGGACCCCGGATGGCAGCTGCTGCAGGCTCCGGTCTGGGCGGTGCCGAAGGCGCTCGAGCGCGCCGGCATCGCCTGGCAGGACCTCGGGCTGATCGAGGTGCACGAGGCGTTCGCGGCGCAGGTGCTGTCCAACTTCACCGGCTGGGCCGAGAAGGGCTGGGAGATCGACGAGGACCGTATCAACGTGATGGGCGGCTCGATCGCCATCGGCCACCCGTTCGGGGCCACGGGGGGGCGCATGGTCACCACGTTGGCCAATGAGATGCGCCGGCGCGACGTGCAGCTCGGCCTCATCTCCATCTGTGCGCAGGGCGGCATGGCCTTCGCGATGGTCCTGGAGCGGCGGTGATGCCTGCCCTCCGATGCGAACTGCAGGATGGCATCGCGGTCGTCACGCTCGATCTCACCGACCACCCCGTCAACGTCATCTCGCGGGCGGTGAAGGACGAGTTCAACGCGACGTTCGAGCGGCTCGCGGCCGAGCCCGGTGCCCAGGCGGTCGCGCTCTTTTCGGGCAAGCCCGACAACTTCATCGCCGGCGCGGACATCGAGGAGTTCGTCAAGCTCTCCTCGGCGGCCGAAGCCGAACGCCTCTCGGCCGATGGCCACGAGATGCTGAGCCGGGTCGCGGCGTTCCCCAAGCCGGTGGTCGTGGGGATTCACGGCGCGTGTCTGGGCGGCGGGCTCGAATTCGCGCTCGCCTGCGCCTACCGCGTCGCGACCGACCACCCCAAGACCCAGCTCGGTCTGCCCGAGGTGCAACTTGGCCTCCTGCCGGGCGCCGGCGGCGGCCAGCGGCTGCCGCGGCTGATCGGCGCCCGTGCCGCGCTCGACATCATCCTCGCCGGGAAGGTCGAGCGCGCCCGGAAAGCGTTCCAGCTCGGGATCGTGGACGAGCTCGTGCCGCCCGCCATCCTCCGCGACATCACCTTGGCGGCGGCGAAGAAGCTCGCGGGCGGCTGGCGGCCCCGCCGGAAGCGCCCCGGCGGCTTCGTCGGCTGGGTGCTCGACGGCAACCCGCTCGGCCGGATGCTGGTGTTCCGGATGGCGCGTCAGCAGGTGCTGAAGCAGACCGGGGGCAACTACCCGGCGCCGCTTGCGGCGCTCGAAGCCGTCGAGTACGGCCTGCGGCACGGCATTGCCGAAGGACTGAAGCGAGAGGCGCAACTGTTCGGTCGATTGGCGGTCACGGACGTCTCGCGCAAGCTGGTCCAGATCTTCTTCGCCACCACGCAGCTGAAGAAAGACTACGGCGTGGCGGACGAAGTGAAGCGGCTCTGCATCGTGGGCGCCGGCTTCATGGGGGCGGGGATCGCGGGCACGGCGGTGGCGCAGGCCGGTGTGGACGTGCGGATGAAAGACTCGGACCTGCCGCGCGTCGCCAAGGGACTCATCGCGGCGCGCGAGATCCTCGACGACCGGCTCAAGCGGCGCCGCATCACGAAGTACGAGCACACCCGCCTCATCGCCCTCGTGTCGGGGAGCGATAGCTACGCCGGGTTCGGTCGCGCCGACCTCGTGATCGAGGCGGTGTTCGAGGACCTCCAGGTCAAGCAGCAGGTGCTCCGTGAGGTGGAGGCGGCGACGCCCGAGCACGCGGTCTTCGCGTCGAACACCTCGACCATCCCCATCACGCGCATCGCCGAGGCGGCGCAGCGGCCCGAGCGGGTGATCGGCATGCACTTCTTCTCGCCGGTCGCTCGGATGCCGCTGCTCGAGGTCATCCCCGGGGCGCGCACCACCCCCGGCACGGTGAGCACGGCGGTCGCGTTCGGCCGGCGGATGGGCAAAACCGCCATCGTGGTGAAGGACACCCCGGGCTTCTGGATCAACCGCATCCTCGCGCCCTATATGAATGAAGCGGGGCACATCCTGCTTGAGGGCGTCGCGATCGAGGAGATCGACCGCCTGATGGTGCAGTGGGGGTTCCCGGTAGGGCCCATCACCCTGCTCGACGAAGTGGGGCTCGATGTAGCTCAGAAAGCCTCCGGAGTGCTGCACGCGGCGTTCGGCGACCGGCTCGTGCCCGCGCCCGTGTTCGCCCTGCTCGTCAAGGATGGGCGTCTGGGACGCAAAGCGGGGAAGGGCTTCTACAAGTACGCCAATGGCAAGAAGCGGGGCGTCGACCCCGCAGCCTACGCCTTGGTGGGCGTGCACCCCAACGGCGGCGTCCGTCCGGCCGAGATCCTGCAACGAGTGGTGCTGACGATGCTGAACGAGGCTGCCCGCGCGGTGGGTGAGGGGGTGGTGCGCTCCCCGCGCGACGGGGACATCGGCGCTCTCTTCGGCTTTGGGTTCCCGCCGTTCCGCGGCGGGCCGCTGCGCCACGTCGACGACTTGGGCGCCGCGCGCGTCGTGGCGGACCTGGAGCGCCTCGCCGACCGCTGTGGCGAACGCTTCTCTCCCTGCGAAGTGCTGCAGGACCAGGCGCGCCGCCACGGCAAGTTCTATCCCTGATCCCGGCATTCGTTGGTCATGTCGTGAAGGAGTCCCTACGGCGGCGGTGAGCGACGACGACACCCTCGGCGGCTACGAGCGGGTCCATCAGCGCGCTCCCGCGTTCGGTGGCCCGGACGGCTTGGCCTACACCGTGGCCACCTTCGTCGACGACACGCCCGACGCCCATGGCCGCTACGGCGCGGCCCTGCTGTTCCTGCGGTGGTCCGTCGGGGCGGACCGGCCCTCAGGACATCTCGAGACGGACTACCTGGCCTTCGGCCGCACTCCGGACGAGGCGGTGGCGCCCGTGCTCGCCCTGACCTTGGCCGAGGTGAAGGCATACTTGGATCGCTGCGTGGCGGTGGCGGGATGACCACGGGCGTCGTGCTGGGCCGCCGGGGCGGTACCTACCGGGTGTACACGGAGGCCGGGGAGGTCACGGCATCGCTCCGCGGCAAACTGAAATTCAAGGACGACGACCGCGTGGTGGCGGGGGATATTGTGGAGCTGGAAGGGGGGGGGAGCAGCAGCGCGACGATCGCGGGCATCCGCCCGCGTCGCTCGGTGCTTGCCCGCCGGGCGGCGGGCGGCGGGCGGCGCAGCCAACCGGTCGCCGCCAACATCGACCAGGTGGTGGTGGTCGCCTCGACGCGGGATCCCGAGCCGAACGCGCGCCTGCTCGACCGGTTCCTCGTGGTCGCCGCGGCGAACGGCCTGCCCGCCGTCGTGGTCGTGAACAAGATCGAGCTCGCCCGTGCCGGACAGGAAGCGCTGGCACGTCGCTACGGGCCCGCAGGCTATCAGGTGCTCGCCACATCCGCCAAGCTGCCCGAAGGACTCCCTGCGCTTCGCGATCTGCTGCGGGGACGGACATCGGTGTTCACGGGGGCATCCGGGGTGGGGAAGTCGAGCCTGCTGAACGCGCTCGAGCCGGCGCTCGGTCTGCGCACCGGCGAGATCAGTGCGTACTGGCGTACCGGCAAGCACACGACGACGGCGGCCGAGCTGGTGCCCCTCGCCGGCGCGGGATTCGTGGTGGACACGCCCGGGATGCGGGAGGTGGGCACCTGGGGGATCGACGCCGACCGCCTGGGAGCCTGCTTCCCGGAGTTCCGGCGCTATCTGGACCGCTGCCGCTTCGACAACTGCCGCCACCTGGCCGAGCCCGACTGCGCGGTCCGCCGGGCGGCGGCCGAGGGGGCGATCGACCCTGATCGGCTGGGGAGCTACGAGCGGCTCTATGAAGAGGTCAGCGTTCCGTCCTGGTCCAGCGAGCGGCGTCGCAAGCGCTGACTGAGTGAAGTAGCCTTGGGGGGGGGGGAAGATCGCTGACGTGGCGACCACGCATCCACAGCTGGTGGTGCCGTTCCGCGGCGAGCGGTTCGCCGCCGCGCAGTCGCTGTCCCGGCTGATCGCGCCGCCCTACGACGTGATCGCACCGCCCGAGCGCGCGCGGCTGGCCGCCTCGGACTCCCACAATATCGTCCATCTCATTCTTCCGGAAGCGCCCGCTGGCGAGGACCGCTACACCCGCGCCGCAGAGCTGCTCGCGACCTGGCGACGGGAGGGGAGGCTCGCCGCCGACGCGGCCCCCGCGGTGTATGTGGTCGCCCAGGAGTACCAGGTGCCGGGAGACGGCGGCGAGTGGCGGACGCGCACGGGAATGTTCGCCGCCGTCGCTGCCGAGTCCTACGAGACGCGACGCATCCGGCCGCACGAGAAGACCCATGCGGGCCCCAAGGCGGATCGCCTGGCCCTGCTGCGGGCCACGCGCACCAGCCTCGAGTCCATCTTCCTCCTGGCCCCCGACCCGGACGGCGCCCTTCTGGGCGGCCTGCGGCCGGTGACGACGACGCCGCCCGCGGCGTGGGCGGAGCTGGATGACGTGCGCATGAGGCTCTGGGTCGTGACCGGTGAGCCCGCGGCACGACTCGCAGCGCACTGCTCGCGGCATCCTCTCTACATCGCCGACGGCCACCACCGCTACGAGACCGCCGTCGCGCACGCCCGGGAGAACCCTGGGGCCGACCGGGTGCTGGCGTTCATCGTGTCCGCGGCCGACCCGGGTCTCACGGTGCTGCCTACGCACCGGGTGATATTCGCGCCGGGGAGGGACATCGCGCAGCTCGTCACCCGGTGGCGCCGCTGGTTCGACGTGGGGCGCGTCGCCCCTTGCGCCGACCGGATCGAGCGACTCGCCGAGCTGGGCGCGCGGCGAACGGCCTGCATCGTGGCGTTGCCCGGGGGCGACGATCTCACGCTCGTTCTGAAGCCGGAGGCGCCCCTCGCGGAGGTCCCCCAGCTCGGGAAGACCTCGGCGGTGCGCACCCTCGACGTGGAGATCGTCGAGGCGCTGGTCGTCCAGGAGATCCTGAGCGCCGGGACCTCCACCCCCACGCTCACCTACACGCCGGACGCGCGGCAGGCGTTCGCGGCGGTGCGGCGGGGGAACGCGACGAGCGCCGTGCTGCTCAATCCCACGAAAGTGGAGCAGGTGTTCGCGGTGGCGGATGCGGGAGACGTGATGCCGCCGAAGTCGACCTATTTCGTGCCCAAGGTGCCCAGCGGGCTAGTCCTGCGCCCGATAACAGAGACGACGGTGAGGGCGACGCATTGGTGGGGGATCGCGCGATTTGGATGACACTCCGGGTGCCGCGGGCCTTATGGTCGTGTTATGATGCCATACGAGCGGCTAACGGCTTGGAGTTCGGCGCACGAATTCGCGGTCGCCGTGTACCGTGTTACCAAAGCCTTTCCCAGAGACGAGCAATACGGACTCAGTTCCCAGATACGACGGGCAGCGTTTTCAATCCCAGCCAATATCGCGGAAGGTTCTGCGAAGCGGGGAAGCACAGAGTTTCGTCGATTTCTGGATATCGCGATTGGCTCTTTCGCTGAAGTATCCTATGCGTTGGTGTTCGCTCGGGATGTCGGGGTGTTGGATCCAGCCGAGTTCCAACGGCTGGAAGCGCTGCGGGTGCGCGTCGGCAAGCTCACCTGGGGTCTCTACTCGGCGATCGCCAGCCGAGCGGTGAAGTCACCTCGCGCAGGAGGCGGGTGATCAGCGCCCCCTTCCGTCATTCCGTCCTTCCGTCGCATCCTGTTTTTCAGTCTCTGGGCCCCTGTCGTAAGGCGGCGATCAGCGCCCGGCAGAACTGCGGCAGGTCCGCGGGGGTGCGCGACGAGATCAGGTTCCCATCCACTACCACGGGGCTGTCCTCCCAGAGCGCGCCCGCGTTCTCCATGTCGTCCTTGATGGCGCGCACGCTGGTCGCGCGCTTGCCCGTGAGGATCCTGGCCGAGATCGGTACCCAGCCGGCGTGACAGATGAACGCGAGCGGCTTCCCGGTCTGGTACAGCTCGCGGGTGATCTGCAGGACCTTTTCGGAGCGGCGCAGCTGGTCAGGGGCGAAACCGCCCGGAATCACGAGCCCGTCGAACTCCTCGGCGTGGACCTGGTCGACGTTGGTGTCCACCGTGACCGGATAGCCGCGCTTGCCCTGGTAGATCTTCTCGCCCAGCCCCGCGACCGTGGTCTCGGCGCCCTCCTCCTCGAGCCGGATCTTCGGATACCAGAGCTCGAGGTCTTCGTACAGCGGTCCGGCAAAGAACAGGACCTTCTTGCCCGCGAGGGTCATGGAGCCCAAGCTAAACGGTCGGTCGCCCACGCGGCATCCCCTTTCCGTCATTCCGTCCTTCCGTCGCCCTTGTATCTTCTTCTGTCATGCCGCGCCCCCGCCAGAAGATCCTCGACAATCTCGAATCGATCTACCGCGAGGCCTACGACCGCGCTCGCGCCGCCGACGACCAGGTCCGGATGGCCGATCTCGACGCAGCCTACCAGCGCGAGCAGCTCCTGCTCGAGGTGCTGCTCGACGTTCGCGACGCCTTGACCGCCCTGCCGGGGACGTCAGGACAGAGCGGCGCCGATCCGATGAGCGCGCTGGAGACTATCCACCGCATCGCCAAACTCCGCTGACCGAGACCCCGTCATGACCAACCGTGCGTCCGTGCTGGCCGTGCTCGTGTTGTCGCTCGCCGCCTGCAGATCCAAGGCCGATCTCGTGGTCACCGGCGGCCTCGTCTGGACCGGGCTTTCCTCCGGCAATCCCCAGCCCGGCGCCGTCGCCGTCCGGGGCGGCAAGATCCTCCAGGTGGGCGACAGCGCGGCCGTAGCGCCCCTAATCGGGTCCCGCACCCACGTGGTCGACGCCCGGGGAGGACTCGTGATGCCCGGCTTCGCTGACGGGCACACCCATTTCATCAGCGGCGGGTTCCAGCTCGCTTCGGTCGACCTGCGGAATGCCGCCACGCCGCAGGAATTCGTCCGCCGGCTCAAGGAGTACGCCAAGTCGCTGAAGCCAGGCGAGTGGATCCTGGGCGGGGACTGGGATCACACACTGTGGCCCGGCCAGATGCTGCCGCGCCACGAGTGGGTCGACTCGGTCACGCCGAACAACCCAGTCTTCGTCAGCCGGCTGGACGGCCACGAGGCGCTGGCCAACAACGCGGCACTCAAGGTGGCAGGCATCACCAAAGCCACTCCCACGCCCCCGGGCGGCGAGATCCTG
>QHUY01000093.1 GCA_003223415.1 Gemmatimonadota bacterium
CGCGGACCATGGAAGCGCTCACCGACTCCGCCCTCGTCACCCAACCGCGCGGGGGCGTCGGGAAGTTTCGCATCGCTACCGTCACCGCCTTCTTCCTGCGCGACCTGCAGCCCCCCGCGCAGGTGGTCCAGGCGATCAACAACAAGATCGCGCAGGAGCAGCAGGTCGAGACCGAGCGGCACCGGGTCGAGGTGGCGCGGCTCCAGGCTGAGCAGGTGCGGCTGTTGAACCAGACCCTCACGCCGGAGGCGCTCACCAAGCAGTACCTGGAGGTGCTCCGGGAGATGAAGGGCTCCGACAATCTCATCATCATCGTGCCGACCGAGGGCGGCCTACCGGTCCTCAACCTGGGCGATATGCGTCGCAACCTGCACAGCCAGCGCCGCCCCCCCCCCTGATGGCGCCACCCGTCATCACGATCACCCGCCAGTACGGCTCGGGCGGCTCCGACATTGCGCAGCTGGTCGCCGGCACGCTGGGGTGGCACCTCATCGACAACCAGTTCGTGGACGAAGTGGCGCGGCGCGCCGGCCTCCCCACTGACGAGGTCGCCCAGCGCGAGGAGCGCGCGCCGGGACTGCTCGAGCGCCTGGCCCGCACCCTCGCCGTCGCATCGCCGGAGCTGTTCATCACCACGGCCGCGGTGCCACGGGTAGAGGAGGACGAGGCGACCATCGTGCAGCTCACCGAGCGCATCATCCGGGAGGCGGCCGGTGAAGGCCGGGCGGTCCTGGTCGGGCGCGGGGCGCAAGCACTGCTCGCCCAGCGGCCCGACGCGCTGCACGTCTACGTGGTCGCGTCCAAACCGTGGCGCATGAAGCTAGCCGTGGACCGGCTGGGCGTGGAGCCGGGGAGCGCCGAGAAGGTGGTGGACGACACCGACCGCCAGCGCGACCAGTACGTCAAGACGTACTACGGCCGCCACCGTCAGGACCCCACCATCTACGACCTGGTGCTGAACGCGGAGCGGCTGGGGTTCGAAGGGGCGGCGGGGCTGATCGTCGCGGAAGCGAAGCGACGGGGCTGGAAATAATGCGGAATGCGGAGTGCGGAATGCGGAGTATCAATGCGCGCATCGTGCCTCGCAGCCAGGCCCCGCCGCATGACCGATCAATTCCGCACTCCGCATTCCGCATTCCGCATTAGGCTTTTCGCAGCTCCGGCACCCGCCACGCCGCCGTCGCCACCGCCAACGTCACGATGATGCCGCCACCGCTCACCGCCACCGGCGCTCCCCAGCGCTCGGCCACCAAGCCGATGAGAAAGGCACCGAACGGCGCCATGCCCACGAACACGAACGAGTAGAACCCCATGATGCGGCCCCGCAGATGGTCGGGGACCGTGGTCTGGAGCAGGGTGTTGGTGAGCGAGTTATTGACGATCATGGCGCACCCAGTGAGCGCCAGCAGGCCCAGCGACAGCACGAAGTGGCGGGACGCCGCGAACAAGACCAGCAGCACGCCGAAGGCGGTGCCCCCGACGAGCATGAGGCGGCCCCGAAAGCGAATGCGGCGCGCGCCCACGGCCACGCCCAGCGCGCCGAGCATCGCGCCCACGCCGACGGAAGACGTGAGGGCCCCGTACCCCGCGGCGCCGCGGTGCAGGACGTTGCGCGCGAATACCGGCATCATGGTGATGTAGGGAAACCCGAACACGCTCAGCGTCGCGGTCAGCACCACCAGGGTGCGGAGGCGCCGGTCGCCGGCGAGGAAGCCGAGGATCTCCCGGAAGCCGGCCCAGGCCGAGCTCTGGCCGGGGCGCGGCACGAAGGGCGGCAGGCGCATCGCCAGCAGGCTCCAGATCACGGCGATGTAGCTCAAGCCGTTCAGGAAGTAGCACCAGCCGATCCCCACGACGCCGATCAGCGCGCCCGCGATCGCCGGCCCGATGACGCGCGCGCCGTTGAATAGGGAGGAATTCAGCGCGATGGCGTTCATGAGGTCTTCCTTCCCCACCATTTCGACGAGGAACGACTGCCGGGTGGGGATGTCGAAGGCGCTGGCCACGCCGAGCAGCGTGGCGAGGAGCATCACCTGCCACACCGTGACGACCCTGGTCCACACGAGGGTCGCCACGGTGAACGCTTCCAACATGAACAGCACCTGCATGAGGATGATGGTGCGGCGCTTGTCGGTGCGGTCGGCGATGACGCCCGCGTACAGCGTGAAGAGGAGCACGCCGAGCGAGCTCAGGGCCGAGACGAGGCCGACGTAGAAGGGCGAGTTGGAGAGGGTGAGGACGAGCCATCCCTCGCCGATGTTCTGCATCCAGGTCCCGATGAGGGAGATGCCCTGGCCGACGAAGAACAGCCGAAAGTTGCGGTGGACGAAGGCGCCGAGCGGGCGGCTCTGCACGGCCTCGGTCATTGCGGGAAAGCTCGCCGCGCCCCGGCGGTTCGGGTAGGCTCGCGGCGGCGGCCGTGGCCCTGCATCTTGAGGGACGGTGCCCTATCGCTTCGATCGTCGCACGTTCCTCCAGGGCGGGACCGCCGGCCTTGGCGCGCTGGCGCTCGGCGCCCACCCGTGGCGCCGGGCGGCGCGGTGGGCCGCGGCCGGCCCCGCCTCGACCGATGACCGCCTGGCGTGGTGGCGCGAGGCGCGCTTCGGGCTGTTCCTCCATTGGGGGCTGTACTCGACTCTCGCCGGCGAATGGGGCGCCCGCACCGACTACGCCGAGTGGATCCGCAACAGCGCCCACATCCCGCTCGCCGAGTACGAGCGGCTCCTCGGCCGCTTCAACCCGACCCGATTCGATGCGGACCGCTGGGTATCGCTCGCCAAGGACGCCGGGATGCGATACGTCACGATCACGACCAAGCACCATGACGGGTTCGCCCTGTTCGACTCGAAGCTCACGGGGTTCTGCGTGCGCGCGACGCCGTTCCGGCGTGACATCATGCGCGAGATGGCCGATGCCTGTCGCCGCCAGGGCCTGCGGATGTGCTGGTACCACTCGATCATGGACTGGCACCATCCCGACTACCTCCCGCGCCGCGACTGGGAAGCGGAGACCCGCCCGGTGGACGGGGCCCGCTACGCCCGGTTCGTGCGCTATCTCCACGGGCAGGTCACCGAGCTGCTCACGAACTACGGCGACGTCGGCGTGATGTGGTTCGACGGCAACTGGGAGGAGACCTGGACGCACGAGATGGGAAAGACGCTGTACGAGAGATGCCGGACCCTCCAGCCGAGCGTGATCGTGAATAACCGCGTGGAGGGCTGGTCTCCGGCCCCCATCACCGATCACCTCGGCGATTTCCGCACCCCGGAGCAGGAGGTCCCCGCCACCGGCTGGCCGGGCGTGGACTGGGAGTCGTGCATCACCATGAACCGCAACTGGGGGTACAACAGTCACGACCACGATTTCAAGCCGGCCGCCCGGCTGATCGGCCTGCTCGTGGAGACGGCCTCGAAGGGCGGGAACCTGCTTCTCAACGTCGGGCCGCGGGCGGACGGGACGTTCCCGGAGGAGAGCGTCGAGCGGCTCCAGGCCATCGGCCGCTGGATGGCGGTCAACGGCTCGGCGATCTACGGCACGACCGCTTCGCCGTTCGCGAGCGCTCCCTTCAGGGCGACCGCGCAGGGCAACCGCCTCTTCCTCTTCGTCACCGACTGGCCGACGGCCGCGTGTGGAGCCACTGGCGTCGAGCTGCGGGTGCCGGGGCTGCGGACGCCGGTTCGAGCCGCCACCCTGCTCGCGGATCCGGATCGCCGCCCGCTGGCGTGCGCGACCACGGACGCCGGCGCGGTCGTGACCCTGCCACCTGACGCCCCTGACGCGGTGTGCTCGGTCGTGGCCCTGGAGTTCGAGCGGCCGCCCGAGGTGGCTCGCTGACCTGAGGCGCGCGCCGTGCGGACGCCGGTCGCCGCTGCGATGCGTTGCGCCGGCCGAGGCCAGAAGCGAGATTGCGGGCAGCGATGCGCTACACGACCTACTCGAAGTTCCTACCCGAGCTCGCCGACACGGTCAACCTCCAGGCGCTGCTCGACCAGCTCGCCGACTTCCTGTTGCAGTCGGGGTTCGCGGGCGGGCCGTATTCCCATCCCTTCTGGGGCGAGTTCGGCGAGGACGAGGGCGACCGCTCGCTCGACGCGCTGCGCCAGGCGATTCTCCAGGCCCTGATGGACTCCGGCCAGCTCACCCCCGAGATGCTCAAGGTGCTGCGCGGGGAGTCCACCGGCGACGCGCAGCACGACGCCGAGCTCGAGCGCCAGCTGGCCGAGCTGCTCGACAGGATCGTCCAGAAGCTGATCGAGGAGGGATACCTCAACGTCACCGAGCCGCCCAAGTTGCCGGGCGGCCAGCAGCCGCTGTTCGGGCCGAACGGCATGGCGCGCGAGGCGGCCCAGCAGGTGCAGTTCAACCTCACCGAGAAGGGCATCGACTTCCTGGGCTACAAGACGCTGAAGCACTTGTTGGGGAGCATCGGTAAGTCGAGCTTCGGCGCGCACGAGACCGAGCACCTCGCCACCGGCATCGAGGCCGAGGCGGTGAGCAAGCCCTACGAGTTTGGCGACACCCTGAACCTCGACGTCAACGCGACGCTCAGCCACGCGCTCGAGCGCGAAGGCCTGGGGGTCCCGATCAACCTCGAGTACGACGACCTCATGGTGCATCAGGCCGAGTACCGGTCGTCCTCGGCGACGGTGCTGATGCTCGACTGCTCGCATTCGATGATCCTGTACGGCGAGGACCGCTTCACGCCCGCGAAGAAGGTCGCGCTGGCGCTGACGCACCTGATCCGCACCCAATTCCCGGGCGACACGTTGCGTGTGGTGCTGTTCCACGATACCGCCGAGGAGATCCCGCTCGCGCAGCTGGCGCACGCGCAGGTCGGGCCGTATCACACGAACACGGCCGAGGGGCTCAAGCTGGCGCGCCGCATCCTGCTGGGGCAGCGCAAGGACATGCGGCAGATCATCATGATCACCGACGGCAAGCCCTCGGCGCTGACGCTCCCCGACGGCCGGATCTACGTCAACTCGATGGGGCTCGACCCGCAGATCCTGCAGGCTACCTACCGCGAGGTGGCGCTGTGTCGCCGCACCGGGATCCTGATCAACACCTTCATGCTGGCGCGCGACCGGAGCCTGGTGGAGTTCGTCAAAAAGGTGTCGGCGATCTGCAAAGGGAAGGCGTACTTCACCAATACGATGACGTTGGGGCAGTTCATTCTCATGGACTTCATGCGGCGGAAGACGCGACGTGTGTCGTAGCCTGAGCCTCGCGCTCGTCCTGAGCGCCATCGCCGTCGCCGCACCAGCCCAACTCCAGTTCTCGCTTTCCTTTCCCGCCGCCGCTCATGCCGAGCCGATCACCGGCCGCGTGTTCGTGATCCTGAGCCGCGATTCCGTACCCGAGCCGCGGTTCCAGACACACCCGTTCGGCCGCGGCGTGCCGATCTTCGGCCTCGACGTCAATCAGCTGGCGCCGGGCCAGGCCGCGATCATCGACGGCACCGTACCGGGCTACCCCCTCAGCAGCGTCCGCGACATTCCGGCGGGCGATTACCATGTGCAGGGAGTGCTCAACGTCTATACCGAGTTCCACCGCGCCGACGGCCACATCATCTGGGCGCACATGGACCAATGGGAGGGCCAGCAGTTCGCCGAGTCGCCCGGCAACCTGTACAGCACGTCCCAGCTAGTCCACGTCGATCCGCGTGCCGGCGGCACGATTGCGCTGAGTCTGGCGCAGGTCGTCCCGCCGGTCGAGCTCCCGCCGGACACGCGGTGGGTGAAGCACATCAAGATCCAGAGCAGGCTGCTGACCGCGTTCTGGGGTCGGCCGATCTATTTGGGCGCGACCGTGTTGTTGCCCAAGGGCTACGACGACCATACCGCGGCACGCTACCCCGTGATCTACGAGCAGGGCCATTTCGGGCTGGAGGCGCCCTTGGGCTTCTCCGACGACACGACGCCCGCACCCCCCTTCCTCAAGGCCCTCCTCGCGCAGTACAACCACGAGACGAGACCGGAGTTCTATCACGCCTGGACGGGGCCCGATTTTCCCCGGCTGATCGCCATCACATTCCAGCACCCCACACCGTACTTCGACGATTCGTACGCGGTGAACTCCGCCAACAACGGCCCCTATGGTGACGCGATCCTGACCGAGCTGATCCCGTATCTCGAGGCGCACTTCCGAATGATCGGCGCGCCCTGGGCGCGCGTGCTTACCGGTGGCTCGACCGGCGGGTGGGAGTCGATCGCGCTGCAGGTCCACCACCCCGACGTTTTCGGTGGTACGTGGACGCTGTATCCCGACCCTGTGGACTTCCGACATTACGGCATGGTTGACGCCTACGCGGACACGAACGCGTTCCTCTTCACGACCCGGGGCCGCGGGTTCCTGAGCCCGCAGACCGACTGGCACCACCCCGAGCGCTCCCTCATGCGGGCGCCGGACGGCCAGCCGCTGATCAGCATCCGAGAATACAGCCGGTGGGAAGACGTGCTCGGTGGGCACGGCCGCTCGACCGACCAGCTCGAGGCCTGGGAAGCGGTGTACGGGCCCGTCGGCGACGACGGTTACCCCAAGCCGCTGTGGGACAAGGCCACTGGGCACATCGACCACACCGTGGCGGCGTACATGCGCGACCACGGCTACGATCTACGCGCCTACCTCGCCACCAACTGGGCGAGAGTCGGCCCCCAAATCATGGACAAGATCCACGTCGACGTGGGGGATATGGATAACTTCTACCTGAATCTTGCGGTGTACGACCTGCAGGCGTTCCTCGATACGGTGAGCAACCCCCGCGCACGCGCCACCTTCCGCTATGGGCGGCCCGAAAAGGGACACGGGTGGCAGCACGCGACGACCGCGCGGATGATTCGGGAGATGGCGGAATTCATTACGCTGCATGCGCCGGCGGGAGAGAGCATGGCGGCGTGGAAATACCGGTAGGCGAGCAGCGCGACTACTGCCGCCCCGCGTCGTACACCAGCCGCGACAGGTCCGCGACGAGCCGATAGGCGGCCGAGTCGGGCTTGATCGCGCCCGTCGTCACCACCAACACGTAGCGCTTCCCGTCCGGCGGCTCCACGATCGCCGCGTCGTGATACACCACTCCCTCGATCCACCCGGTCTTGTGATAGACGCGGGCGCCGGCGGGCAGGCCCGCGGGAATCCCCTCCGTGAAATGCTGGCGCCCCAGGATGGCGAGCATCGAGTCGCACGACGCGGGGCTCGCGGCCCGGTGCTGGGCGATGGCCGTGAGCAACACCCCCAGATCGTGCGCCGTGGTGGTGTTGTTGAGCCCGGCGCGGTACGCCTTGCCGTCCTCGACCCCGCGCAGCACCACGATCGAGTCGGCGCCCAGCGCGTGCGCCGTCGCGTTGGCGCGCTTCGCATCCACCCGCTCCACCAGGACATCGGTGGCGAGGTTGGACGACACC
>QHUY01000094.1 GCA_003223415.1 Gemmatimonadota bacterium
GGTCGCGGCATCGATCACGGTCACGCTGCCTGGCCCGCGTCGTCCGCCGCCGATCGTGTTCCAACCCCGGTTGGCGACGAACAGCCGGCGACCGTCGCGGCTCGGATAAATGCCGTGCGCGCCCTTGCCCGTCGCGAGGAAGCCCACGCGCCGGAAGGCGATGGGGTCCACCAGATACACGCCGTTGGCCTTCATGTCGGCCACATAGAAGACCTTCCCGTCGGGCGCGGCGCGGATGTCCTGCGGCATGGCGGCGCTGTCGAGCCCGCCAGGATCGAGGGTCAGATAGCTGACGACCTTCCGCGTAGCCACGTCGAGCTTCGCCAGCTGGCCGGTGAACTCGCAGGTGGCGAGCGCCCAACGGCCGTCCGCCGTGAACTCCACATGGTCCACCCCGCGGCAGTGGACGGGGGCGGACTCGACCAGCGCCATGGTGCGCGCATCGCGGAAATCGAGCCGCTGCAGCCGCTCCGCGACCACGATCGCGTACCGCCCGTCGGGGGTGAAGTAGAGGTTATACGGATCAGTGACGGGGACCGGCACGCCCTCCATCCCGGTCACCGGATCAATCGGCGTCAGGCTGTTGCCGCGGTTGTTGGCAACCCACAGCGTGCGCAAGTCCCAGGACGGCACCACGTGCTGGGGTAGCCTGCCGACCGCGAAGGTGCGCAGCACCCGATAAGTCCCCGGATCGATGACTGTGACGCTGTCCGCCTTGGAGTCGGGGACATACACGAGTGGGCGGGCCCGCCGGGCGACGGAGTCGAGCATCCCCGCACCGGCGTCGGCGTAGATGTTGGTTGGGTCGCGGACCGGCGGCATCCCCGGGAGGGGCGCGGGCGAGGGCGGGGAGGATAGGACCGTATCGGCGACGCCACGGCGGGAGTCGCCGGGAGCGCGCGCAGCGGCGCGGTCGCCAGGACGACAGCCGGGGGCGGCGGCGGCGAGCGCGACGCAGAGGGTGAGGGTGCCGCGGCAGGTCATGAGGAGAGAATGTAACGCCACGTCACGCAGGCCCGAGGGGTGACCCCCAGTCCAGCAGCAGCTTGCCGACGTTGCGGTTCTCCCGCATCCGCTGGAACGCCTCGGCCGCGCGCTCGGGAGGAAACACCGCGTCCACGATCACCCGCAACGCTCCGGACGCGAAGGCCGGCAGCAGCTCCTCGCGGAATCGAGTCACGAGCCGCGCCTTCTCCTCCCGGCTCCGCGAGCGCAAGGTCGAGCCGATCAGCCGCGCCCGCCTCTTCATCAGAAGCTCCAGGTCCAGCTCCGCCTTGGATCCCGACAGCGTGGAGATGACGATCACCCGACCGCCGACCGCCAGGCCCTGCAGATTCGGCCCGAGCGTGGCGCTCCCGACGGGATCGAGGACGATGTCCACCGCGCCCGGCCCCCAGGCCTGCTCCAGCTCCGCCGCGAGGCGCTTCCCCTCCGAAAGTACGGCGAGGTCCGCGCCCGCCCCGGTGAGGGCGGCGAGCTTCGCCGCGGTCCGCGTGGTGGCCGCTACTCGCGCGCCCAGATGCTTCGCCACTTGAATGGCGGCGAGCCCCACCCCCGACGCGCCGGCGTGGATCAGCACCGTGTCCCCAGCCTTCAGGCCGGCTTCGACGACGAGATTCACGAATGCGGTCAGGAACGCTTCGGGGATGCCGGCGGCACTGACCAGGTCCATGCCCGCCGGCACCAGAAGGAAATGGCCGGCCGGCACCGCCACCTGCTCGGCGTGACCGCCGCCCGCCAGCAGGGCGCACACCCGCGCGCCGGTGGACTCGACGACGCCCGAGACTTCCATGCCGAGAATCTCCGATTCGCCGGGCGGCGGCGGATAGCGCCCGGCGATCTGCGAGAGATCAGCGCGGTTCAGCCCCGATGCGGCAACGCGGACCAACACCTCGCCCGACCGGGGGACCGGGGGCGTGGTGTTGCGGAGGGTGGCCGTGTAGACACCCCGCGTTTCGGCAACGTGAAGGTGACGCATGACCGCGCCGGCGGCCGGGGGAGGGGGGGGGCGGGGGGCCGTTAAGCCGACATGCGCTGCAGCTCGGCCTGCACTCGCTCGAGCTCGGCGACCTGGCCTAGAGACTCGAAGATCCCGCTGGCTTTTTCGAGGTAGGCGCGGGCCTCTTCCTTGAAGCCGAGCCGGCCGCGGAACACGCCGTACTCGTGGTACACGTGCGCCTCGGTGGTGGGGGAGGCGCCGTAAATCCGACACAGCTCGATCGCCTGCTCGAAGAAGACGAACCCCGTTTCCTCGCCCTGCCGTCCCCGGAGCGCACCCATCAGCGTGTAGATCTCGATCAACTGCCGCCCGAGGTTGTGCGCGATCGCCACTTGCTCCGCCCGGCGTAGCTCCTCTTCAGCCTCCAGGTAGCGCTCCGAGTCGACCGCGAGCTCAGCGATGTGCAGGCGGATCGTGACCTCCAGGCTCGCCTCCCGGGGGGCGCGCCGGCGCCAGGCGAGGGCTTCGCGGAACGCACCCAGGGCGGCACCCCGACGGCCCAGCCGCGCGTCGATCTGACCCTGCGCGTCGAGCGTCCGCGCCAAGCCGGCCGCGTCGCTCGCCGCCTCGAATCGCTCGTGTGCTCGCGCGAGGTACTCTGCCGCTGCGGTGAGGTCGCCCCGGCTGCGCAGCAGCTCCCCCAGCCGATATGTCAGCTGCCCGACGCGCGCCGCGTCCTCCCGCGACTCAGCCAGCCGCAGCCCCCGCTGGTACCACGCCTGGGCGCCCGCCAACTCGCCCTGCGCCAGCGCGAGCAGGCCGAGCCCTTCGCATGCGGCGATGGCGCCGGCCTGATCGAACTCCGCCTCCGCGAGGGCGAGGCCCCTCTGGCAGTAGCGCGCCCCTTCCGCGTACCGGCTCAGGGCGTGGCACACGCCGCCGAGGGCCCGCAGCAGCTCGACCTCAGGCCGACGGTCGGGGAGGCGCTCGGCCAGCAGCAGCGCGACCTCGTACCAGGCCTTGGCCTGAGCCAAGCGGCCGGCCTCCTCCTCGAGCCCCCCGGCGCGCCGCAGCGCCGCGATGGCGCCGGCGCCGTCCTCCCGCTGCTGGCACTCCAGCGCTTCGACGCACGCGGTGTACAACGCGCCTACATGCCCCTGCACCTGCTCCAGCACCTGGCTCATCCCCTCCCGCAGCTCGGCCGGCAGCACTGCCCGCTTTCCGACCGTCAGGTAGGGTCCCGAGCTGGACCACTTCGCTCGCTCGTCGGGGTGCGACGCGGCCAGGAGCAGCGCGCGCAGCGGAGCCAGCACCTCGATGTCCGGCAACAGCCCCAGTGCCTGTTCGACCCGCAGGGCCGGCCGCAAGCGTTTCGCCCCCGGGCTCATCGAGCGATCTCCCTCACAGCCCGTACTCCCGCACCTTGCGGGTGAGCGTGTTGCGGTGGATGCCGAGGATCTCGGCCGCGGCGCCGATCTGCCCGCCGGTGTGGGCTAGCACGCGGGCGATGTGCCGCGCCTCGGCGTCCGCCAGCGTGAGCAGGCCGGTGGGCGAGCGGCCCGGGAGCCCGGCCTCGTCGGTCCTGAGCTCCTCAGGGAGGTGTTCGAGTCGGAGCGTCGCGTCCGTCGCGACGATGACCGCCCGTTCGATCACGTTGCGCAGCTCGCGCACGTTTCCCACCCAGGGGCGGTTCCGCAGCGTCTCGAACGCCCGGTCGGAGATCGCCTCGATCCGCTTGCCGCACTTTTCCGCGAATAGACTAACGAAATAGGCGATCAGCTGCAGCAGGTCGTCACCACGCTCGGTGAGCCGGGGGAGCTGAATGATCACGACGGCCAGGCGGTAGTACAGATCCTCGCGCAACCGCCCCTGCGCGACGGCCTCGCGGAGATCGCGGTTGGTGGCGGCGATCAACCGCACGTTCACCGGGATCGGAGCGGTCCCGCCCACGCGCTCGATCTCTCGCTCCTGCACCGCCCGCAGGATCTTGGCCTGGAGCGCCAGGCCCATGTCGGCGATCTCGTCCAGGAAGAGCGTCCCACCCGACGCCTGCTCGAACCGGCCGACCCGCCGCGCGACGGCGCCCGTAAAGGAGCCCTTCTCGTGCCCGAAGAGCTCGCTCTCCAACAGGTTTTCCGGGATGGCGGCGCAGTTGACGGCCACGAACGGGCCCGACGCCACAGAGCCGTTGAGATGGATCGCCCGCGCGACGACTTCCTTGCCCGTCCCCGACTCGCCCTGGATCAGCACGGTCGCCGTGCTCCCCGCCACCCGGGCGATCACCTTGTACACTTCCACCATGGCCGGGCTCTGGCCGACCAGGGCGTACGGGGCGACCCCATGCGGCGCGACGTCGGGGAGCGGAACCGGCACCTCGCCCGCCGCCGAGCGCAGCCGGTGCAGCGCCTGCAGGAAGTCCTCGCGCCGCAGGGGCTGCGGCAGGAGATCGAGCACGCCGAGCTTCTCGGCGCGGAGCACCAACCCCATCGACGGCCGGTCGGCCACCGCGAGCAGCCGCGGCGCGCCCTCAACGCCGCGCAGTGCCTCCGCCCACCAGGTCAACTCCTCGTCGGGACGGTCCCCCAGCAACGCCAGCACCACCGTCCATCGGCCCTGGGCCAATAGGCGGGCGCCGCGCGGGAGGTCCGGCGCGCCCTCGACCGCCGCGTCAGCCTCACCCGCCCAGCGGCGCATGGTCTGCAGCAGGGCGGCGTCCCCGCCCACTGCCAGCACTCGAACCGGCTCCGACCCCGCCGTCGGCCCCGATGCGGGGGGGGGGGGAGCGTGCAGCGGTTCGACCATGGCTCGAGTCACCGGCGACCGAGGTATCGCGCCGCGAGCACCAGGGCGTCGTCCGTCCCTTTGCCGTAGCGCGCGAGCAGTAGGTCAGCGACCTGTTGGGGCGAATCGCGCCTGGAGATGTCGTCCGCGAACCCACCGCGGATCCCGTCGGTGGCGAAGACGAGCAGGTCGCCCGGCTGCACCGGGATCACCCACGGTCGCACGGGCAGGAGGTCGGGCTGGGCCCCGACAATGCCACCCCGGGTGACGAGGCTGGTGCGCGAGGAGCGCTCGGCCCAGTTCTGGTGGACCACCACGCCTTCGACGTTCCCCAGACCCACCCAGGTCATCGTGTCACGGCCGGGGTCGAAATACGCGACGCTCATCACCGCGCCGCGCGTGCCGCGCAGGGCCTCATGACACCGCTGCACCAGGGAGGCGATCGGCTCGGGGGCGAACTGATCGAGCGTAGTGACGGCCAGCCTTGCCGCGGCCGCCGCCTCCTCGCCGTGTCCCAGCCCATCCACCACGGCGACCAGGACCCCCCCGCCCACCTCGCGCACGAGGTGTAGATCGCCGGATTCCAGCTGGCCGGCGAGTGTCAGCGTCGCGACACCCCACTCCAGCAGCGACGACGTGTCCGTCACCGGCCTATCCATGCGTGCGCTTCCACTTGGCCATCGTGACCGTCGTGCCCTGCCCCGGCGCCGACTTGAGGTCGAAGTCGTCCATCAGGCGTCTGGCGCCGGGAAGGCCAAGGCCCAGGCCGCCGGAGGTGGAGAAGCCGTCTTGGAGCGCCTGGGCGATGTCGCGAATACCCGGCCCGTGATCTTCGGCGATGACGACGAGCCCGTCGCGGCCGGTGTCGGTGGCCGGGCGGATCCGGACCTCACCGCGCCGGGCGTACAACAGGATATTCCGGGCGACCTCCGAGATGGCGGTGGCGATGACCGTCTGATCGCCCAGGGTGAAGCCGTGGGCCGCGGCTAGCTCCCGGCCCTTCTCGCGAGCATGGACAATGTCCACATCCGAGGCGATCGCGAGCCGCAGCTCCTCGGCCACGTCAGGCGCGCTCCCGCGCCTTCGCGTCCAGAAACGCCAGGCCCTCCTCGAGGTCGAGGGCCGTCGCGATCCCCTTGAGCGATAGGCCCAGCTGTACCATCGCGAACGCCACTTCGGGCTGGATCCCGACGATCACGGTTTCCGATCCGCGCAGCCGGGCCATGTGGGCGATGTCCCGGAGCGTACGCACCGCGAAGGAGTCCATCACGTCGAGCGCCGTGACGTCCACGATGACGCCGCGCGCGCGGTACTTGCCCACGCGCGCGATGAGAGCCTCCCGCAGCTGCGAGAGGTCCGCATCGGTGAGCGCCGACTGGATCGACGCGATGAGATAGTGTCCCTGCTTCAGGATCGGGACTTCCATCAGGCCTCCCGGACCACCGCCTCAGGCCGGCTGCGACGGCGCCGCCGGCTCGGCCAGCGCCAGGACCTTGTAGCCGAGCAGCCGCTCCGCTTCCTCGATGCCCCCCTGCAGATCGCCCACGGTCGCCATTTCGCTCAAGTCCACGCCGATCGTGACCAGCGTCTGGGCGATCTCGGGTGACAGACCGGTCACGATTACCGTCGCGCCGAGGAGCCGCGATGCCTCGACCGTCTGCACCAGGTGGTTCGCGACGTTCGAGTCCATGGCGGCAACGCCCGTGATGTCGATCACCACGACCTTGGCGCGGTTGGTCCTGATCGCGCGCAGCAGCTGCTCGGTGAGCTGGCGCGCGCGCTGCGGGTCGATCACGCCGATGATGGGAAGAATGAGGAGGCGCTCGCGTACCTGGAGCACCGGCGTCGAAAGCTCCCGGATCGCCTCCTGTTGCTGCCGGATGATGCGCTCGCGCTCTTGCACGAAGCCCACCGCCACCGTGTTCGCGATCCGGTTCGCGGCGGGCTCGTAGGAGTCGAGAATGCGGTTCAGCTTGGTGAAGTCTTCGTGGTACTTCGCGAACAGCGACCGCGCCAGCACGTCGCGGAGTAGGAGCACGATCCCGATCACTTCGTGCGTCTCGACGCCACGCGGGATGATGCGCTCCGACAGGTTGCGCGCGTACGCCTGGAGGGCCTCGAACGTCCCGGTCTCGAGCGCCTCGACGTAGTTGTCGTACACCGACGTCGCTTCCGCGAAGATCTCTTCTTCGGTCATCGCGGTGAGCAGTTGGGCCTGGGTGATACGACGGGCCCACTCCTCGCGCAACTGCGTACGGTTCTGCCGCAGGTGGGCCACGAGCTCGCGCAGCAGCCCCTTGGTGTCCTCCCCCGACGGCTGCTGGGTTTGCAGCGGGACGGCGGTCTGGGTGTCCTTGACTTTCATCGTGGGATCCTCGACGCGGCTCCGGTGTTGGGGGTCAAATGTTGCTGTAGCGCAACAGCAAGGCTAGTGCCACATGCCCTGCCCGGGCCGCAGCGGTGATCTCTATGTAGCACAATGGATTAGATGACCAGCATCGATACCGCTGTTGCCCCGACGCAACATATCAGGGCGGCGATCGTTTCGC
>QHUY01000035.1:0-31114 GCA_003223415.1 Gemmatimonadota bacterium
GTGCCGTTGGACACCACCGCCACTAAGTTGCCCTTGGCCGTGTAGGTGTAGGCATCCTCAGGGTGCTTCGCGATCTCCAGGCAAGGCTCCGCCACCCCCGGCGTATAGGCGAGGGACAGGTCGCGCTGGTCCTTGAACGGCTTGGTCGGCGAGACCTGGATCTTCCCCGGGCGCCCTCGCGCGTGGTAGTCGAGGGCCTCCTGGCGCCGCGTGGACATCTAGGGCACAAGTCCTTTTTGGGGAAGGAGTTATGCTAGAGGGCGGGGGAGGGGATGTCAAGCGAGACCGGCGGGCGGTCGGACGATCGGACGGTCGGATTGTGAAGGCATGGCAGCACTTACAGCCGTTCTGGTCATGTAGGCGCACTTTCCTTGCCCAGAAGGGTACATTGGGCCCGATGCATCGTGCTCGCCGCTATCCTGCAGCTCACGCTGCCGGGCGCCGCGGCATGGGCCGACGCGCGACTGGACGGTGTGGCAGGCCCGGCGCACATCGAGTCGCACTCCACCGACGCCTGCGTCCGGATCCACCCGGCGGACTGCGCGTTCCATCGCTTTCTGTCTGCGCCGCTCGCGGTGGGACGACCGGTCTCCTTCACGATTCGCGGCTCGGCCCGACGCACGAGCGCCCCGGCCGCCCACGGCCTGCGGCGCGCAGCGCTGCACGAGCGTCTCCCCGACTCGCGCGCTCCTCCCACGCTCTCCTGAGTGACGGCGCCGCGATTCCGCGGCGACCGCTAATCCGTCAACGGTCGAGCACCACGCGTCCCCGGCACGGGGGTGGTGCGTGCCGGCCATGCGATCAGGAGAGCACCATGCGTCTCGACTTCTTGCGGAGCGCTGTCCGGGCGCTTCCGTTGCTCGCGTGCGTAGCTGGCGTCCGGCTTGCGGCCGCGCAGCGCCCGGCGGCCGCCATCCGTGTTTCCCCTCGTGTCCTCGAAGGGGACATCGCCGGCACCGTTGCCGACAGCGCCACGGGGAAGCCGCTGCCCGGCGGTGAGGTTCGCATTCTCCGGGGCACGGCGCTCGTGGCGGTGGCCACGACCGACGCGTTCGGTCGGTTCATCGTCCACAACCTCCCCGCGGGCGCGTACGCCGTCGAGGTGCGCTACCTCGGGTTCCGGCAGGCGCACCGCGACGTGACGGTGACGGGAGATCAGGCTACCCCTGTGGATCTGCGGCTCGCCCCCGTGCCGATCAGCCTGGCGGCCGTCGAGGTGACCGGCACCGTGCCGCTCGCGGTCGATACGCGTACCGGCAACCAGATTTTCAAGCAGAACGACTATCACGGCGCTCCGACCAACACGACGTCCCAGATTCTCCAGCAGTCCATCGTGGGAGCGGCGCGCGCCCCGACGGGCGAAGTCCACATCCGGGGCCAGCACGCCGAGTACACCTACTATGTGGACGGCATTCCCGTCCCGTCCGGGATTTCCGGCAGCCTCAACGAGCTGTTCGATCCCCAGGTGGTGAACCAGATCGATTTCCAGACCGGGGGGTGGGACGCCGAGTACGGCAACAAGAACGCGGCGATCGTGAACGTGACGACGCGCATCCCCGCGGGGGGATTCCATCTCGATGCCGCGGGGTACGGGGGCTCGTTCAACACGAATGGGCAGGGGGTGAACCTCAGTACCAACGCCGGGAAGTTCGGCCTGTTCTTCTCGGGCGCGCGCCAGGTGACGGACATGCGGCGCGAGCCGGTCGTGTTCGACACGGCCCGCCAGACCGTGGAGAACTTCCACAATCACGGCGACGACATTTTCGGCTTCGGGAAGCTCCAATTCATCCCCTCGGACCGCGATGTGGTCAATCTCGACGTGAACCGATCGCGCACGCGCTTCGCCGTGCCGTTCGATTCGGTGGAGGGGATTATCGACGACCACCAGCAGGACGTGAACGGATTCGTCAACCTCGGGTGGCGGCGTCGCTTCGGGGAGGAGACCGCGTCCGAAGCGGCCTCGTCGGCGGAGCTGTTCACCGGCCTCTTTTATCGGGACGGCAGCCTGCACTACTCGCCCGGGCCGACCGACCAGCCGTCATTCGTATTCTTTCCCGACACGACCCCGTACAATGTCACCGAGGACCGGTCCTTCCACTCGGTCGGGGTCAAGCTGGACTACGCGGCTCGGCCGCACCACGGGGTGGAGTTCAAGACCGGGGTGCTCGCCTCGCTGACGCGCGGGCATGAGGATTTCGTCACGGCGGACTCGGCGGGCAACCCGGGCCCGGCGTCGAACTCCGACTTGAAGGGCAGCGACGTCGGGGTCTACGCGCAGACGGCCCTTTCGCCGTCGGATCGCTGGGAGCTGCGCACAGGGGTCCGGTTCGACAATCACAACGCCCCGTTCGCCGGCAACCAGCATCAGGTGAGCCCGCGCGTGAAGTTGAGCTTCTTCCCCGACCCGGCGAACACGTTCTGGGTGTATTACGCCCGGCTGTTCCTTCCCACGAACGTCGAGGACCTGCGCGCCATCACGAGCGTGGCCGACAGCGGCGTCGCTGCCGAGCCGACGCTCCCCGAGCGGGACCACTTCTTCGAGGTGGGGTACGTGCATCGGTTTCCCAGCGGGGTCGTGACCAAGCTATCCGGGTACTACAAGTGGAGCACCCCGGGCATCGACGACAACACGGTGCCGGGATCGGCGATCGTCACGTCCGTGAACATCGCCAAAGTGCGCATCACCGGCATCGAGGGGGTGGTGGAAGTACGGCCCCGGGGGGCGCTGTCCGGCTACCTCAACGTGGCCGTCAACCACGCGTTCGGGCACGGTCCGATCACCGGCGGCTTCTTTCCCGCGCAGAGCCCGCCGGGCTATTTCGATCTCGACCACGACCAGCGCGTGTCGGCGGTCGGCACCGCCTTGTACTCGCACCAGGGGTTCTTCCTCAGCGCCACCGGGATCTATGGGTCGGGCCTCACCAACGGAAACGAGCCTGACTCGACCTACGGCACGGGACTCTTCGCCTTCAACCGGTCGATCAAGGTCAAGCCCAGCTTCGTCGTGGGCGCCAGCGCGGGGTACACCCTGGTGGTGGGGAACAGGGTCCTGCGGCCCCAGGTGTACGTGGAGAATGTGTTCGACCACAAGTACTTGCTGAAGGGCGCCTTCTTCAGCGGGGCGTCCGTGGGCCGGCCGCGCAGCGTGCAGCTGCGGGTGAACATCGGGTTGTGAACCACGACTCGGAGGCGCCATAGGCCGTCGGCTGTGGCTTCTTGTACTCGGCAGCGTGCTGTCGCTCGGCGTTGGAGCGCGGGGGGCGAACGCCATTACGCAGGCGCCGCACGCCGCCAACCCGGAACGTCCTACCTTTGCCACACACGCGTACGCCGTGGCGGCCGGATTCGCGGAACTTGAGCAAGGGCTGTCGGTGCGCGGCATCCGCTCACTGCGGGAAGCGACCAGCTGGGACGTGAACTTCAAGGTGGGGATTTCGGCGCACGCCCAGGCAGCCCTGTTCGGGCCGCTGTACGTGCGCGAAGCTCGGGGTGGGGGTGTCGGAGACATGGGGGTGGCGCTCAAGTTCCGGGCCGACGTGTCGCGCCGCACGGCGGTGGCCCTCGTCTCCACGGCGACCTTCCCAACCGGGAGCGCAGCCCGCGGACTCGGCGCCGGGCGCGCCCTCGGAGGCCTGGTGGCGGTGGTCAGCGCCGAGTTGCCCTGGAGCCTGCATGTCGATGTGAACGCCGGGCCGCAGGGAGTCGGTGCCGGCCCGCCGCAGTGGTTCACCTCGGTGAGCGCGGCGCGCCCGTGGGGGCGCCTCGGCCTCACGCTCGAAGCCTTTGATTTCACTCCGGGGGGATCGGGCGGGCGGCGACAGGGGCTGCTGGCGGCGGTCGTGGTTCGCCTTACCGACCGGGTGGTGGCGGACGCGGGCGGGGTGGGGGGCACGCTCGACGGCACGCCCGATCAAGCGTTCGTGGGCCTGACGACGAATCTGGGACGTCTGTTCAGGTAGGCGGCAGAAACCGCTGCGCCGGCGACAAGAATCCGCCGAGCCACCGGAACACCCGGCGCAAGCTGCGGGACCATGTGCTCAGCGCGGCGGCGGCGCGATGGTAGGTGGAGTGTGGTAGAGGACCTCCACGGTGCGCCGGTCGCCGTCGGCCGGGGCGTTCACCCAGGGGGTGAAATTCATGATCAGGAGACTGTCGGAGGCCTCCTGGAACAGCCCCAGCGCGTGGCCCAGCTCGTGGAGCACAGTGCGGCGCATGCAGGCGGCGAGCTGGGCGGGAGTCGCCGAGCTCATCAGCACTGCCAGCGACGTGTGGATCGGGCCGGCCAGCGCTACACCGGAAACGTCGAACTCGGGGGTCGTCGTGCCGACGCAGGCCTTGATCGGGGCGCCCTCGTCAGGTGGTACGTCGGGCGGCACGCTGTCGGCCCACACCACGATTACATCGGCATGTGTCGAGTCGGGCACGAGCACGCCGCGGAATTCCCCGTACAGAAACTGCTGCTCCCACAGGTTGACGCCGCGCTGCACGTAGGTGCGCATCGCCCCGCGCGTGTCCGCAAAGAAGCGGACGGAGAGGCGGTCCTGGGGCCAGTGAAACACGTCGCCGAAGTAGTCGAAGGCGTACGCCGGCGTGTGGTTCGGCGGGAGGGTGGGCTCGTGGCAGGCGACGCCCGCGACGGCAACCGCGACGGCGAGCGGCAGGTATCTCACGGCGGGCTCCCTTTCCACAGACGGTAGCGTACCGCGAGCGCCACGCGGTGCACCACGGTCGAGTTCACGAACCCTTCTGTACGCAAAGCTGGCGTGAGGAAGCCGTGCAGGTCGTAGCGCGCCTCGAGTGCAAGGCCGCGGCGCACTGCGAGTGGGGGGCTGTAGCCCAGAGCGGCCGTGCCCATGGGGACCACCGGCCCGCCGCCGTCGCGGAAGATCCCGATGTGCTCGGCGGGCAGGTACGCGAGCAGGCCGGCGCCCGCCGAGGCCGAAAAGCCGTGTCGCAAGTCGCGTCGCAGCGCCACGCCGAGGGTGAGGATCGTGACATGCGTGATCGGCGCCACGGTGCCGCTCTGGTCGTGGCGACTGACGGCGCCGTAGGACGCGTCGAGCGTCACATCCGCCGTCCACGGCGCCTCGAGCGGTAGGGCGACGGCGAGGGTGAGGGCGGGGCTGATGCCGAGCCGGATGTCGAACGGCGAGACGATAGAGTCGTGGACGAGAGTGCTCGAGTAGCGGGCGCCAAGGGAAGCGCTGAGCGACGCCTGAGCGGACAGGCGGTCGGGCGGTCGGGCGGACAGGAATAACCAGCCCACGCAGACCAGTCCCACTCTCCAACGGCCCGGCCGTCCGACGCCCTTCACTCCGCTGCGGCTCCCAACCAGAGACGCTGCACACCCAGGGCGATGACGAGCACCAGTCCGTACATGCACACGATGAGTGGCCCGGTGGGCAGGTCCTTGGTATACGATACCCATAGGCCGAGGAGCGAGGCGAGGGCACCGGTGCTCCAGGCGATCAGGGCGAGGCGGCGCTTGTCCCCAGTGAACAGGTTTGCGATCACCGCGGGGACGACAAGGAAGCTGAAGACCATCAACACGCCGGCGAGCGGGACAGCAAGGGTGATGACGACGCCGAAGGACAGGTAGAACAGGAAATCCCACCCGCGGATCTTCCAGCCATGTTGCTCGGCCTCTTCCGGATGGAAGGAGATGGTCAGGAACCGGTGGCGCAGGGCGAACTGAAAGAGGCCGAGGCCGGCGTAGACGAGTGCCAGTTTGAGGATCTGCGGCCAGGTGACCCAGAGCAGGCTACCGACCAACGTCTTCTCCACGGCCTCGCCGCCGCCCGGCACCTTGTTGGCGACGAGGACGGCGGCAGCGGAGGCCACCACATACACGATGCCGATGAAGGCTTCCTGAGGGACACGGCCCTTGCGGCCGGAGGTACGGGTGAGGGCGAAGAGGAGCGCGCCGAGCGCGGTGGCCACGAGCGCGAAGAGATAGGCCGTGGGCGAATCGGGGTCGACGTGGATCAGCAGCGCTGAGAGGCTGCCGAGGGCGGCCATCTGGGCGAGCGAGAGGTCGACGAAGATGACCTCGCGCGCGATGACGTGCAGGCCCAGGTAAGACAGCATGGCGACGAGCACCATGCAGGCCACGAACGGCGGCAGCATCAGCTGGAGACCGCTCACGTTCCCTCCGCGCGGGTTACTGGGCCGCGGTGCTGCCCGCGCCGAAGGCTCGGGCCAGCTCCGTGATCCACAGGTTCATCAGGTCAAAATAGGTGTGAATCCCTTCTGCACCCTCGGTGTTGGAGGGCACGATCACGGCTTTCGCGCCAGTGCGCTGGGCGACGTCCTGCACCTGGCCGCGGTCGTAGTAATTGGTCGACAGCAACACCTGGATGTGTTTTTGCTGCATCGCGGTGATGATCTCCTGCACGTGCCGCGGGGTGGGCGGGATGCCCGGCTTGGGCTCGATATAGTCGAAGCAGTCCACTTGGAACTCGCGCGAGAAGTAGTCCCACTCCTTGTGGTAGCAGGCGACTAGCTTGCCGCGGAACGGCATCCCCTGCTTGAGCCAGCCGCCGAGGCGCGTGATAAGCGGGGCACCCTGATACTGCCGCTGGTTCAGGAAATCGAACAGTTTGCCCTGGCGGTCGAGGTCGGCCAGCGTCGGCCCGCCAAGTAGCTTGACCAGCTCGTCGCCGAACAGCGCCCGGTACATCCGCTCCTCGAAGTCCTTTTCCCGCGCGGCGAAGAAGTCGGCGTTCTCCGGGGAGACGCGCTTCAGGCCGGTCAGGATGTTCCGCGCGATCTGGATCGCGTTGAGCGGGTCGGTCCAGATGTGTGGGTTGCCAAAGACGTGTATGTCCCCTTGCGTGCGCGAGAAGCTGCTCGGCACGTCGAGCAACGGGATGCCCGCGTAGGCGGCTACATAGCCCGGCCCGCCCTCCGTGACCTTGGGATTGCCCGCCTTGTCGAGCAGCGCCGGCACCCACAGCTCGAGATCGAGCCCCGTGGTGACGAACAGGTCCGCGCCGGAGAGCGTCGGCACGAAGCTGGGCTTCGGTTGGACGTAATGTGGGTTCTCGTTGCCGACGGCGATGGAGCCCACGGTGCCGCGGTCGCCCACGATCTCTCGGGCGATGGAAGCGTACGTCGTGAGGGAGGTCACCACCTTGACCGGCCCGGTCACAGAGGGTGGGGTGAAGAGCGTAAGGAGCAGCGGATAGAGTCGCAGCATTTCAGTAGCTCTCGTGTTTGTGGGGGCCGATCGCCCAGACGGCTTGGAAGGCGAACTGGTTGGTGGCTCCGGCGAACGGGGTCTTTTCGTGTCGGTACTGGGCGCGGAGGAACACCCATTCGCTTTCCCACCAGGTCAGCGACGGAATCACCTGGCGGGTAACGAGGCCCGTGGCTGGCTCCTCGACGGAGTTGTAGGCGGTGCCGAGGATCACGCGCTGGTTCAGCTTATAGGTGGTGCTGACGTACCCGCCCACGCGCGTCGGGCCGACGCCGGCGACCCGTTGTCTGAACGCCAGCAACTCTCCACGCAGCGTCCACTCGCGGTACAGCGCGCGCGCCGGAGGCCGCCACGTGAGCCGGAAGTCGATCCCACCTACGGTGGTCTTGAGGGCGGCACTGGAGTTGCCGCCGTACAGCCCCGTCCCTCCCAGTTGCATGTAGGTGGAGGGATTCAGCTGGTAGAAGTTGAGCACGTGGACGAGGTAACTCGGCCGCCGGCCGCCCCCGAACAATTCGGAGTCACTTTCGCTGCGGGTCACCTGGGCGGTCACCTCGTGGGTGCCGAACCCACCGAACGCATGGTACAGCGAGATGCCAGTGCCGCCCAACCCATCCGCCCCGAGATACGTGCGGAGGGCAAGCGGGTATTCGGTCTCCGGCACCGCGTGCAGATGCCAACGGTTCAGCTCGCCGAACTGCTGGCGAAACTTCCCGATATCGAACCGGATGTGTCCCGGCAGGCCCGTCCAGTACCCGTAGCCCTCTTCGACGCTAACGTTGCCGTCCTCGAGGCTGATGAAAATCTTGGTGTGCGAGTACGGGTCAAGCGCCGACTGGAAGCCGACCTCGAACTCGCGGGGATCAAAGTTGTCTCGCTGCACGCCCGGGGCCGTTCCGTAGACGCGCACGTCGCCGGTCACGCTGATCTCCGGGTTGAGCTGCGCCTGGTTGCGCTCGCGACCGACGAACTGCGTTGGGAGCGCGGTGTCGGGGCGCTGCACCGTGTCGCGACCTGCCGCAGCCGCCGCTGCGGCGCGCAGCGCAGCGAGGTCGTCGCCCGCCGCCGGGTGTGTCGTGTCTCTCGCCGTCACCGCGGGCCGCGCCTGCAGCCGGGTGAGGAGCGCCAGCACGCTGTCGAGCCGCGCCCGCAGCCCGCGAATCTCGGCCGCGAGAGAATCCACCTGCCGCTGATTCGTCGTGGGACGCTGCGCCGCCGCCGTGGCCGGGACTGCGAGGCACGCGAGCGCGACCAGCAAGCTCTGCAGTTGTCGATTCATGAGCCCGTCGTTTCTCCTGTCCAGTTCATGACTGCGGGCACCCGCCGAACGGCGAGGCCGGGAACCGACGCCGGGGCCTGGAAACCGGACCACCGGCGGATCAGGAGACGACTGGAGGTGCTCGGGGCGGGGCGGAGAGGTGGCGGGTGAGCGGAACGTGCGAGCGCGACTCGACGATCCGGGGACGCGTCGGGGGAGTGGCGGCCATCGGCTGCGCCGCCGCGGGAGCCGGCGCCACGCGCAGCCCGGCGTACTGGCACAGGGCGCAGCGCGCCGCGTCGTGCAGCACCGGACAGCTCGCGGAGTGATGGGCCTCGAAGGCCGCCGGAGCCGTGGTACGCTCCGTGGCGTGCGCCAGGGCGACGGCCCCACTCCCCAGCGCCTGAAGAGTCAGGAGCAAGGCGGCGAGCGGCAGCGTGATCCGGTGGCGCATCGTCCGCAGCATGAACATCCCCTTACGTTACGCGGCGAGCCGTCCGGCTGCTGGCCCGCGCATAGGCACGCAAGCGACGCAGCATCCGCCGGTCGTGCCGGACCGGATCGTCCCGCTTCGGCGTTTCGATAATCTTAATTACCCGGACGAGGCGCGGGTCCCGCATAATGCGCCGGAACGCGTCCGCTCCGATGGTGCCCTCGGCGATCCACTCGTGGCGGTCCAGATGCGACCCCGCCGGCGCCTTGGAGTCGTTGAGGTGCAAGCACTTGAGGTGCTCGAGGCCGACCTCCCGATCGAACCGGTCCCACACACCAGCGACGTCGCCGGCCACGTCATACCCCGCCGCGTGCAAATGGGCCGTGTCCAGGCAAAAGCCCACACGGGGCCGGAGCGCGGCCGGCATCGCGTCACGCAGCGCCCGCAGCTCCTCGAAGCGCGCGCCGAGCGCGGTGCCCGCGCCCGCGGTGCCCTCGATGAGCACGCCGACCTCCCCCGGCACCTGGGCGAGGCAGGCGGCGTAGCCTCGCGCGTTGCGCTCCAGGCCGGCCGCCCGCTCGTCCATGAAGTTTCCCGGGTGGCTGACCACCCACGGGATTCCCAGGGCACGGCAGCGGTGCAGCTCACCGACCAAGGACCGCAGGCTGCGCTCACGCAGACGTGCGTCCGGGGACGCGAGGTTGATCAGGTAGCTGTCGTGCGACACGACGGCCTGGATGCCCGCCGTCGCGACGGCGGCGCGGAACGCGTCGACGTGCGCCGGCGCGATCGCGGGCTCGCGCCACTGGCTTGGCGTCTTGGTGAAGATCTGGATGGCGGTTGCCCCGATCGTCGCGCCGCGCGCCGGCGCGTTCGCCACGCCGCCCTGGGTCGAGACGTGTGCGCCCAGCAGGTCGTCCGGCCGCGTATTCCCCCCCCCCTCCCTCACCGCCGCGGCAGCTCCGAGAAGGCCAGCCGCGAGATCAGAGGCACGAACCGCACGCCTCCCGCCCGGCGCTCCTCGACGCCGCCGGCCGTCCTCCGGAGGATGACCAGCTCTTGGGCGGCGAGGTCACCGATCGGAACCACCAGCCGGCCGCCGAGGGCCAGCTGCTCCGTGAGCGGTGCAGGAACCTGCGGAACGGCTGCGGTGACGAGAATGCCGTCGAACGGGGCGTACTCGACCCAGCCTTCGGCCCCGTCCCCCAGACGGGTACGGATGTTGGTGAGGCCCAAGCGCCGGAACCGGTCCTCCGCTTCCACGAGCAGATCGGGGAGCCGTTCGACGGTGAACACCATGCCGGCCAACCGTGCCAGCACCGCCGTCTGGTAGCCGCTGCCGGTCCCGATTTCCAGAACGCGGTCGCGGCGCCGGGGGGCGACACACGCGGTCATCAGCGCGACGACGTAGGGCTGGGAGATGGTCTGGCCGTCGCCGATGGGGAGCGGTGCGTCGTCGTAGGCGTCGGCGGCGAGCGCAGGCGGGACAAACCATTCCCGCGGCACCCACGCCATCGCGGCGAGCGCGCGGCGGTCGCGGAGCGCCCGCGCGGCGAGCTGCGTCGCCACCATGCGCCGCCGCCGGCGTCGCGTCTCAGGCGCCGGGCGCGCCATTGCTTGCGCTTCCTGCTTGCCGGGCCATAGGCTGAACTATACCTTGACACGCTCCCGAGCGCCCGAGTCTCCTGTGTCGTCCCAGTCACGGCCCCGTTTACTCCTCCTCGGCGATCCCTCCGCCCGCCCTGATGGCCTGGAGCGGTTCCTGGTGCGTGGCGGCTTCGAGGTCACCGAGACTGGGGCGCCGGGGGCGGGGGGCGGAGGGGGGGAAGCGGCCGCCGGTCGGGGTGCGCCGCCCGACGTGATCGTCTTCTCGGCCGGGGCGGCCGATGCGAATGTCATCGGCCAGGTGCGGGGAATCGCCACGGCGTCCCAGTACGCGGGGGCGTCCGTCTTCGCGCTGCTGGACCGGGTCGGCCCCGAGGCGGTCGGTGCGGTACTGGGGGCGGGCGCGCGGGATGTCCTGCGCGCCCCGGTGGACCTGGGCGAGCTGCGGGCGCGGATTGACGCCGACGTGCGGTTGCGGGCCGAGCTGCGCGAGGCGCGGGAGGCCCTGCGGGCCCGCGACCTGCTGTTCGACATCTTCCAGGAAGTCTCGGCCGCGCTCCGTGCCGACGAGATCTTCCAGACGCTGGTGCGGCGCGTCGGCCATGCGTTCGGGCTGACGCACTGCTCCTTCGTGCTGACGGCGCCCGGGGAGGAGCAAGGGCGTGTCGTCGCAGTCTACGAGAACCCGGCGATCCGCGATCTGCGCGTGCACCTCGAGCGCTATCCCGAAATCCAGGAAGCGCTGCGGACCGAGCGCCCGGTCGTGATCCACGACGTGCAGGAGCACCCGCTGTTCGAGTCGATCCGCAAGCACTGGCTGCAGCAGCAGATCGACGTCAATGTCCAGTCGGCGGTGGCGATCCCGGTGTTCGTGCAGGGGCGCGCAGCGGGCGTGTTCTTCCTGCGGACAGTGCAAGGCGAGCCGCAGTTGCGAACCCAGGACGTCGCGTTCGCCAACACGATCGCCCAGGCTGCGGCGCGCGTGCTGGAGAACGAGGAGCGCCGCGCCGCGATCTACCGCCGGCAGATCAGCGCGGGGACCACTGACCCGCTCACGGGCTGCGCCAGCCTCGACGCCCTGGACCGGCGGCTGCGGGACGAGTTCGAGCGGGCCCGGCGCTACCAGCTGCGGTTCGCCCTCGTGGTGCTCGACGTGGACCGGCTGCGGGACATCAACGCGCGGCTCGGGCAAGCGGCCGGCGATCGCGTGCTCGGGCAGCTCGGGGCGATGCTGCAGCGCGAGATTCGGGCGCCCGACTTCGTGGCTCGCTACGGGGGTGACGAGTTCGCGCTGGTCCTCCCGGAGACCGACGGGCCGGGCGCCCGGCGCTCTGTGGAGCGGCTCCGCGGCGTGCTCGCGCGCCACGCCTTCCCTGACCTGGCCCCCGGTGAGGTGCCGCGGCTGTGCGCCGGCGCGGTGGCCTATCCGCACGCCGAGGTGCTGCGCCCCGAGGATCTCTTCGCGCTGGCCGAGGGCGCGCTGGCGCAGGGGAAGGCGGACAACACCGGTGGGATCGGCCTCGCGGAGCCGGGAAAGGCCCCGGGCGGAGCGCTGGGACCTTAGTCGAGCGTCTTGCGGAACCGCCGCACGGCGAGCACGATCAGGCCCCCCGCAAAGGCGGCGAGGATCACGATCTCCGGCCACAACGCGGCGACCCCCACTCCCTTCAGCAGGATTCCCCGCAACACTTTCAGAAAGTGCGTCAGCGGTAACAGCAGGCCCACCCACTGGAAAAA
This sequence comes from Gemmatimonadota bacterium, assembly GCA_003223415.1. Taxonomy (GTDB): domain Bacteria; phylum Gemmatimonadota; class Gemmatimonadetes; order Gemmatimonadales; family GWC2-71-9; genus 13-1-40CM-70-15. Next base: position 12,232 of record QHUY01000035.1, read on the forward strand.
CAGCGGCATCGCCGCGCGCGGGAACATGAATCCCGAGAGCAGGATATTGGGCAACACGATGAAGAAGCTGACCTGCATCGACTGTTGTTGGGTGCGGACGAGCGTCGAGATGAAGAGACCGAGCGACAGGCTCGCGATCACGAAAATGAGCGCCACCGCATAGAGCAGGAGCAGGTTGCCGGTGAGGGGGACGTCGAACACCACGCGGCCGACGAGCAGGACGGTGGTCATTTGCACCAATCCCACCCCGATGTACGGCGTGATCTTGCCGAGCATGAGCTCGGTCTTGGTGATCGGCGTGACGATGAGCTGCTCGAGGGTGCCGCGCTCGCGCTCGCGCACGATGGCCATCGCCGTGATGAGGACCATCGTCATGGTCAGGAGAACGCCCACGAGGCCGGGGACAATGAACGTGGCGCTCCGCAACCCGGGGTTGTAGCGAGGCCGCACCCGGGCCTCGAGCGGCGGGCCCGCGCGGCCCGCGGCGGCGGACAGGATGGCCAGGTTCCGCGCCTGCGCAACCCCGGCCGCAGCGGCGAGCCCCGATTGGGACGACAGCGGGTCCGCCGCGTCCACCACCACCTGGACGGTGGCCGGCTGGCCGCGGAGCAGCTGTCTTGGGTAGTCGGCGGGAACGATGATGCCGGCGGCGGCGGTGCCGCGGGCGAGCGCCCGATCGAGGGCCTCCCGCCCATCGAGCCGGGCGATGATGGTGAAGCTGCCGGTGTTCTCGAATGCCGCGATCAGGTCGCGACTTTCAGGTGTACGGGACTCGTCCACCACCACGGTGGGGAGGTGACGTACGTCGGTCTGGATCGCGTAGCCGAACAGCAGCAACTGGAGGACGGGCAGACCGGTCACAATCATCAGCGTGAGCCGGTCCCGCCGCATCTGGATGAATTCCTTGACGAACATCGGCCAGAGACGCGGCATCATCGCTCGTCGCGCTCCTGGAGAATGATGAACGCGTCCTCGAGCGTGCGCCCGCCGCCTCCCACCTGCGCCGCCACCTCGGCCGGCGTCCCGAGGGCGATCAGATGCCCGCCGCTCATCATCGCCAGCCGGGTGCAGCGCTCGGCCTCATCCATGTAATGCGTGGTCACGAGGACGGTCGTGCCGGCGCGGGCCAAATCGTGGATCGCCTGCCAGAAGTTGCGCCGCGCCGCGGGGTCGACGCCCGCCGTGGGCTCGTCGAGGAACAGGACCACGGGCCGATGCAACAGGGCGCATCCCAGGGCGAGGCGCTGCTTCCAGCCGCCGGAGAGCTGGCCGGCGAGCTGCCCGAGACGAGGGCCGATCTCGAGGAACGCCACGATCTCGGCGGTGCGGCGCTCCGCCGCCTCCCCGCGCAGGCCGTAGATTCCCCCGTAGAACGCCAGGTTCTCGGCCACTGTGAGGTCCTCGTACAGGCCGAACCTCTGGGACATGTACCCGATGCGGAGCTTGATCTGCTCGGGGGCCGCCGCGACGTCGATGCCGGCGACGCTCGCGGTCCCGGCCGATGGCTCGAGCAGCCCGCACAACATGCGGATGGTGGTCGTCTTGCCGGATCCGTTGGGGCCGAGCAGCCCGAAAACCTCCCCCGTCTCGATGCGCAGCGAGAGATCCCGCACTGCCGTGACGGCGCCGAACCGCCGCGTCAGCCCGTGGGTCTCGACGGCGGCGCTGGTCACGGCAACCGAGGGATTTCGAGCGTGACCGGCACGCCGGCCTTCAGCCGGCCGCCGGCGTCGCCGCCGTCCATGCTCACTTTGATTGCGAAGACGAGGTCGGCGCGCTCCCGCTCGGTGAGAGCGGCGCGCGGGGTGAACTCGGCGCGCGCGGCGATGTCGCTGATCCGGCCCGTGAACGCGGTGTCGGGGTAGCCGTCCACGCGCACCTGCACGCTCTGGCCCAGCTTCACCCGTGCGAAGTCGAGCTCCCCCACGTAGGCGCGGATCCAGGGCCGGCCCACCACTCCGAGCGAGACGACGGGCGTGCCGACGCCGAGCGCTTCGCCGGCCTCGGCGTAACGCGTGAGGATGATGCCGTCCGCCGGTGCGATGATGGTGAGCTGGTCCTTGATCGCCTCCGTAGCCGCGAGCGCGGCGCGCGCCGCGTACGATTCGCGCACCGAAGCGCGCACCGCCTGCAGCCGCGCGGCCGCCGCCGCCGCGACGCTCTGCAGGTTGTCGAACTGCTGTGGGGAGACGACCCCGTTCGCCCGCAGCGGCCTCGCCCGAGCGACGTCGTTGGCGGCTCGCTGGCTGTCGGCCACGGCGGCCTCGACCTCGGCCGTGCGGGCCGCGGCGGCCAGCGCCTGGGCGCGTCGCTGCTGGATCAGCTCGCGCAGGCCGGGCTGCTCGAGCACGGCCACCGTATCCCCGGCGCGCACGGTGTCGCCCTCGTCCTTGAGCAGCCGGGCCAGCCGGCCAGACGCGAGCGGGGCGAGGCGGATCTCGCGGATTTCGACGGTGCCGGACACCTGCAGCACGTCGCCGTTGCCCCGACAGCCGAGCAAGAGGACGGCGTCGAGGAAAAGCGTCGCGGAAAGACGTCGAGGGAAACCGTGTGGACGATTCCCCTCGACGCCTCCCCTCGACGCCGTTCCTCGACGCCTCACCTTCTCTTCAGCCAGTTCAACGGATCCAGCGCGATCTGACTCGCCCCGCGGATCTCGAAGTGGAGGTGGGGACCCTGGTCCGTCGCGGCGCCGCCCACGTGGCCGATCACCTGGCCACGGAGCACGCGCTCACCTTTGGCCACCGTCGCGTCGTCGAGGGTCGAGTAGATCGTGTAGTACCCGCCGCCGTGGTCGAGGATGACGGTCATCAGGTAGGTGCCGAGCGGCTGCGCCAGCACCACCGTGCCGGTGGCCACGGCCTTCACGGGCGTGCCCGCCACGGTCGCGATGCCGATGCCGTGCCAGACGATGGTCGTGTTGTTGGGTCCCGGGGCCGGGCCGAACTGGTAGACCAGGCGACCGTCGACGGGCCAGTCGAGGGCCCCCAGGCTGCTCTCGGTGATCGTGGCGGGGCCTGCCGCCGCACCGCGCGCCAACGCCTCCCGCCGCGCCCGCTCGAGGGCGGCGATCACGTCGTTCAGCCGGCGCTCCTCCTGCTCCTTCTCGGTGAGACGTCGCTCGGCTTCCCGCATGCTGCGCCTCGTGGCCGCGAGGTTCGTCTCCCGCCGGTGGGCGAGGTCGACGTAGCGCAGCAGCTCGCCCGCGCGCTCGGTCTTGCGTCGCCCCAGGGCGTCGCGCGCGTCCACCAGCGCCTGCCGCTCCCGCGCGATGCGGTTCTTCAGCTTGGTCATGTCGTTGGTGAGCAGCCGATCCTGTTGGGTCACCAGAAAGAGGTATTTGTAGCGCGACAGCAGGTCGCCGAAGCTCTCGGCGGCGAGCAGCACCTGGTAGGAGTAGAGGGCGCCGCGCTTGGCGATGTCCACCAGCCGGCGCTCGAGCACGGCGCGCTTTTCGGCGAGGGCGTCCTGAGCGAGGATCAAGTCCACCGTCATCTGATCGTTCTGGAGGCCGAGCCCGCCGATCTGGCGGTCCAGCTCGTTCACGATGCGGTTGGTGGCGTCGCGCTGGCGCTCCAGATTGGAGATCTCGTCGGCGATCGTGTGGGCTTGGGTGCGCAGCCGCTCCAGCTCCTGCTCGACCGTTGAGCGCTCGCGGCGAATGTCCTCGAGGCGGCGTTGGTTGTCGCGCATTTGCTGGTCGAAGCTGGGACGTTGGGCGAACGCTGGAGCGGCAGCCATCGCCGCGGCAGCCATCGTGAGGAAAACGGCGTACGTGAGATGCGTACGGAACAGGCGTAGAGGGTTCATGAATGGACTCTTAACGCTCTCTTCCTTACGCCGTTCTTGATACGCCTTTTCCGTACGTCTCATACTCTTCTCAGATGCCGTCCCACGCTGAGCAGACTTCCCATCAGTCCGATCAGCGTCCCGAACCCGACGATCACCAGCGACTGCTCGTGCGTGAAGAAGCTGACCTGGATGAGAACGCGGTCGATCAGGGCGTAAGCGCCGTAGGAGAGGCCGACCGCCACGAGCCCGCCGAGCAGCCCCTTCATGGCGCCCTGGAGCAGGAAGGGACGGCGGACGAAGCCGTCAGTCGCACCCACCAGCCGCATGATCGCGATCTCACGGCTGCGCTGCAGCACCGCCATGCGGATGGTGGTGCCGATGATGATGATCGCCACGCCGGCGAACGCCGCGCCGACCACGATGCCCACGGCCGCGGCGAGCTGGCGCAGCCGGTCGAGCTTCTCCACCCAGTCCCGCCCGAAGCGCACGTCGTCCACGAAGCCGAAGCCCCGGAGCCGGTCGGCCACGGGGTTCACATGCTCGGCGTCGCGAAAGGCGGGCTTGAGCTTGACCTCGATGGAGGCGGGCAGGGGGTTGTGCTCCAGCTCCCGCAGGACGTCCCGAAACTCGACCAGCTCCGTCTTGGCGCGGGTGAGCGCCTCGTCCTCGGACACGAAGGTCGCCGCGGCCACCTCGGGGAACGCCTCGATGTCCTTGAGGGCGAGGGTGATCGTTTCGGCGGGAGTGCCGGGGAGCACGTACGCCACGATTTCCACCCGTTCGGCGACGCGCCGCAGGGCGTTCTGCAGGTTCACGGCGACGAGCCCGAACAGGCTCAGCACGAAGAGGGAGAAGGCAATCGTGGTGACGGAGAGCGCCGACAGCAGCGGCGCGCGGCGGAAGGCGAGGAGCGCCTCGCGGACGGTGAGGTTCACGACGCGGGCGCCGCGTCGCCGCGCGGCTCGTCCACGGCCGAGTCGTACACCACGGCACCTTCCTGGAGCTCGATCACGCGATAGGGGGCCTGGCGCACGAGGTCGAGGTCGTGCGTCGCCATGACGACCGCGGTGCCGCTGGCGTTGATGTCGCGCAGCAGCTGGAACACGCCGCGCGTGGCGCGCTCGTCGAGGTTGCCGGTGGGCTCGTCGGCGAGCAGCACGGTGGGCTCGTTCACCAGGGCGCGGGCGATCGCGACGCGCTGCTGCTCACCGCCTGACAGCTCGCGGGGGTAGGCCTGCGCCTTGGCGGCGAGCCCCACCTGGGTGAGCACGCGCATCACGCGCGCCGCGATCCCGTTGCGGCGCGCGCCGGTCACCTCGAGGGTGAAGGCCACGTTCTCTTCCGCCGTGCGGTCCTCGAGCAGGCGGAAATCCTGGAACACGATGCCGAGTCGCCGCCGCAACATCGGGATATCACGCTGACGCAGCTCAGCCACGTTGAATCCGGAGACGCGCACCTCGCCGCCGGTGGGCCGCTCGTCGGCGTAGATGAGCTTCAGGACAGTGGACTTGCCCGCGCCCGAGTGGCCGGTGAGGAAGGCAAACTCGCCCTTCGCGACGTGGAAGGAGATGTCCTTCAGGGCGAGCCCCCCTTTCGGGAAGGCTTTGAAGACACTCGTGAATTTGATCACTTACAACTGTGCCAGAGCCTGGGCGAAATCCGCAATGAGGTCGTCGGCGTCCTCCAGACCGATGGAAAATCTCAAGAAGCCGTCGGGAATGCCAGCCCGCTCGCGCTCGGCGGGCGAGAGGCTGGCGTGCGAAGTGAGCCGCGGCTCCGAGACCAGCGTTTCGACCCCGCCCAGGCTGGGCGCGTGCGCGGCGATCTGGAGAGGGCGCAGGAACCGCTCGGCCGCGTGGGCTCCGCCCTTGAGCTCGATGCCGAGCATCCCGCCGAAGCCCCCGAGGACCCGCTTGGCCGTCTCGTGGTCGGGATGCGTGGGGAGCCCGGGGTAGTGCACGCGCGTGATGGCCTGCTGTGCGCCGCACCATTCGGCCACCGCAAGCCCGTTCCGGTTGTGGCGCTCCATGCGCACCGCGAGGGTGCGCATCCCGCGGTCGACCAGCCACGCGGCCATCGGGTCGATCGCCTGCCCCCAGACCTGCATCAGCTTGCGCACTTCCTCGATGACCGGCTCGCTGCCGGCGACCCCGCCCGCGATCACGTCGCTGTGGCCGTTCAAGTACTTGGTGGCGCTGTGGATCACGAGATCGGCGCCGTGCTCGATCGGCCGGAAGTTGACCGGCGAGGCGAAGGTCGAGTCCACGACCAGCGCCAACCCCTCGGTCTTGCACAGCAGCGCGATCGGCTCCAGATCGATCACCCGCACCAGCGGGTTGGTGGGCGTCTCGAGGAACACGGCGCGCGTCGTCTTCTTCATCGCCTGCTTCCAGGAGCGCGAGTGCAGCGGGTTCACGAAGCTCACCTCGATCCCCAGCCGCCCGAATTCCTGCGCGAACAGACGCCGCACGCCGCCGTAGATCCATTCGCTCGAAAGCAGATGGTCGCCCGGGCGCAGCACCGCGAGATGGGCGAGGGCGGTGGCGCCCATGCCGCTCGCCGTGAACAGCGCGGCCTCGGCGCCTTCCAGCAGCGCCAGCCGCTTGCCAATGGCGACCTGGTTCGGGTTGTTCCCGTAGCGGGTGTAGAGCACCTCGGCGGTCGAGCCGATCGGGTTGGTGAAGGTGCTGCTTTGGTAAATGGGGGGCACGACCGGGGTCCAGTCGGGACGGGCCTCCGGATCGCCGTGGATCGCCCGCGTGGAGATCCCGAGGCGGCGCCGGGTGGGGCGGGAGGCGGGGGAGGTCACGCAGCCGTCAGCGCCAGCGCGCCACCCGGCGTGCGCACCGCCAAACGGCGCGCGACCAACTCCTCGATGAGTCCCTCGGCCGTCTCGCGGGGGCCGAGGGCGTCCAGTGTGCCATCGGGCAGCTCGACCAGGACCGCGAGCCCGTGGCTCAGCAGCACCGGCTCGATCGCCTCGCGATGCCCGTCGGTCAGGCCGCGCAGCAAGAGCACCTTCACCTCGCGCAGCAGCTTCGCGATGATCTCGTCGGCGCAGGAATAGTCGATGCAGCCGACGCCCGAGAAATCCATCCGAGCCACGGTGGGCTCGGCGCCCGCGATCGCCCGCTCGATCTCCCGGCGGACCGCGCGACCCGTCGGCCGTGTCACCAGGTCGGCGAAGTAGCCCGGGACGGATTGCTGCAACACGGCGTGCACGTCGATGTGCTGAATCACTTCCGCGACCCCTGTTCCGGGATAATCAGCAGCACCTGCGAGCCCGGGAAAGCGGGGAGCCCGTCCTTGAGCGGCACGTCGTCGTCCCAGGAGGGGACGATGCTGATACGCGCGGTCCCGCTGCGGATGGAGATCTTCCCGTCCCACCGGCTGATGTAGTTCCGAATCCCCTTCAAGCCCTGCCCGCGGCCCGGGTCCCGGAACCGGCTCACGCCCTGGATGAGCGCCGCCTCGAGCGCGGCGGCGTCCCCCCAGCGTTCGCCGAACCGCTTGGCCTGCGCCGGCTCCAACGAACGCCGGAAGCCTACGCCGGCGTCCGCGACCGCGATCACCACCACCCGCCGGGCGAGCCGGCGGCGCCAGTGGTAGCTCTGCACCGCGACCCAGCCGCCCGTGCCGGCGTGTTCTACAATATTCTGACAGGCCTCCGAAAGCGCCATAGCGAACCCCATCGTCGCCTTGGGGTCGATGCCGAGCTCGGAGGTCAGGATCGCGGTCGCCCGTTGCTGGATGTGGCTGACCACCTGGTGGACGTCCTCGGCAGCCCGCACCGGCGTCACCGGCAGCAGCACGTCGCTGTCGGTCGGCGTCTTCGGCTTCGGCACGCGCCCGTGGATCTCGAACAGCTCGCCCGCCTCGCGGAAGAACCCCGCGCGGCCCCAGTAGCTGAGCACTTCGGGGCTCGTGGGCGCCGTGAGCAACGGCCGCTCGCCGGCGGCCGTGCGCGACGCCTGCCCGGCCGCAAGCAGCCCCACCAGCCCGTAAGGCGAAGCCCACTCGGCGGCGTGGGCGTCGAACAACAGCCGCTCCCCGTCGGCCGTCGCCTGGGCGTACGCACCGGCAAACTGGTCGAAGGAGCGGTCGTCGAAATTGCCGGGAACGCCGACCAGGCGGGTCATGTCCCGGCCAGCTTCCCGAGCAGATGCTGGCGCAGACCGGTGGCCCCGTGGTGGCTCACGTTACGGGCGGCCAGGCGACAGCCCTCGCGGATGGCGTCCTCGAGCGGCGCGCCCTGCAGGAGCGTGGCGGCCACCGTCGCGCCGAACACGTCCCCGCAACCGGTAGGGTCCCCTTCCTCGCCGCCGCGATGGGGCGGGAGGCCCTCGGCGGCAGGCGCGGCGATCCGCGCGGTGCGGATCGGCCCCACGCGCCTGCGCGTCTTGGCGTCCGTCGCCTGCTCAAAGTACACTGCCCCTCGAATGCCCAGCGTCACGCACAGCGTGGTGCACCCTCGGTCCAACGCTCCCGCCGCCACCGCCAGCGGATCGTCCCCGAGCTGGCGCATCTCCTCTTCATTCAGCTGTACGCAGTCGAAGCAGCCGAACCAGGCCAAGGCCTGGGGCAGGGGCTGGGGCACGCGCGTGCCGTCGGGCTCCTTGCCGAGGAAGAGGCTGTGCAGGTCCGCGTAGAGGAAGCGGGGAAAGCCGCGCCGCAGCAGCTGGGCCGTCTCGAGCGTGAGCTCGAAGCCCGAGATGAAATTCACGTACAGCGCGTCGAGATCGGCCACCATGGGTCCGAGCTCGGGCCAGGTCCAGGGCGGCACGCCGCCCCGCATCTGCTCGCAACGCCGCTCCGACGTCTGGTAGCGAAGGGTGACGCGGTTGTTGGGCTCGGGGACTTCGACGAAGCGGGTGCCGGGTGCCAGGTGTCGCAGCGTGGCCAGGAACGCGCCGGCCAGGGGCGCGAGGTCCCGACCCACCTTGATCAGGGGCACGAGCTGCCAGTCGTCGCCAAGCGTGGCGTCGAGGCCGGCGAGGGCATAGGCGATGCCGCCCCACTCTTCCACGGCCGGCTGCGCGGGGTCCCGGCCGTAGATGGTGTCCCACACCATCGAGCCGAGGACGCCGAGCCGCTTCACACCTTCCCCCAGGTCCGTTGCATGAAGACCGCGGCCGCCCCGACGACGCCCGCCGTGCCGGGCAGCGCGCCGGGCAGGATCCGGCACACGTCCACCGCCGGCTTGAACGCCCGGCGCTTCACTTCGCTCCGCAGCGGCACGAAGAGTGTGTCGCCGGCCAGGGTCACGCCACCGCAGATGACGACCACCTGGGGGTTGAAGATGTTGATGATGTTCGCGACGCCGGCGCCAAGGAGCTTGGCAGTCTCGCGCACCACTTCGAGTGCGTAGGCGTCGTCGTCGTGGGCCGCTTCGTAGACCACCTGGGCAGTGATCTTCGAGAGATCGCCGCCCACGTACTGCGGCAGCGTCGTGTCGGCGCCGGCTGTGATGCCTTCGACCGCGCGGGCGGCGATCGCTGGTCCCGAGGCGTACGCCTCGAGGCAGCCATAGTTGCCGCACTTGCAGAGCCGGCCGGTCGAGTCGATGGTCATGTGGCCGATCTCGCCGGCGATGTCGGACGCGCCGTGGTAGATGGCGCCGCCCAGCACGATCCCGCCGCCGATGCCCGTCCCGACGGTGAGTCCCACGACGTGGTCGGAGCCGCGCGCGGCGCCGAGCCACCACTCGCCGAAGATCGCGCAGTTGGCGTCGTTGTCGAGGGTGGCGGCCAGGCCCAGCGCGCCGGCAACGCGGTCGCGCAGCGGCATGTTGACCCAGCCCAGATTCGGCGTGAGCAACACGACCCCCGACTTCGTGTCGAGCGGGCCCGGCGATCCGATCCCCACTCCGGCGACCTGTTTGCCGGGCACCTGCGCCATCGACGCGCGGGCGAGCTTTACAATCCGCGCGACGACGGCGTCGGGCCCCTGCTCGACGAACGTAGGCTCGGCGACGACCCCCAAGACCTCGGAGCCATCCTCGGCGACCGTCCCCACCACGATGTTCGTCCCGCCGACGTCAATCCCGACGATGTAGCGCACCGGTTTCCTCAATGGCTGCGAGTACCTGCTCGAGCGACAGGTCCGTCATGCAGCGGTGATGCCCCAGCGGGCAGACCGGCGGCCCGTGTCGCGAGCACGGGCGGCAGGGCAGGCCGACAACGCCGAGGGCGCGGTCGCGAGGGCCGCGCGGCCCGAATCCGAACGTGGGCACCGTGGGCCCGAACAGCGCGACCGTGGGCGTGCCGACCGCCTGGGCGAAGTGCAGCGGCGCGCTATCGTTGGTGACCAGCACGCAGGCGCGACGGATGATCTCCACGGATTCACGGAGACTCAGCCGCCCGCATGCACTCGCTGCGCGACCGCCGGCCCGCCCGACCACTGCGGTTATCTCTGCGCCCAGCGGCTCGTCTTCGGCCCCCCCCACCACAACGATACCGACCCGCGGCGCCAACCGCTCCGCCAACACGGCAAAGGACGGCCAGCGCTTGCTCCCCCAGATCGAGCCGGGAGCGAGCGCGGCTAAAGGCTCGCGGACGTGGTGCTCGCGCAGGAACCCCTCGGCCCGCGTCCGGTCGGGGATCGTGGTCTCGAGGTTGGGCATGTGGTGGCGCCCGGGAGCGGGGCCCGCTAAAGCGAGCAGCCGGTCCACTTCGTGCCCCTCGGCCGGCCGGCGCCGCGTTTCGGTGTAGAGCAACCGCCAGCCGTCGTGGAACCCCACGCGGCGCGGGATGCGCGCCAGCCAGGCGACCGCCGCCGAGCGCAGCGAGCGGTGCGGCAGGTAGGCGGACGCGTACCCTTCGGCACGCAGCCGCCGCGCCAGCCGGTTGAGGCCGCGCCAGCCGCGGTCGGCGCCGCGCTTGGCGTAGGGGATGACGCGCCGGACCGCCGGGTGCGTCTCGAGCAGGGGGGCCGCCGCCGGCGTCGTCACCACGTCGAGCGGGCCGGTCTGCTCGGCGAGCGCCCGCAGCAACGGCGTGGTCAGCACGACGTCGCCCAGGAACGCGGTCTGGATGACGAGGCTAGTCAACCTGGAGCACCGCCAGGAAGGCTTCTTGCGGAATCTCCACGGTGCCGACCTGCTTCATGCGCCTCTTTCCTTCTTTCTGTTTCTCCAGGAGCTTACGCTTGCGGGTGACGTCGCCCCCGTAGCACTTGGCCGTCACGTTCTTGCGCAGCGGACGGATCGTCTCGCGCGCGATGACCTTGGTGCCGATGGCCGCCTGGATCACCACCTCGAACAACTGCCGGGGAATGAGTTCCCGCAGCTTCTCGGCGATCTTGCGACCCCACTCGTATGCCTTGTCGCGGTGGATGATCACACTGAAGGCGTCCACCGGATCGCCATTGAGCAGCATGTCGAGCTTGACCAGGTCCGCGGGACGGTAGGCGAGGAACTCGTAGTCCAGCGACGCGTAGCCACGCGAGATCGTCTTCAGCTTGTCGTAGAAGTCGAGGATGATCTCGGCGAGCGGGAACTCCCAGCTGAATTCGACGCGCGTCGGGTCCACGTAGTGCATCCCCCGGTACACGCCCCGCCGGTCCTGCCCGAGCTTCATCGCTCCTCGATGCGGTCGACGGTCGAGCCGTGCGGCATCAGGCTGGGGTTCTCCACGAGCTGCATCGTGCCGTCCGTGCGGTAGACGTGGTACTCGACGTTGGGGACGGTGCTGATGAGGTCGAGATCGAACTCCCGCTCGAGCCGCTCGCGCACGATCTCCATGTGCAGCAGGCCGAGGAAGCCGCAACGGAAGCCGAAGCCGAGGGCGATCGACGTCTCCGGTTCGTAGTGCAGCGAGGCGTCGTTGAGCTGCAGCTTCTCGAGCGCGTCGCGCAGCTCCTCGTACTGCTCGGCGTTCGTGGGGTACAGCCCGGCGAACACCATGGACTGGATGTCGCGGTAGCCCCGGAGCAGTGGCACGTCGCGGTGCTCGGCGTCGAGCACGGTGTCGCCGGGACGAGTGTCCTGCACGCCGCGGACGTTGGCGACCACGTACCCGACCTCGCCGGCCTCGAGCTGCTCACCCGGCTTGTGGCCGAGCTGCAGGTAGCCGACCTCGTCGACCTCGTAGACGTCGTCCTTATGGGCGCCGAACGCGATCTTCAAGCCGGGCCGGATCACGCCGTCCACCACCCGGATGCTGGGAATCGCTCCGCGGTAGCGGTCATAGTAGGAGTCGAAGATCAGGGCGCGCAGCGGGGCGTCTCGGGTCCCGCGGGGCGGGGGCACGCGGCGCACTACGGCCTCGAGCAACTCGGGCACCCCGGTGCCCTCCTTGGCCGAGATCCGCAGGATCTCCTCCGGCTGGGAGCCGATCAGCTCGCGGATCTCCGGCGCGCGGCGCTCCGGCTCGGCGCCGGGGAGGTCGATCTTGTTGAGGACCGGAATGACTTCCAGGCCGGCGTCGAGGGCGAGGAACAGGTTCGAGAGGGTCTGCGCCTGAACGCCCTGCGAGGCATCCACGACCAAGATCGCCCCTTCGCAGGCGGCGAGCGAGCGGGAGACCTCGTAGGTGAAATCCACATGGCCCGGCGTGTCGATCAGGTTGAGCTCGTAGAGCTGGCCGTTCTTGGCGTGGTAGGACATCCGCACGGCGTTGAGCTTGATCGTGATCCCCCGCTCACGCTCCAGGTCCATGGTGTCGAGGACCTGCTCGCGCATGAGACGCTTGTCGAGGGTGCCCGTCAACTCAATGAGCCGGTCGGCCAACGTGGACTTGCCGTGGTCGATGTGAGCCACGATGCAGAAGTTACGGATATGGTCCTGGCGCATTGGAGAGACAAATATAGCCGTCGTCCATCAGCCATCAGTGCTGACGGCTGACGGCTGGTAGCTGACAGCTATCTTTATGAGGCGAACGATCTCACATGGCGCCCATCACCGGCTGGTTCGACCCCGCCCCCAAGGGCGGCTTCCTGCGTCTCGCGGCACACAGCTATCTCCCCGCCAAGGGCGACCCACCGGTGCGTCTGCCGGGGCTTCGCCGAGGCGACCTCGTGATGCTCGAGGGCGGCCGGGTGCAGCAGGTGAACGGCCTCCCGGCGGAGGCGGCGGCCGAGCGGCTGGAGTTTGCCGCGCTCGGTGCGGTGCACCCCAGCCGGCCGCTGCGCCTGGAGACGGACCAGGCGTCGGGCCCGCGCACCGCCGAAACCCAGCGGGTCGTGGACCTCGTTTGCCCATTGGGTTTCGGCCAACGCGCGCTGATCGTGTCGCCCCCCAAGGCCGGCAAGACGATGATGCTGCAGGCGGTCGCGGAGGCCGTGGCGTTGAACGATCCGACGGCGACCCTCCTCATCCTGCTCGTGGACGAGCGGCCCGAAGAGGTGAGCGAGATGGTGGATTGGGGCCGCGGTGAGGTGATCGCCTCGAGCTTCGATCTCCCGCATGAGCGTCACGTCGCGGTCGCCGATATGGTATTCGAGCACGCGCGGCGCCAGGTGGAGCTGGGGCGGGACGTGGTGATCGTGCTCGACTCGCTCACGCGGCTGGCGCGCTCCCACAACACCGCGGGGCGCAGCAGCGGTCGCACCATGTCGGGCGGGCTCGACGCCAACGCCCTCGCCAAGCCCAAGGCGCTGTTCGGCGCTGCGCGCGCGGTGCCAGGCGCCGGCTCGCTCACGGTGATCGCCACGGCGCTGATCGAGACCGAGAGCCGCATGGACGACGTGATCTTCGAGGAGTTCAAGGGAACGGGGAACGCCGAGCTGCGGTTGTCACGCCCGCTCGCCGACCGGCGCATCTACCCGGCCGTGGACGTCGCTGCGAGCGGCACCCGGCGCGAGGAGCTGCTCGCCGATGCCCCCACGGTCGCAGCGAAACAGAAGCTCCGGCGGGGCCTCGTCGACCTCCCGCCGGAGCAGGCGATGCAGGCGCTCCTGCAGCAGGTGAAGCGCACCAAAACCAATCAGGAGCTGCTGAACGGAATCAAATGAAGGTGTCAGGTGCCGACACCCGACACCTTCAGTTCTGCCCCTGCACGATCCGCCTGAAGCTGTCGGGGTTCCACTGTGGCCGCTTGGCGGCGTTCGCGATCTCGAGCCCGAGATAGAACACGAGCTGGATGATCCGCGCCTCCTTCTCGGCGTCGATCTTGGCGACTTCGTCGGAGACCTGGTGGTAGTCCGGGTGCGTGCCGTTGAAAAAGAACAGGATCGGCACGCCCTTCCGCGCGAAGTTGTAGTGGTCGGAGCGGAAATAGAAGCCCTCCTGCGGCCAGATGTCGTCGATCGGTTGCATGTGAAGCTCGGGATGCGCCGCGCCGACGCGGTTGAGCGTCGCGCCCAGGTCCGAATGCTCCTTGCCGATGACCGCGATCGTATCCTTCCAGTTGCGTCCCACCATGTCCGTGTTCAGGTCCGCCACCACATTGGCGAGGGGGACGGTGGGGTGGTTGGCGTAGTACGAGCTGCCCCAGAGGCCGCGCTCTTCGCCGCTCACCGTCATGAACACGAGCGAGCGCTTGGACCGTGGTGAGAGCCGAACGAACGCCTCGGCCGCCTCGATCACCGCCGTCGTGCCGGAGGCGTCGTCGTCCGCGCCGTTGCAGATCGAGTCCGTACCCCTGGCGGCGCACCCTTCGCCCGAGCCGGGCGTGCCCAGGTGGTCCATGTGGCCGGTGAAGAAGACGTATTCGCGCTTGAGCCGCGGATCGCTGCCCTCGAGGATGCCAATGACGTTTGGCGCCGAGAGCCCGGTGCTCACGAGTTGCCGAAGCGCGAAGTGAACGAGCACGCCGGGAACGGGCCGAATCCGCAGGGACCCGTTCCGCGTCCCCGCGGAGGTATCGACGGTGATCCCGGTGCCGCTCAGCGCGGCGAGGACGCGGTCGAGACGAATGAAGAAGATGGGGGGGCTCGCAGCCTCGGGAGCCGCAAGCTGGATCGCAGGCCTGGATTGCCGCGCCGTCCGTTCCTGCCACTCCTCCTCGGGCAGCGTCGTGGCGAAGAGGATCGCCGCGGGCTGCGCCTTGCCGATCACCTGCTGCAGCGTCCCACCGCCGAACCCCAGATATAGGAGAACCTTACCGTTCAGCTTCGTGGGATCGACCGGCCTATCGGTAGGCGTACCGCTCACCACAACCATCTCTGCCGAGGACTCCCCGGCCCGCGCCTGACCCCGGTAGTAGGATGCGTCCCGGCCCAGCTTCCATTCCGCACGAACATCGCCCGTGAGCCGGACATAGGAGCTCTCCGGGACGATCGCCACGGACGTCAGCGGATAACGCTGCTGGTAGCTGCCGTTGTCGCCTCCCGGCTTGAGTCCGAACCGTTGAAACTCTCCCGCGATGTAGGCCGCGACCTTGTCGAGCTGCGGGCTCGGGGTGGCCCGGCCGAGCATCGAGTCGTCAGCGAGGATGCCGATCCGCCTGATGACGTCGGCCGCGGTGATGGAGCTGACGGCTTGGCGCACCGACGCCGGCGACTGCGCCGCCAGTAGTCCCGGCAGCAGTGACAGGCATGTAAGACGGAGGGGCGCGGCCACGGCGCAAAGCTAACGCGCCCGGCCGAGGGCGACTACGGACCGGGCGCGTTCAGGAGTCGGCAGCCGTTCAAGGCCGACGCCGACGGAGTTCGGGCTGGCTGTCTTTCCCTTTGCCCTTGTCCTGCGCGGGGGCATCCCGCCGCGGCTCGGCCCGCGGTGGCTGGCTCCGCGGCTCGACCCGCGGCTGCACGGGTCGGATCACCTCGGGCGGCCGGACCCGGTCGTCGCGACCATTCCCTCGCGGCACGTCGGAGGGGCGCGAGATGGGCGGGCCGAACTGCTGCCGGCTCACATCGCTGGGCCGGTTGGGCCGATCCCGCCGCCCACCGTCGTCTGGACGGTTCGGGTGATCCGGGTGATCTGGACGAGCCGGGTGATCCGGATGATCCGGATGATCCGGGTGGTCCGGGTGGTCCGGATGATCTGGGTGATCGGGCCGATCCCGGCGGCCCCGGTCTCCACCACCGTCGGTCGGTTGGTCGGGCCGATCGCGCCGTGGCAGCTCGCGCGGCGGAGGAATCACCCGGCCAACATCGCGGTCGGCCACTCGGCGGCGGGTGTCGTCGTTCACCGGGCGTTCACGCACCCGCGTGACGAACCGGTCGGCGCCCGCGCCGTCGCGGTCCTTGAAGATGAACCGCGCCTCGGGCCGGAACGGCCGGACAAATACCGCCCGTGTGCCGTAATAGCGGTAGGGGTAGTAATAGGGATCGTCGTACACGACGATGCGGAAGCGCACGCAGGAGTACGCGTAGGGGTCCCACGAGGTCCACCTCGTGTACGTGTGACAATCGTAGCACAGGAACCGGGGATAGTCGTAGTGCTGCTGGACGTAATAGGGAACGATGTCGTAGTCCCAGTCGGCGTAGTCGGCCGGGACGATGCGTTGCGCGAGATCGGTCAGCGCCACGTACGGATCGCCGCGCACCCTGCCGTCGGCCATCACGCGGTAGTCCCAATGGTCGCCGCTCTCGAGCGCGTCGTAGACGAACGGATCCGCCGCCGCGACGGCGAAGAGATAGCCAACGCCGGGGTAGTCGTCGATCTGGAACACATCGCGGGACTCGTAGCCCTGCACCTCGAACTCCCGCCCACCGCGGACGTAGTTGTCCTCCCATGGCTCGCGGGGGAACAGCACGCGGACGCGGCCGTCGGTGTCGACGCGCAGCAGCGTGACGTAGGCATCCTGGTCCGCGCGGATGAAGACGCGAACCCCGTCACCTCGGGCGTAGGGATCGTCGCCGCGGCTGGTCCAGACCTCGACGCGGGGCCGATTGGCAACGTCCGCGGTGCGCGGTGCGCGGGACGCCGGCTGAGACCCGCCGGCACCCGCCACAGCGGCCAATCCGAGCAGCGCGATGTGAGCGAACATATGACCTCCTACCGGGGTTCAAAGGCAGGGAGCATGCCAGGAGAGCTTCGACTGTATCCTATTCCCTCGCAACCACTTAGCGTCTCAGCGTCTGAGCGTCTTTTTCGCTTGGTGTCCTCTATACTGGACGTTCGTCCGCTCGTTAGCTTCCCGCACGCATGACTCCCGCCGCGCGTCTCGACCTGCTGGATCCCGCCGAAGTGGCCCGCCTCGGGGGAATCGAGATCGTGGCCGAGGGTGTGGTCGAGGGCTTTCTCGCCGGGCTGCACCGCTCTCCGTTCCGCGGGTTCTCCGTTGAATTCACCGAGCACCGCGCCTACCAGCCGGGCGATGAGCCGCGCTACCTCGACTGGCGCATTCTGGCGCGCTCCGACCGGCTCTTCGTGAAGCAGTTTGAGGAAGAGACCAACCTGCGGGCGATGATCCTGGTGGACGCAAGCCGCTCGATGGCCTGGCGCGGGGTGCCCGAGCGTCTGACCAAGCGCGCGTACGCCGACCGGCTGGCGGCGGCGCTGGCGCTGATCCTGCTGCGGCAGCGGGACGCGACAGGCCTCGTCACCTTCGATGAGGCGGTGCGCCAGGTGATCCCGGCGCGCGTCAAAGCAGGGCAGTGGTCGCGGCTCGTGCGCGGACTGCTCGCCACTGCGGACGGCCAGGGTACCGCGGCGCACGCTGCGCTGCGCCACCTCACCGGTTTGCTCGCCCGGCGCGGGCTGGTCGTGCTCATCTCCGACCTGCTGTTCGACCGCGCCCTCGCCCTCACCGCGCTGCGCTACCTGCGCCACCGCGGCCACCAGGTGATCGTGTTCCATCTGATGGATCCGGCGGAGGCGGAGCTCACAGGCCCGCCGGAGGTGCGCTTCCGCGATCCCGAATCGCCGGCGAGCGTGGTGGTGCGGCCGCGTGAGCTGGCGCGAGCCTATCGGGAGACCGTCCGGCGCGAGGTCGCCGCGTGGCGCTCGGCCTGCCGCCGCCACGGGATCGCCTATCACCATGTGACGACCGACCTGCCGTTCGGCATGGCGTTGCGCCTCCTCACGTGAGTTTCCTGCACCCGCTGGCATTGCTGGGACTCACCGCCGCCGCCCTCCCGGCGCTGCTGCACCTGCTGCAACGCCGCACACCACCCGAGCTCGAGTTCCCGCCGGTGCGCTACCTCAGTGACGCTGAGCGCCGCAGCGCTCGACGATTGCGGCTGCGGCACCTGCTCCTGCTCCTGCTGCGCACCGCGTTGATCGCAGCGGTCGTCCTGGCCGCGGCCCGGCCGCTCGCGCCGACTCGAGGAGGCGGAGGTCTGCACGCGCCGACGGCACTCGTCGTCGTGCTCGACAATTCGCCGTCGGCGGGCGCGGTGGTGGACGGCCGGCCCGTGCTCGACCGGCTCAAAGTGGCGGCGCGCGCGGTGCTCGGACGCCTCGTGGTGGCCGACCGCTGCTGGCTCGTACTGGCCGACGGGGTGGCGCGGGTAGGAACGCGCGAGGCTCTCCTCGCCGCGGTGGACAGTGCCGGGATCGATCCCCGGCGCCTCGACCTCGTGGGGGCGGTAGCCCGAGCGGTGCGGCTGGTGGACGCCGAGCCGCTGGCCGCGCGCGAGGTGTACGTCGTGAGCGACCTGCAGCGCACGGCGCTGACGGGCACCGTCGAGGTGCCGCCGGGCGTGCGCGTGGTCGCCTTGGCCGCGGCCGGCGCGGTACCACTCAACCGTGGCATTGCCACGGTCCGCGCAACCGAGCGTGCCCTGGCGATCGCGGTCGGGGGCACACCGGGCGCGCCTGCGGCGCCGGTCACGGTGCGGCTCCGCGGTCGGGTGGTGGGCCGCGCTCTGGCGACACCCGAGGCGGCCGTGATGCTCCCCCTGCCGCCGTCGCCTCCGGGCTGGTGGGTGGGCGAGGCCGAGCTCGCGGCCGACGAGCTGCGCGCCGACGACCGGAGAGCGTTCGTGTGGCGGATTGCTCCCCCGGCGCGGGTGAGCGCCGGCAGCAACGTCGGCGCCTTCCTCACCGCCGCCCTCGCCGTTCTGAAGGACGGCGGGCACGTGACGACGGGTCCCTTCTCTCACCCCTCCCCCTCCCGCGCTACGCCGGACGTCGTGTTCGGTGAGCAGCCGGTCCCCGGGGGGGGGGCAAGTGCGAGCGTCGTGGTTCCGCCCGCCGATCCGGCGCTGCTTGGCCAGGCGAACCGAGCGCTCGCCGCCCGCGGTGTCGCGTGGCGTTTCGCCG
>QHUY01000035.1:31159-45187 GCA_003223415.1 Gemmatimonadota bacterium
GGGGGGGGGGGGGGGGGGGGGGGGGGGGGGGGGGGGGGGGGGGGGGGGGGGCCGCAGACAGCACTGTGGTGCTCGCCAGCGTGAACGGTGAGCCCTGGCTGGTTCACGCAGGAACGGTGGTCCTCTTGGGCAGCCGTCTCGACACGGCTTGGACTGCGCTGCCGGCGACGCCGGCGTTCGTGCCGTTCGTGGACGCCTTGGCCAATCGCGTGGCCCGGGGCGAGGCGGAGATTGCCCTAGCCGAAGGCGCGCCGCGGGTCGCGTTCGCGCTGCGGGGCGCCGACACGGTCGGTGCGACGGTCTACGGCCCCGACCCGCGCGAGTCCGATCTCACGCCGGCGAGCCGCGCGCTGGCGCGCCGCGTGCTCGGCGGGGAGCGGGCGGACGTGCTGGACGATGCCGACTTCGCCGCCGCCGCGTTCGCGGGGACCCGCCGCACCGACGCGAGCGGAGTGCTCCTCCTACTGGCTCTTCTCCTGGCCGGCACTGAGCTGGGAGTGGCGACGCTGTCGCGCTGATGGCGCTCGATTTCCTGCTCGACCGCTTCGACGACCTGCCGGCGACCCGGGCGCTCGCCGAGGGCCTCCCGTCTCCCGGCTCATGTCTCTCGCTGGCAGGCCTTCCCGGCTCCAGTGCGGCTGTGCTGGTCGCCGCCTTGGCCCGCCGCTTCCCACAGCGGGTGTTCGCCGTGGTTGCGCCGACGCCGACCGACGCCGAGCGCTGGCTGGCGGACGTGCAGACGTTGCTCGCCGAACGTGCCGCGCTCTACCCGCAGCGCGAGGGCCTGGGAGCGGAGGAGCCGCACTTTGAGATCGCGGGCGAGCGGGTCGAAACGCTCGAGGCGCTGCTCGCGGGCCGGGTGCGGGTGCTCGTGACGACCGCCCGCGCGAGCGCGGAGCGGACGGGGGTGCCGGCGGCGCTCGAAGCGTCCCGGTTGGTGCTGTCGTCGGGAGGCGGGAAGCGGGAAACGGGAAGCGTGTCGCTGAGCGGAGCCGTCGGCCGACTGAGCGAGATGGGCTACGAGCGGGTCGGCATGGTCATTGACGTCGCGCAGTTCAGCGTGCGCGGTGGGATCCTGGATGTGTACGGGTTCGGGATGGGGGCGCCGGCCCGAATCGAATGGTGGGGTGACGAGATCATCTCGCTCCGGACCTTCGACCTCGACACGCAGCGCTCCGGCGGGGAGATCGAGCGCGTGACGATTCTCCCCGTGAAGACCGAGGGGAGCGGGGAGCGGGGAGCCGGGAGCGGAACGCGCAGCTCGCTGCTCGAGCTCCTGCCGACGGATACGCTCGTCCTCGTCGACCAGGAGTCCGCCGTCGCGCGCGAGGTGGAGCGCGCCTGGAGCGACGCCGCGCATCATCTCGAGGTCGCGCGCCGCTTGGGCGAAGAGCCGCCGGTGCGTGAGGAGCTCCTGCTCGCTCCCGATGCTTGGCGAGCGCACATGGACCGCTTCGCCCGGCTGGCACCGGGTGCCGGCGACGCCAAGGCGCGGTTTCCGCTTACGCCGCCCGAGGCCATCAACCGCGACCTCAAGCTGCTGCGGCGGCTGGTGGCGGGGGAGCCGCCGACCGTCATTCTGTGCGACAACGAGGGCCAGCTCGAGCGGCTCGAGGAGCTGCTGGGCGCGGGCCGCGCCACGCTCGCGCTGGGCGCGCTGGACGGGGGCTTCGTGCTGCCGACCCTGCGCGTCCTCACCGACCACGAGATCTTCCGCCGTGCCCGCCGGCTGCGGCGCCCGCGCCGCTACCGGTCAACCTCGCCCAGCGCCGCCGCCGCCGCGGGGGCGGAGGCGCTCACGCTCGGCGGCTACGTGGTCCATCTGGAGCACGGCATCGGCATTTACCGCGGGCTGCAAACGATCGCCGTCGGCGACGGGACGCTGGATGTGGCGGTGCTCGAGTACGAGGGCGGCGACCGACTCAACGTCCCGCTGTATCGCCTCGACCAGCTCGAGCCCTACCGCGCGGCCGGGGACGGCGACGCGCCACCTCCCAGACTGCACCGGCTTGGCGCCACCGCCTGGCAGCGGCAGCGCGACCGGACGCGGGCGGCGATCCGCAAGATGGCCGGCGAGCTGCTCGAGCTGTACGCCCGCCGCCAGCTCGCCTCGGGGTACGCGTTCCCTCCCGACACCCCGTGGCAGCGGGAGCTCGAGTCCGCCTTCCTTTATGAGGACACCCCGGACCAGCGCCGCGCCGCGGCGGAGGTGAAACGGGACCTGGAGCGGCCGCGACCGATGGACCGGCTGCTGGTCGGGGACGTCGGCTACGGCAAGACCGAGGTCGCGCTGCGCGCCGCCTTCAAAGCGGTGCAGGCCGGCAAGCAGGTGGCGGTCCTGGTGCCGACGACGATTCTCGCCGAGCAGCACGGTCGCACGTTCCGCGAGCGGCTGGCCGACTATCCCGTGCGCATCGAGGTGCTGTCGCGCTTCCGGAGCGCGAAGGCATCCGTGGCTGCGGTGCGCCAGCTCGCCGCCGGCGCCATCGACATCGTGATCGGCACGCATCGCCTGCTGTCGCGCGACGTGGTCTTCAGGGACTTGGGGCTCCTGGTCGTGGACGAGGAGCACCGCTTCGGGGTGCGGCACAAAGAGCGGCTAAAGGCCCTGAAGCTGTCGGTAGACGTACTCACCCTCACCGCGACGCCGATCCCGCGCACGCTGCATCTCTCGCTCGCGGGGCTGCGGGACCTCACGCTGCTGGAGACGCCGCCGAAGGACCGCTCCCCGGTGCTGACGTTCATCGAGCCGTGGGACGACGCGTTGCTGGAAGAGGCGCTCGCGCGCGAACTCGACCGGGGCGGCCAGGTGTATTTCGTGCACAACCGCATCGAGACGATCGCGACCATCGCCGGGCGGGTGCGGCGGCTGGCACCGCGCGCGCGAGTCGCGGTCGCGCACGGGCAGCTGCCGGAAGCGGAGCTGGACGCCGTGATGTCGCGGTTCGTCCGCGGCGAAGTGGACATCCTGGTCTCGACGATGATCGTGGAATCGGGCCTCGACGTGGCGAACGCCAACACGATGGTGGTGGATCGCGCCGACCAGCTCGGCCTCGCCCAGCTCTACCAGCTGCGGGGCCGGGTGGGGCGCAGCCACCGCCGGGCCTCCTGCTACCTGTTGGTGCCCGACCTCGTGGACGCGGAGGCCGAGGAACGGTTACGGGTGCTCGAGCATCATACCGATCTGGGGGCGGGCTACCGGATCGCCTTGCGGGATCTCGAGCTGCGGGGGGCGGGGAATCTGCTCGGCGCCGAGCAATCGGGACACGCGCAGGCGGTGGGGTTCGACATGTATCTGCGCTGGCTCGAGGACGAGGTGAGAGTTTTGAAAGGGGAGCGGCGACCGGGCAGTGGGGAGCAGTGGAGCCCGCCCGACGTCACGCTCGACCGGCCGGCGCATCTGCCGGAGGAGTACGTGGCGGACGACGAGGTCAAGTTGAATCTGTACCGGCGGCTGGCGCGGGCCGAGCAACCGTGCGAGATTCAAGCCGTGCGCGAGGAATTACGCGATCGCTTCGGGCCGCTGCCCGACGACGCGCAGCGACTCCTCCTCGTGGCCGAACTCCGCGCGCTCGGCGCCCGGGTGGGACTGGAAACGGTCCTGGTCAGGGGCGACGAGGCGCGGCTCACGTTTCGGCGGGACGCCCACCCCCGCCTGGCCGGCCTGACGGCGGCGCTCGATGCGGTGCAGTTCGAGGCCGAGGTGCGGCGGGCGCATCCGCTCTCGCTGCGGCTCCGGCGGCTCGGGGGCGAGGCGATCGGCCCCGGGCTGGCGCGGGCGCTCACGGCGGTTCTGCAGGACTCTGACACCGAATAGGAGACGCCATGCGGCGGCTGGGTCTGGTGATGACGGTGCTCGCGACCGCGGGTTGCAGCGCCCTGCGCGATGCCTTCACGGCGCACCCCAGCGCCGCCGCGACGGCGGGAGGCCAGGTCCTCACGGTCGACCGGCTGGCCGAGCTGGCATCGAAGGTGAAGGGGATGCCCCTACAGCCCGAGAACGTCGGCCGCCTGGCCGACGTCTACATCGACTACACCCTGTTCGCGCTGGCGCTGGCGCAGGGCAAGACGCTCACCGACACGGCGACCGTCGCCGCGACCATGTGGCCGCTGGCCTCGCAGCTCAAGTGGGATCACTTTCACGAGCGGCTCACGTCCGTGCGCATGCGGTTCACTCCGCGGCAGGTGGACTCGGCTTTCCAGGCCGGCAACGTGCGCGTCTTCCAGCACATCCTCCTGCAGGTACCCGCCAGCGCCGCGCCCCCGGTGGCGCAGCAGAAGGAGACTCAGGCCAAAGGATTACTGACCCGGATCACTGCGGCCCACGGTGCCAACTTTGGCGCGCTGGCCAAGCGCTTCTCCGACGACCCCGGCACAAAAAACCGCGGCGGGCTGCTGAACGCCTCGGGCCGGGGCCAGTTCGTGCCCCAGTTCGAGGATGTCGCCTGGCAGCTGGCGCCCGGCGGCGTGAGCGGCGTGGTCCGCAGCCCCTACGGCTTCCACATCATCCGCCGTCCCCCGCTGCCCGAAGTACGCGACAGCTTCGCGCAAGGGCTCCAGGACGTGCTGGGCACCCGGCTGGATTCGATCTACATGGCTGGTCTCGACACTGCCCGGCAGATCAAGCTCACGGGCGGCGCCGGCGCCGCGGTGCGCCAGGCGGTCCAGGACATCAACGCGGCGCGCCGTGACGGTCACCCCCTCGTCACCTATCGCGGCGGCAGCTTCCAGGTGAAGGACCTGATCCGCTGGATCCGCGCGCTCCCCCCGGAGGTCAGCCAAGCGGTCCCCACCGCCACCGATGCCCAGATCGGCGTGCTGCTTCGGCAGCTCACCGAGCGCAACATCCTGCTCCGGCAGGCCGACTCGGCCGGCGTTCAGCTCACCGACTCCGACTGGGCCGACCTGCGCGTCGCCCACGACTCGACGCTGCGGAAGGTGCAGCGCGCGCTCGCGCTCACATCGCAGGCCCTCAAGGACTCGGCTACGACGCCCGAGGCCCGGGTGCGGCTCGCCATGGCTCATGTCCAGGGATATCTCGATAACATCGTCGTGGCGCGCTCCAACTACGTGCCGATCCCGCCGTTCCTCGGCGACTTGCTGCGAGCCGGGGCGCCCTGGTCCGTCAATCAGGCGGGCATCGTGCGCGCCTCCGAGCAGGCCCGCGAGCTACGCGCCCAGAGTGACTCGCTGCGCGGCGTGCCGCGGCCCAACAACGAGCTCGCTCCCGGCGTCCGGCGCGCCCCAGGCCCGGCCCCGGTGCCGGGCCGCCCACGGCGGCCTCAGTAGGATGATGGGACGACGGGTCTCCGCCTCCGGCATCGCTCTGCTGGCCGCCGGTGCGGCGCTGCTGCCCCTCGGAGTGGCGGCGGGACAGGCGGCGGGGCGGGGCCGGGGGGCGGGGGCCCTCGACCGCATCGTGGCGATCGTCGGCAGCAAGCCGATCCTCCAGTCGCAAGTCGAGGAGATGCTCGTCGCCGCCCAGGCGCAGGGCCAGTCGGTGCCGACCGATTCGGCCGGCCGGGCCGCCGCGCGCAAGCAGATCCTGCTGCAGATCGTCGAGGACGAGATCCTGATTCAGCAGGCCGAGCGGGACACCACCGTCAAGGTCACGGACCAAGAGGTGCAGGAGGCGGTCGAGCAAACGGTGCGGGGCGTTCGGGGCAACTACACGAACGACTCGACGTTCTACGCGCAGCTCCGGCTGGCGGGCTTCACGTCGGTCGAAGAGTGGCGTCGCTTCCTGGCCGAGCAGCAGCGGCGCAAGATCCTGCGAGACCGGCTGCTTCAGCTCCTGCGGGAGAAGGGCAAGCTGAAGCCGATCAACCCGACCGACGGGCAGATGCGCCAGTTCTGGGACGAGCAGCGCACCACGCAACCCAAGCGGCCCGCGACGGTGTCGTTCCGGCAGATCGTCGTGGCACCCAGGCCCGATTCCGCGGCGCGGGTGCACGCGCTCCAGAAGGCGGAGTCGATCCTGGTGGCGCTGCGGGCCGGCGCCGACTTCGCCGCCGCCGCCAGACGCTTCTCCGACGACAGCGGTTCGCGCGACTTGGGCGGCGAGCTCGGCTGGTTCCGGCGCGGCGTGATGGTCAAGCCGTTCGAGCAGGCGGCGTTCCGACTGCGACCGGGGGAGATCTCGGATCCCGTCGAGAGTGGCTTCGGCTTCCACATCATCCAGGTCGAGCGTGTGCAGCCGGCGGAGATCCTGGCGCGCCAGATCCTGATCGCACCGACGATCTCCTCGGCGCAAGTCGCCCTGGCGCGCCAGCTCGCGGATTCGATCCGCGTCGCGCTGGCCCACGGCGCCTCCTACGACTCGCTCGCGCGGCTCTATGCCGACGAGAACGAGTCCAACCTCGCTCCCGAGGTGGCGCTCACCGATCTGCCGCAGGCGTACCAGCAGCTGTTCGCCGGGGACACTACGCTCGGCCTCAAGCCCGTGCTCACCCTCGCCAGCGGCCACCAGACGAAGTTCGCGGTGGTCGAGGTCACCAAGCGGCAGCCTGCAGGCGAGCTCAGCTTCGACGACGTCAAGGATCGGATCCGCAGCATGCTGAGCCAGGAGCTGATGATCCGGCACTACGTCGACCAGCTCCGACGCCTCACCTACGTCGACATCCGCCTCTGAGACGGTGGCAGTCTCCTCACTTCCCCGTCCCCGTCTCGCGGTCACGCTGGGGGATCCGCGCGGGATCGGGCCGGAAGTCGTAGCGCGCGCGCTCGGCCAGGGACGGGAGGCGCCGCTCGCGGCGGACGTGGTGCTCGTGGGGCCGGATGACCAGCTCCCGGGAATTCCGGCGCGCAGTCGATTGGGCATCGGCCGATGGGGACAAGGGAGTGGGGAGTGGGGAGTGGTGCCTGATGGCGCATCGGAGAGTACCACTCCCCACTCCTCACTTCCGGATGAGCGCGAGTTGCTCGCGGGCAAGTTGACGGCCCGCGCTATCGAGCGCGCCGTGTGGCTGGCGCGCGCCGGCGAAGTGGACGCGATCGTGACGGGGCCGGTGCACAAGCAGGCGCTGCACCGCGCGGGCTACCGCTATCCCGGCGTCACCGAGTTCCTCGCCCACCTGGGGGGCGGCGTTGATGTCGCGATGATGCTGGCGACGCCCACGCTTCGCGTGGTGCTCGTCACCACGCACATCCCGTTGCGCGAGGTGGTGCGGCAGGTCACCACCGAGCGCGTCGTGCGCGTCGGGCGCATCACTGTCGACGCCCTCCGGGCCTGGTGGGGGCTTGCGGCCCCGCGGCTCGCCGTGTGCGCCCTCAACCCGCACGCCGGCGAGGGGGGCCTCTTCGGCGACGAGGACGACCGGGTGCTCAAGCCTGCCGCCGAGCAACTCGGCGCCGCCGGCCCCCTCCCTGCGGACACCGTGTTCGTGCGCGCCATGCGGGGCGAGTTCGACGCTGTGCTCACGCCCTACCATGATGTCGGCATGACCGCCGTGAAAGTGTCGGGCTTCGGGCGCGGGGTGAACGTGACGCTCGGGCTGCCGTTCCCGCGTACCGCGCCCGACCACGGGACGGCGTTCGATATCGCCGGAAAGGGGATCGCCGATCCGGCGTCGATGGTGGCGGCGCTGGAGCTGGCAGCGCAGTTGGTGAGTCGGAAGGAGGCGAGGGTGGGCTAGCCCTCAGCCGTGGGGGAGGGGGCGGGCGGAGGCGCCACGCGCACCTTGCCGACCCGGCGACCCTCCATTTCGAGGATCTCGAATATCGCCCCCGACAGCCTCACTTGGTCGCCTACCTTGGGAAGCCGGCCCAGCGTGCCGAACAACAGCCCGCCGATCGTCGTGTAGTCGCTGTCGTCGAGCGTGAGCCCGTAGGCTTCGTTCACGTCCTTGATCTCGGTCCCGCCGGCGATCACCGGGGTCGCCGCCTCGCCGGCGCTGGCCGGGGTGGCGGCCGGCGGCCGGTCGTACTCGTCGTAGATTTGGCCGACGATCTCCTCAAGCAGGTCCTCCATCGTGACCAGGCCCGCCGTACCGCCGAACTCGTCCAGCACGATGGCGAGGTGCACTTTCTGGCGCTTCATGTCGGCCAGCACGTCCTCGACCTCCCGCGTGCTCGGCACGAAGAACGCCGGCCGCATCACCGACTCCACCGTGCCGCCCGTGCCTCCGCGCAGCCCGGCGAGGATCGCCTTGGCGTGCACTGCGCCCACGATGTCGTCGAGTGACTGTCGGTAGACCGGGTAGCGCGAGCGGCCTGCCGCCGCCACCCGGTCGGCCGCCTGCTCCAGGGACAGGGTGGTCGGGAGCGCCACGATCTGCGTGCGCGGCGTCATCACGTCGCGCGCGTTCTTCTCGCTGAACTCGAACACCCCCTCGAGCATCCGGGCGTCGGACGCCTCGAGGGTCCCGCGCTGGCGACTCTGCTCGACGAGCATCCGGATCTCTTCGGGGGAGTGGATCCGCTCGAGCTCGGCCGACGCGCCCTTGATGCCGAGCAGTCGCACCACCGCGTTGGCGCTGCGGTTGAGCAGCTCGGTGACGGGGCGGGTGATCCACGAGAAGAGGATGAGCGGGGCGGCGATCCAGCGGCTCGTCCCCTCCGGGTACGTGATCGCCCATGCCTTGGGCGCCTGCTCGCCGAAGACGACGTGCAGGAAGGTGATGAGCGCGAGCGCCGCGAAGGTCGCCACGCCGCCGCGGGTCAGGAATGCCAGCGCCGGCGGCAGGGACGCGAACCAGTCGTGGAACAGCAGCGCGACCGTGTCCTCGGCCACGTAGCCGAGTAGGATCGACGCGACGGTGATGCCGAGCTGCGCCGCCGACAGCTGTCGGTAGAGATCCTGCTGAGCCGCCTGCACGGTCTTCGCTTTGCGATCCCCCCGCCGCACCATCGCCTCGATGCGCGTGCGGCGTGCGGCGACGAGCGCAAACTCCGCGGCCACGAAAAATGCGTTCGCCGCGACCAAGACGATCACGGCGAGGAGGCGCGGGGCGAGCGATCCGGTGATGGGGGTGGGGGGGGGCTGAAGCATCGGTCACGGAACCTAGCGCCCGCCGACCCGACTTCAAGCGCAGCCGTACCGCGTTTGCACGCCGTGACTTCCGCGAGTCCGCGTTGCCCCGCGGTGGTGCCGCGGGGTATGTTCTTCATCTGGAGACGAACCCCGCTGACGGCTGAGGGCTGATCGCTGATGGCTTCCTTACCGATCGACGTGCAGTGCTCCCACACGGCCCCCGACCGGGGTGAGAGTGCCCGGCGGATGGCGCTGGTTCTCGGCATCACCACCGCCGTCATGGGCGCCGAGGCGGTGGGCGGCTGGCTGGCCCACTCCCTGGCGCTGCTCGCCGATGCGGGCCACATGCTCGCCGACGTGGCCGCCCTCGGCCTCGCGCTGTTCGTGGCGCGCGTGGCGCAACGGCCAGCCACCCCGGAGCGCTCCTACGGGCTGCAGCGACTCGAGATCCTCGCTGCGCTCGTCAACGGCGCGATGCTCATCGCGATCGCGGTGGGCATCGGGATCGAAGCCTGGCACCGCTTCCACAATCCGCCCGCCGTCCGCGCGAGCCTGCTGATCGGTGTCGCGGCGGCGGGACTCGCCGCCAACCTGGCGAGCGTGCGGATCTTACATCACGGCCACGACCACTCCCTGAACCAGCGCGGTGCCTACCTGCATGTGGTGAGCGACGCGCTCGGGGCGCTCGGCGCGATCGCCGCCGGCGTGATCATCCTCGCCACCGGCTGGACCCTCGCCGACCCGCTCATCTCCGTGGGGATCGGGGCGCTGATCCTGAACGGTGCCTGGCGGCTGGTCAAGGAAAGCGTGGACGTCCTCCTCGAGGCCACGCCGACGCACATCTCCCTGCCGGCGGTGCACGATCGGCTCGTTTCCGTGCCCGGGGTCGAGTCGGTCCACGACCTCCACGTGTGGACCGTAACGAGCGGAGTAGTGGCCATGAGCGGTCACCTGGTCGTCAAGGATCCGAACGCCAACCAACGCATCCTGGAGCAAATCCAGCAGCAGATGCGGGACCTCAAGATCGGGCACGTTACGGTGCAGATGGAGAAGAGCCAGACATGTGACTAGGCGGCTAAGGGGCTATGGGGCTAGCCGCTTAGCCACCTAGCCGCTTGGCCGTCTTGTCTTTTCTTCCCCCCTCTCCTATACTGCGCCCCTCTCACACGCCACCGTCAGGACGTAGTCCCTTGAAGATCCGCAACATCGCCATCATCGCCCACGTCGACCACGGCAAGACGACCCTGGTGGACCAGATGCTCCGCCAGGCGGGGGTCTTCCGTGCCAACCAGCCGCTGACCGAGCGGGTCATGGATTCCAATCCGCTCGAGCGCGAGCGCGGGATCACGATCCTCGCCAAGAACACAGCGGTGCGCTGGGGAGACACGAAGATCAACATCGTGGATACCCCGGGGCACGCCGACTTCGGCGGCGAGGTGGAGCGGATCCTGCGGATGGTGGACGGCTTCCTGCTGCTGGTGGACGCGGCCGAGGGGCCGATGCCGCAGACGCGCTTCGTGGCCGGAAAGGCCCTGGCGCTCGGCCTGAAGCCGATTGTCCTGGTGAACAAGATCGACCGCCAGGATGCCGAGCCGCTGCGGGTGCACGACGAGGTGCTGGAGCTGTTCCTCGATCTCGAGGCCAGCCCGGAGCAGTTCAATTGCCCTTTCCTTTATACATCGAGCCGGGCGGGGACGGCCACGGCCGACCTGCGGCGGCAAGGGACGGATCTGAAGCCGTTGTTCCAGACGATCCTGGAGACGATCCCGCCGCCCAAGGCGGCCGCGCAAGGACCGTTCCAGATGCTGATCTCGACGCTCGACCACTCGAACTACCTGGGGCGCGTCGGCATCGGGCGGATCGAGCGCGGCCGGGTGCGCGTCGGCGACACCGTGGCGCTGCTGCCGCTGGGCGAGCCCGGGCCGTTGGGCGACGCCCCCTTCGAGCAGGCCCGCGTCGTCAAGCTGTTCGTCTTCGAGGGCCTGGAGCGAGTCGAGGTCGCCGAGGCCGCGGCGGGCGAGATCGTGGCCTTGGCGGGGCTCTCCGGGGTGGAGATCGGCAAGACGGTGACGGCCCCGGACCACTTGGAGCGCCTGGCCGGGATCGCGGTCGAGGAGCCCACGGTCTCGGTGGACTTTCTGGTGAACAACTCGCCCTTCGCCGGACGGGAGGGGAAGTACGTCACGGGGCGCCAGCTGCGGGAGCGGCTCTACAAAGAGCTGGAACGCAACGTCGCCTTGCGGGTGGAAGACACGGAAAGTCCCTACACCTTCACCGTGTCTGGTCGCGGGGAGCTGCACCTGGGCATCCTGATGGAGACGATGCGGCGGGAGGGACACGAGTTCCAGGTGAGCCGGCCGCGCATCATCCCGCGGGAAGGGCCGAACGGCGAGCAGCTGGAGCCGTACGAGGAGCTGATGATCGATTGCCCGGAGGGGTACCTCGGGGTGGTGATGGAGAAACTTGGCCCCCGCCGGGCGACTCTTCTAGACATGCGGAACTCGGGGGTAGGGATGGTGCGGATGCGGTTCAAGATCCCGGCCCGGGGCCTGCTGGGATATCGGTCGGAGTTCTTGACGGATACGCGGGGAAGAGGAATCATGCATCACCGCTTCCTGGACTACAGCGCCTGGGCGGGCCCGTTGGCGGGACGCAGCCGAGGGGTGATGGTGGCGGACCGGGAGGGGGTGGTCGTCGCCTATGCGCTCTTCAACCTGCAGGAGCGTGGCACGATGTTCGTGAAGCCCGGGGATCCGGTGTACGAGGGGATGATCGTGGGCGAGCACGCCCGGCCGGGCGACATGGACGTGAACGCGACGAAGGAGAAGAAGCTGACGAACATGCGGACCACGGCCGCGGACGAGATGATCATGCTCGAGCCACCGCGGCAGGTCACGCTGGAACTCGCGCTCGAGTACATCGAGGACGACGAATTGATCGAAGTGACGCCGTCGTCCCTCCGGCTGCGCAAGCGCATGCTGGGGGCGACGGAGCGGCGCAAGCAGGCCCGCAGCGACAAGCGGGCGGCGGACGAATCGTAGGATCGGAGAGCTCGGACCCATCAATCCCAACCTCAGCTGGGGGTGACGATGCTGGCCGTGGCAACGTCGATGGACTGGTCGCTCAAGCGTCGTAGCGACAACGTCGACGAAGAGTTCGGGGACTTCGAAGAGGACAAGGATCTCGACGAGGACTTCGAGGACGAGCTGGACGAGGACGAGCTGGACGAGGAGGACCTGGACGACCTCGACGACTACGACGATCTGGACGACGAGTTCGACGATGGGGAGGATGATGAGTTCCGGCCCAAGAAGGGGCCGCGACGCGACTGGGAGTGAGGGCCGTCGGCGGTGCAGTGGTTCGGCGCCTCGCTCGTAAGCACGGTTCAGCTAAGGACATCGCGTGGCCGGCGGCGGCATGACGTGGGTCACCGACCGCACCAATGGCCGCCGGTAGGTTGGTCATTGGGTGGGGAGGCCAGAGCCGATCTGGCGCGCCCCGCTCAGAACGCTGCTCAGAGCAAAACCGCCGAAAGGCGGTGACGCAGAGCTAGGGGACTACGGCGACCAGCGGTCGCCAGGTCAGCCCGGCCGCCAGCGACTCGAGAAGGCCCTGAGTCCCTGGCGGTCGTTCGTTTTGGTGGTTGACACACCGTACTTCGGCAGGATCGCACCCCTCTCGAGAGGGAGCGCGACAAAGGCAAACCCGGCGAAAGCCGGCGACGCAAAGCCCCGAGGCTACCGCACGCCATCGCGTGCCATGCCAGTCGAGCTGCCGAACCTCACGCTCATCGGGAGGGGTTATGTACTTGCGAACCAGGTGGCCTTGGGCGGCCGCGACGGGGCTGACGCTCCTCGCGGCATGCGAGCTCGCGCCGCACACGACCGGTCCGACGTCTGGCGCGGTCGTACAGATCGTCGTCAGGCCTGACAGTGTGGCCCTGGATCCCCAGCAAACCCAGCCCTTCCGAGCCTTCGGCCGCACCGCGGCCGGGGACAGCGTCCCCACCACGGTGCTGTGGAGCACGTCCGGCGGCACCATCACGCCGAGCGGGATGTATACCGCCGATACCTCGGCGAGCGACGCGCTCGTGACGGCGTCGCTGAGTACCAGCCAGGTCAGCGGCACCGCCAACGTGAAGAAGAAACGGGTGGTGCAGATCCTGGTGAGCCCGGCGAGCGCCGTCCTGGCGGAAGGGAGCGCGCAGCAATTCACCGCCTACGGCCGCAAGAACACCGGGGACAGTGTCTCCGTGAACGTCAGCTATGCGGCCACGGGCGGAACGATCACGCAGAGCGGCTTCTATACCGCTGGGCAGGCCGTGGGGCTCTTTCGCGTGACGGCCAAGCAGAACGGCAGCTCCCTGACCGACTCGAGCGCGGTCTCGGTGATCGCGGTGCCGGTGGCGTCGGTGGCGGTGAGTCCGGCGTCGGCGAGTGTGGGGGTGGGGCAAACGGTGCCGCTGACGGCGACCACCCAGGACGCCAATGGCAATCCGTTGATGGGGCGGGTGGTGACGTGGGTGAGCAGTGCGCCCCTGCTGGCCACGGTGAACGGCAGTGGGCTGGTGACGGGGGTAGCGGTGGGCACGGCGACGATCACAGTGACGAGTGAAGGCCAGAGCGTCACGGCGGCGATCACCGTGACGGCGCTCCCGTCGCCCCCGGTGGCGTCGGTGGCAGTGAGTCCGGCGACGGCGAGCGTGCAAGTCGGGGCGAGCGTGCAGTTGGCGGCGACCCCCAAGGATGCCAGTGGCAATCCGCTGAGTGGCCGGGTGGTGACGTGGGTGAGCGGTGCGCCCCTACTGGTCACGGTGAACGGCAGCGGGCTGGTGACGGGGGTGGCGGCGGGCTCCGCGACGATCACGGCGACGAGTGAAGGCCAGAGCGGCACGGCGGCGATCACCGTGACGGCGCTCCCCCCGCCCGCGGTGGCGTCAGTGGCCGTGACCCCGGCCACGGCGAGCGTGCCGGTGGGACAGACGGTGCAGCTCGCGGCGACGACGAAGGACTTGGCCGGCAACCTGCTGACCGGGCGGATCATCACCTGGGGGACGA
>QHUY01000273.1:0-1754 GCA_003223415.1 Gemmatimonadota bacterium
GTCGTAGCTGATGAAGGTGATCTTCGTCCCGTCGGGGGACCAAGCCGGGGAGGCAACAGTTCCGCCACCATCATCTGAACTGTAGGCGACATAGCGCCAGTTCGTACCATCCGCGCGCATGACGACGATATAGGTGACGTAACCCACCTCGTCCCAAAACTCGCGCAGCCTGAGTGCGAGTCTTGCCCCATCGGGCGACCAGGCAGGGTCAGACGCGGCTTCGTAAGGCCAATAGTCACCAGCAATGTAGGTGCCCCCTGTGCCGTCGGCGTTCATGGAGTAGACGTAGGAGAGCTCTCCTTCGACACCTGCCCCGACATCTACCGTGAACGCGATCTTCTTACCGTCAGGCGACCAAGCGGGTGCTCTGCCGGCCGTCAGACGGCTGGGATTCGACCCGTCGGCGTTCATTACGTAGATAGTGTAGGTCCCGTCGCGGTTGGACGCGAACGCGATCTTCGTGCCGTCGGGCGACCAGGCTGGGTCGAGGTCCGCCGCCGGGTTGTTGGTGAGCCGGGTGGGACTTGAGCCGTCGGCGTTCATCACATAGATGTCGGCGTTCCCATCGCGGTCGCTCACGAACGCGATCGGGCCCGTCCGCGCAGTGCTCGCGCAGGTGATTGCGAAGGAGACATCGGTCGTACCGCCAGCAACGACGTCGACTGACCGGGGGTTCGCACCGCTGACCGCGCAATTCCCGGCGAGCCCACCCAAGGCCAGGCTGTGGCTACCCGCCTTGAGCCCGACGATGGTAACGCTCCCGTTGACGGGCGCGGCCATTGATGCCCCACCGTCCACGCCGACTACATAGCCGTGCGGATTGAGATCGGCGCCCGCCGTTGCGATCGTGACGCGTGCGGCTCCCATCTGCGGGCCGGACACGTCGTTGTTGCAGCCGGCTGCCAGCGCCCAAAGACCCATCAGCCCAACGAGTGTTCCCTTCGCGTTCATCGTGGCCTCCTTCCCGTGTGAGGCGATCCGTCGCCCCGGAGCGGGCTCTAGCAGTTCCCCCGGATGTCAAGCTGTCGCTCGAGCTACAACATCCCGCGCGATCTCAAGCAGCGAGGCGCTCTGCGCGTCCGACAGGACGCCCGCATTACGGAACGCGCCCACTTGGTTGATGAAAGCCGCAACCTTGTTCATCGCCGACTCGGTCTCCCCGACGGCGAGTTTGTCCAGCGCACCTTGGAGCTTGACTGCCAGCGCATTGCCCTGACCGTGGTCCAGCGCGCCGTTGGTCACTAGCCGCGCGACGTGATGTTGGAGAAAGGCGAGTCGCTGCTCGATCGGCGGCGGCGCGGGGATCGACACGCCGATTAGCCGGCTGCGCCCGATGGCAAGCTGAACCAACCCAGAGGTTTTGCCCCAATCGATGAACTCGTCGACGTATCCGAGACCTTGATCGTGGCCGAGTGGCAGCCCCGCTGCGATATTCGCGATCAAGAAGTTATCCGGGAGCATCCGGCCACTTGGAAAGCTGCTGGCGATGAACATCGCTTCAGCGGAGCGGCTCCCCGCGAAGGCGTTCACCTGGCCCTTGGCGAGGAGCGCGAGGGCCTGGGGGACAGTCGGCGTGCGCACCAACGTCGCATTCTTCAGGGTGGCACTGAGATACACATCGGGAGAAATACCCTGGGCGACGGAAAACAACACGCCTGGAGCATCGACATCGGCGACCGACTGGAAGGGAGAGGCGTCCGGAACGAGGTAGGTCTTCTCCACGCCGAGGTGCGAAATCGCCACGTTGACGAAAT
>QHUY01000273.1:1789-3456 GCA_003223415.1 Gemmatimonadota bacterium
GGCGGTCCGCCCGCGTAGCCAACCACAGTGAGGGGTCGATCCGTCCCCCTGGCGAGCGTGCAGGCCAGGTCCACCGCGACCCCTGACAGCTGGCCGGTAACGGGGTTCAGGGTAGCGTTGTTCGGGTTGCCGTAGTTGATCCCGACGCGCAAGGAACCGCCCGGCGCGAGGTCGTGCAGGACCGCGGCATCGGGGTCCCCTTCCCAATTCGCTCCGTCGACGTCGCACACGGCACCAGAAGCGGCGGCGAAGGCGAAATCTCTCGCCAGCCCCGCGGTCGGGGCCGGGGCGGTGGGACGGTCAGCGCAGCCGGCTAGCGCCACCGCGCCGAGCAGAAGCAGAGTCGAAGACTGCAGCACGATGTTCATGGGTCCTCCTCACGGTTTGCCGCCCTACGGGCGACGGCGTACCTTCTCGGTACGGACCCAGTTTGAGGCGGCGGCATCACGGGCCCGTCGCAAAGTCGTCACGTGGGCGGTGACGGATCCTCGTAGTCCGAACTGTGCCCCCGCCGGCGAGGGGGATTCACATGGTCGAGTTCCGGATGTTCGGAGCTCTGAGCCTTACCACGGACGGCGGGCGTGATGCTCGCAGTCTCGTCACCCAACCCCGGCGCCTCGCCCTCCTCGCCTACCTCGCCGCCGCTCGCCCCCGTGGGACTCACCGCCGCGACAGCCTGCTTGCGCTCTTTTGGCCAGAGCTCGACCAGCCGCGCGCGCGCGCTGCCCTGCGGCAGTCCCTCTACGTGCTACGAGAGGTCTTGGGGCCCGCAGCACTGGTGAGCCAGGGGAACGAGGAGGTCGGCCTCAACTTCGGCGCGGTCCGCTGCGATGTCGTGGACTTCGACCGCTCGATCGAGTCGGGGCAGCTGAGCGAAGCGCTCGACCTCTATCGAGGGCACCTGCTGGAGGGGTTTTTCATCTCGGACGCCCCCGAGTTCGAGCACTGGCTGGAGACGGAGCGCGCGCGACTGCGGGAAGCGGCGTCCGCTGCCGCGCGCACCCTGGTCGAGCAATGTGTGGCGGGAGGCGATTTCACCGCCGCCGCGCAGTGGGCCCGGCGAGCGGCACGGCTGGCCCCCCTCGATGAAACCCTGTTACGCCAGTTGATCGGGTTGCTCGACCGCCTCGGCGACCGCGCGGGCGCTGTGGTGGCATACGAGGACTTCGCGAAGCGGCTCGCCCAGGAATACGAGGCGCAACCCGCCGCCGAGACGCAGGCGCTGATGACCGCCGTGCGCGCGCGGGAGACGGCGGCGGGGACAGTCCAGTTGCCGCGGGTCGAGCTCCTGCCGCGGCTGCAGGCCGCCCTCGCCGACCGCTACCGGGTCGAGCGCGAGCTCGCCCGCGGCAGGGCGGCCACGGTCTGCCTCGCCCACGATCTCAAGCACGACCGCCCGGTCGCCATCAAGGTGCTGCACCCGGAGCTGGCAGCGGTCGTAGGCGGCGAGCGGTTTCTCCGGGAGATCCAGATCGCCGCCCGCCTCCACCACCCGCAGATCGTGCCGCTCCACGATTCCGGGGAGGCGGACGGCCTGCTCTACTTCGTCATGCCGTACGTCCAGGGCGAGTCACTCCGTGACCGCCTGGCACGGGAGCCGCAGCTCCCGGTAGCCGATGCCGTACGGATCGCGGTCGACGTGGCCGGCGCCCTTGGGTATGCGCACA
>QHUY01000095.1 GCA_003223415.1 Gemmatimonadota bacterium
TGCGTGACGAACTGCAGGGTCCCCGTGTTGTTTGGGGCGGTGGAGCTGAGGGGGTTCTGGAGGCGCCAACGCACGCGGTTGACGCAGCGGTCGTAGCCGGCGGGTGCGCTGCACGCACCGCTAGCGGGCACGTACGTCCACGTGGCGCCGCCGTTGTTGGAGTAATCCACGGCCACAGAGACCCCTGCGGGGAGCGTGTTCACAATGCTCCCGACCCTGAAGAGCACGGCCGTGGGGAGCGTGTCCACGACCACGACGCTCGTGGCGTTGCTGCTGCCGATGTTGCTGAGGGTCACGGTATACGTCAGGTTCGCGCCGGGCAGCTGCGTGCCACCGGGACTCACGCTCTTGGCGATCGTCATAGTCGGCCGGATCACAGTGAGCGTCAGCTTCCCGGTGTCCGCCGTCGCAGGGCTCAGCACCGCGCGGGCCTTGAAGACCAGCGTATCTTTCGTTCCCGAGGCGGCCATCGCGACCGCGTAAGTCACGGTGGCGGTGGCGGAGCTGCCTCCTAGCACGTTCGTCAGGCGCGCGCTGTCGGGGTTCGCGCCCTGCGTGATCCCCGCCCCGGCAATCGAGACGGTCGTGAGCACCGTGCCGGGCCGTTTGGCCGTCAGCAGATCGTAGCTGGTGGAGCCGTTGCCGATGTTCGTCACCGTGAACGCCACGGTGTAGTTGAGGCCGTTGCTCGGCAGCTGGCTCGCGGTCGTGGCGTGCGGGCTGACCGATACGGTGTAAACCTTCGCCGCGATGGTCTTCGTCCGGTTGTCGTTCGCGACGACGGGACCGCCGGCGCCGCCCGTGATCAGCCCCAGGCGGCTCGCCGCCGACGGGGCGGTGAAGTTCGTGAAGTTGAGTCCAGAGACTGTGATCTGGTCGCCATTCCCGAAGTTCGTGGTGACGTTGATAAAGAGGTCTAGGTTGCCGTTCGCATAGCTCACGGTCGTCGAGACCTTGATTGCGGCGGAGCCCGTGATCGTCGCGGTCGTGATGGTGGGGTCCCACGTCATGTTCAGGCCGGCCGGAATCCGCATGCGGATGTCGGTGTTCTGCTTGATTTGGCCGCCGGAAGTTGTCGTGATGGTGATCGGGCTTATCCCTGTGGTCGGATCGCCCACCACGAACGTCTGATTGGCGGCCGATGAAATCGTCTGGGCCGACGACACAGCCGCGAGGCCGAGCAAGGCCACGAGGATGCCACCAGACAGGAGCAGACGGGTCTTCATGTAGGCGGGGGCAAGCGCAAGCCGTGTGCCGACCGACCCTGGGTGCAGCTGCACGAATCGCAATGAGTTAGCAGGGCTGGCGACGAGCGTGCGGTTCGGCTTCCGGTAGTTCCGTTACCGTCTGGTAACGTGAACGGTATCAACTCGGCTCCCCACGGTCGGAGCTGGGCTCGAGCAGCCCATGCTTCTTGCGCTTCTCCCACAAGTTCTTTCTTGAGATGCCGAGCAGTTCCGCTGCCCGCTGGATGTCGCCGCCCGTGTCTTCCAGGGTTTGGCGAATGTACGCGCGCTCGGCCTCGGCGAGCGACAGCCCCCGCGGCAGCTGGAAATGGTCGGGCCGAGACTGGGCGCGCGTCCCGCGGTCGAGCTGCCCGAGCGGTGGCAGGTTGGCGCTCTTGAGGGTGGGTTCGTCGCTGAAGATCATGGCCCGCTCGATCACGTTGCGCAGCTCCCGCACATTCCCCGGCCAATCCCAGGCGTGGAGGGCCGCAAGTGCTGCGGTGTCGATCGACTCGACCCGCTTCTTGAACTCGCGGTTGAACGTGTCGCGGAAGTGATCGGCGAGGAGCGGCAGGTCGCTCTTGATGTCGCGCAGCGGCGGCAGGGTCACGGCGGCTACCGTGATCCGATAGTAGAGATCGGCTCGGAACCGGCCCGCCTTGACCTGCGCCCCCAGGTCGCGGTTCGTCGCCGTCACGAGGCGCAACGCGACCTCGATTTCGTCGGTGCTGCCGAGCCGGCGGAAGCGGCGGCTCTCGAGGAAGTTGAGCAGCTTCGCCTGCAGCTCGGGGTCGAGCTCGGCGATCTCGTCGAGAAACAGGGTGCCACCGTCCGCGACCTCGATGAGCCCGCGCTTGGGTTCTCGGGCGTCGGTGAAGGCCCCCTTCTTGTACCCGAACAGCTCGGCTTCCAGCAGATTGGTGGGGAGCGCCGAGCAGTTGATCTCCACGAACCGCCCTGACGCCTGAGGAGTGGAGTAGTGCAGCGCGCGCGCCACCAGGTTCTTGCCGGTGCCGCTCTCGCCGAGCAGCAGCACGGTCGGTCGGGGCACGGCCGCCATGCGGCGAACGAACGCGCGGACTTCCTCGATCTTGGGGTGCCGGCCGAGGATCGCCTGGACCGAGTATCGTCTGCCGCGGGCCTGCTCGAGCGAGGCGCCTTCCTCGAGCAGCGGACGCTCGGCGAGCGCGCGGTTCAAGAGCGTGGTGAGCTCGTCGATGTTGACGGGCTTGGTCAGGTACTCGGTGGCGCCGGCCTTGAGCGCCTCGATGGCGGTCGTGACGTCGGCATGCCCGGTCAACACGAAAATGGGGAGGTGCCGGTCGGCAGCGCGCAACCGCCGGGTCACCTCGACGCCGTCCAGGTCCGGCATCACCAGGTCGGTGATGACCGCGTCGGCGGGTTCCTCCGCATGGCGCGCCAGCAGGGCGTCCGGGCGGTCGAACACCTGGGTCCGCAGGCGGCCCGGGCCGAGGTTGGCGGCCACGAGCTTGGCGTGCACCAGATCGTCGTCGAGGATGTAGACTTTGGCGTTCATGCGTCCAATATTTTCTCGTGCGCCCGCTAATATTGGGGACATCCCCGCGCGCAGCCAGGACCTATGGCCGACACCTTCCGCGCGCTGATCATCGATGACGACCCCGACCTGCTCCGGCTCGTGCAGCGAACGCTCGAGTTCACCGCAGGCTGGGACGTGATGACGGCCGGCTCCGGAGCCGCCGGCATCGAGCTCGCCCGCCGCACCACGCCTGACGTGATCCTGGTGGACGTCATGATGCCCGAGATGGACGGGTACGAAGTGTGCCGCCGGCTGAAGGCGGACCCGGCGACGGGCACGGTGCCGATAGTCCTGCTCACGGCCCGGCGCGATCTCAACCAAGCGCGGTTGGCGGAGACCGGGGCGGCGGGCGTGGTGCTCAAGCCGTTCCAGCCGGAGGAGCTGGCCCGCCAGGTCCGGGAGCTCTGCCCCTGACGAGCATCGATCCGCTGGCCGCCGTGCGGGCCGAGTTCGCGGCCGGGCTCAGCGCGCGCATCGAGACGCTGCGGGCGGCCCTGCACCGGCTGGAGGGCGGCTTTCGCAGCGATGACGCGCAGGCGTTGTATCGCGCCGCGCACACGCTGACCGGCACGGCGGCAAGCTTCGGTGCGGACGGCCTGGCACACGTAGCGGGCGACTTGGAGGATCTGGCGCGCGGCTGGCTCGAGCGCGGCGTGTCGATGCCGGAGGAGTGGAGCGCGGCCGCCGCCGCCGTCGGAGAGCTCGACCTCGCCGCGCGCGAATACCGTGCCACCCTGCAGTCGGGCACCGCCCGCACATCGGCCGCGCGCCTGGCGGTCGTCGGCGAACTGTCGTCCCTGATCAACGCCGCCGTCGACATGCGCGAAATCTTCCAGGGCGCGATCCAGAAGGTCCAGCGCGTGCTCGACTTCCGACGGGCTAGCGTGGTTCTGATCGACGAGGCGGCGGCGCACTACTACGTCCATACCCTGTACGACCGGGTGCGCGGCGGGTTCGTCCCAGGGGAAGCGATGTTCCCCGTCGACCAGGGGGTGACGGGAAAAGCGATTCACGAGGGGCGGCCCATCCGCGTGGACTCCCTGCCGGGCACTGAGGGAATCCTGCTGCAGGAAGGGAAGCGCGTCTCGGCGATGATCGTGCCGCTGCACGTCGGGGACCGCGTGATCGGCGCGCTGAATTTCGGGCACGAAAACGAGGGCCATTACACGGAGGAGGACCTCGACTGGGCGGTCGTCCTGGGCCGGCAGATCGAGACCTCGCTGTACTACTCCAAGCTGTTGAGCACGATCGCGCAGCAGCGCGAGGCCCTGGCACGGGAGCACACGACGGTCCAGGCCCAGCGGAACCAGCTGGAGGCGCTGATCGATGCGAGCGACGCCGCGGTCATGCTGGTCGGGCCCGATCACCGGATTGCCTACGCGAACGCCGCGATGGCGACGCTGGTGGGGATTCCTCGGGAAGCGGTGCTGGGAGCGGGCTTGGAAAGCCTGGAGCGCTTCCTGGCGGGTTCCTTCGTCGACCCCGCCGCGCTCACCGCGCAGGGGGAGGCGCTGGCCGGCCAAGCGACCCTCCGCGACCGGGTGGACCTCGTGTTCCCCCAGCGCGCGGTCTACCAGCGCGTCGTGGCCCCCGTGCGGGACCGCGGCGGCGCGCCCCTCGGGCATATCGTGCTGTACCGCAACGTGACCCACGAAGTAGAAGTGGAGCGCGCGAAGTCCGAGTTCGTCTCCGTCGTCAGCCACGAGCTCCGCACGCCGATGACGTCGGTGAAGACGTCGTTGTCTCTGTTGCTCGCCGGAGCCGGCGGACCCCTCGAGTCCGCCTCCCGGGAGCTGCTCGAGATCGCCCTCCGGAATGCCGACCGGCTGATTCGGTTGGTGAACGACCTGCTCGACCTCTCGCGCCTCGAGGCTGGGCGTATGGAGTTCCGGGTCGAGCCCGTATCGCTCGAGGACAGCGTGGCGGCCGGGCTGGAGGCGGTGGCGGCGTTCGCGGACGAGCAAGGAGTGACGCTCACCCCGCGGCCTCCCGCGGAGCCGCAGGTCGTCCTGGGCGAGCGCGATCGCGTGCTGCAGGTGTTCGTCAACGTGCTCGCCAACGCGATCAAATTCTCGCCGCGCGGCGGGCAAGTGGAGGTGCGGTGGTGGCACGAGGACGGTTTCGCTGTGACCCAGGTCTCCGATCAGGGGCCCGGCATCCCGGCGGACAAGCTCGCGGCCATCTTCGAGCCGTTCACGCAGCTCGACAGCTCGACGACGCGGGAACACGGCGGCGCGGGGCTGGGCCTCACCATCGCCCAGCGCATCGTCCAAGCGCTCGGCGGCCAGATGTGGGTGGAGAGCGAGGTCGGCCGCGGCGCGCGCTTCTCCGTCCGCTTGCCACTCGCGTCGGCGCAACCGGTCGCCGCGCCCCCGGTGGCCACCACGGTGCCGCTGCCGCAAGAAGCGAGGGTGCTCCTCGTACATGGTGACCCGGACTGGCGCAGCCTCACCGCCGCCCGCCTCGGCGCGGAGGGCTGGTGCATCTCCCCGGTGGCGACCGGTGCGGAAGCCCTCGCCTCGCTGGAGCAACAGCCCGTGGACCTCGTCCTCGTGGCGCTGGAGTTACCGGACATGCACGGGCTGGATTTCGTCCAACAGGTGCGCCGCAGTCCCGCCGTGTTCGACACGCCGTTGCTGGTCGTCTCCGACGCCGAGGCGACCGCCGGGGCTCTCGCGTACGGCGCCGAGGGATGGGTACCCGCAGACCCGCAAGCGCTGATCGGGCCGGCCCGCGGGCTGCTGGCGACGCCGAAGCGACCGGTCGTGCTGCTCGTGGACGACGACCCCGCGGTGCGCGATGGCGTGACGAAGCTGTTGCGGCGCGGCGGGTACGCCTGCCTCGCCGTGGGCGACGCCGCCGCGGGGTTGGCCTTCGTGCGCAGCCGCCGGCCGAGCGTCATCATCACCGACCTGAAGATGGTCGGGATGAACGGCCTCGCTTTCCTCGAGGAAGTGCGCCGCCGGCCCGAGCTGCGGAACGTACCGGCGATCCTGCTCAGCGCCCACGGGTCGGAAGTCACCTCCGAGCGACTGCGTCAGCTAGGCGCGCATTTCGTCGCCAAGCCGTTCGACTCCAAGGCGCTGCTCAGCCAGGTTCGGGAGATGACGGCGAAGCCCTGATCGACGTCGAAGATGTCGCGGTTTTTCACGGGAGGGCGGTTTCCGATTGCACCGTCAGGAGTTTCGGTTGTGCTCAGGTGGGCTTCACTCCTACAATAAAGTGCGGATGTCACCCCTGCAAAACCTCGTGCTCAAGTCGCTGCTCGACTTGCTCGTGGCCCTGGCCTGGGCGTGGTGGGACCGGCTGGGGGCGTTGCATGACGAACGCCGGGCCGCGGTCGAGCAGAAACGGCCCGTACTACGGCTCGAGACACGGCGGGTTTTGCGGCTCCCGCCGCGGCGGTTCGAAGGGTTCCCGGTCGTTGTCGTTGCGGTGCTCGTGTCAGAGCCGGGAATGGAGCACCGAGTGCGCCGCGCGCTCGGTGGGCGCGCGACCCTGCGCTTTGCGTCGACGTGGGCCGAGTTGCAGCAGGTCGTAGCTTACATGGCGCCGTCCGCGATCGTCGCAGACCCCGCTGCCGACTGGCGTGGAGATCCCGAACAACACCTCGCGTTATTCTCAGACGAGTGGCGCTTGCC
This sequence comes from Gemmatimonadota bacterium, assembly GCA_003223415.1. Lineage (GTDB taxonomy): Bacteria > Gemmatimonadota > Gemmatimonadetes > Gemmatimonadales > GWC2-71-9 > 13-1-40CM-70-15. The sequence goes on from QHUY01000095.1 coordinate 6,426, forward strand.
CGTGGTTCTCTACACCACCCTAACCCCCCAAATCACAGGGGTCCTCCTACGACTGGGCGCGCACCGCATCTCCCACGTCATCTTTCATCGATTGGACGACGCCCCACGCCGGTTTGTCGACGCGATAGACTGGGGTAGGGGTGGACCGCCGTTGCTGGCTGCCTGACGAAGTCAGTGCCCCGTCCGGCGCAACGGCACCTGATGCCAGGTGACCCCGAGCCCCAACTGCGCCAGCGACACGGTGGGCCTGTTATTCTGGATTGTTCCGCCGTTGAACTTGAGTGACCCCCCCACGATACCGAGTGCAACATTAATGAAAGGGCTCACCAGGACGTGGGGGCTCACGGGCCACTCGTATCCCACGCCGAATTGCGGCCCGATGGCGCTGGACGTGATGACGTCCGTGCCGTCGTCGGCGCGATGCGTGACCAGGCCGATCCCGAGCTTCAGGTAGAGTGGTCGGCGATTTCTCCTGTAGGATGTAGCGTCGGTCCAACACCCCCCGTAGCGGGTGTGGTCTTGCTGCGGGAAGCCGTTCGGCGAGTTAATTTCGACTGCGGTGCATACCCTGTCCCGCCGGACCTTCCTGAGAGCGGGCGCCGCCGCCGGCGGCGGTCTGCTCGTGAGCTTCAGTCTGCCCGCGCGCATCGGCACGGCACTCGCTGCCGGCCCTCAAGCGGCACGCGACTTCAAGCCCAACGGGTTCATCCGCATCGACCGCGACGGCGGCGTCACACTCGTCATGCACAAGGTAGAAATGGGGCAGGGGACCTACACCGCGATGCCGATGCTCCTCGCCGAGGAGCTGGAAGTCGATCTCAGCCAGGTCCGGCTCGAGCACGCGCCCCCCGACGACGCGCTGTACGCCGAGCCACTGTTCGGCGTTCAGGAAACGGGCGGCTCGACGTCGGTGCGCGGCAACTGGGAACCGTTGC
>QHUY01000036.1 GCA_003223415.1 Gemmatimonadota bacterium
AGTCGGGAAAGATGCGGTGGCTGAGCGTTGTGCGCGGCGTTCGCGCACGTGTCGGAGCCCGAGGGTAATGAGCCGCCGAACGCCACCTTGGTCGCCGATTTGGGACTCTCAACGCGTACGCCGCGGGAGTCCAGCGGATCGCAGATCCAGGCGGCCGAGCACAGGAAGGCAGCGAGAATCCACGGCTTCACGGAGGGGCGCCTCCTATGGGACCGAAGCTGTTCAGCGCCCTCGACTCGGGAGCCGGCTTCGCGCGCAGAACATGAGCGCGATACCGAGCACTTGCAAGAGCGGTTTGCGGAAACGAGCGGAGCACCGCAGCGACACTAGATTGGTGCATGGCTGACCGGCAGCCTGCCCTGCGCGCCAGTCACGTCGCGCTCCTCAGCGCCCTCGTTGCCGGCACAGTGGCCGCACCCGCCGTCCTGAACGGCTACGTCGAAGACGCGCATTGGATCATCGAGCAGCGCCCCCCGCTCGCGCACCCGTCCTCGTTCGGCGCGCTGCTCCTCGAGCCGTACTGGCCGCGCACCTTCGGCGGGGGCGTCTGGCGGCCGGCCGTCCTCGCCTCCTACGCCCTCGATGGGCAGATCAGCGCGAGCGCGCGATGGCTGCACGCGGTGGACGTGCTTTGGACCGCGCTCGCCGCCGGTCTGCTCGCGCTGCTCGCGGCGCGGCTGGCCGGGCCGACAGTCGGCCTCGCCGCGGGCCTGCTGTTCGCCACCCACCCGGTCCACGTGGAGGTGACGGCGTCGGGTGTGGGGCGCGCCGAGCTGATGGCGGCCGCGGGTTACGCCGCAAGCCTGCTGTGCGCATTGCGCGCCCGGACCGACCGGCGTTGGTTGATCGGCGTCGCTCTCGGTGGCGCGTTCGCCATCGCATCCAAGGAGCACGCGGCGACCCTCCCCGCCACCGTTCTCCTCATCGCCGCGGGACGAGCGATCTTCGCCGGCCAGGATCCGCGCCCGGAGCAGCGCGCGGCGCTCGCCGCGGCGGCCTGCGCCGCGGTGCCGATCGTCTGCTATTTCCTCGCCCGCCCTCTCGTCACGGGGGCCACGTTCGCGGCGGGCGGCATCGCGCCGGGCCTGAAAGGGATGGGCGCTCTCGGTCGCGCCAGCGCGATGCTCGCGCTCTCACCCGAGTGGTGGCGCCTGCTGTTCGTGCCGATCCATCTCTCGGCCGACTACTCCCCCGCTCAGGTGACGGTCGCCACCGGGCTGTCTCGAGTCCACGCGCTCGCCCTCGCCCTTGCCGTGGGGGCCGCGCTCGTCGCCTGGAGACTCCGGCGCGCGGCGCCGGGCGTCGCGATCGGCCTCGCGTGGACGGCGATCACGCTCGCCCCCGTCTCCAACGTGCTGGTGCCCACCGAGATCCTGCTCGCCGAGCGGACGCTGTACCTGCCGTCGTGGGGCGCGGTGCTCGCGCTCGCCTCCGCGGGCGCCGCGCTGCCCTGGAGGCCGCGCGTCAAGACCGCCGTGCTCGCGCTCCTCGTGCTTGCCGGCGCGGCCCGCAGCGTGGCGCGGGCATCCATCTGGCAGGACGACGACCGCTGGTTCGCCGCCCTACAGCGCGATGCCCCCCGCTCCTATCGCACGCTGTGGATGGAGGGCCAAGACGCGTTCGTCGCACAGCGCTGGGGCACGGGCGAGCGCTACCTGCGCTTGGCCATCGCCGCGGCGCCGGACCTGCCGGGCCCGCGCGACGACCTCGCGGCCTTCTACGCCGCCGCGGGACAGTGGCATCCCGCCGTAGCGTTACTCCATGAGTCCCTGGCCCTGGACAGTAGTCGCTCGCGGCCGTGGACGATGCTGCCGCGCGCGCTGCTCGGCGCGGGCGACACGATAGCGGCCGCCCGCGCTGCCGCAGCGGCGGTGCGCCGCTTCCCAGGGGATGGAGACGTGGGCTACGGGGCGATCGGCCCCCTCGTCGTTGCCGGTGATTGTGTCGCCGCCCGGGCCGTCGCTCTGGACGTGCGCGCCACGCTCACCCGGGCCGCAGGCGAGCGGGTGGACCGGGAGCTGCATTCGTGCAAGGGACGATAGCAGTCCCCTACCGTCTCCTGCCGTCCTGCTTAGGTTTCCAGCCCCATGCCGACCGATACTCCCATCACCCACGTGTCCGACACGGCCCGCTGGGTTGCGCTGTACCGGGCGATGGAAAGCGAACGGCCGGATGCGTTGTTCCACGATCAGTTCGCGCGTCGCCTCGCCGGCCCGCAGGGCGAAGAGATCATGCGCCGGCTCCCCCGGGCGCGAGAGTTCGCCTGGCCGATGATCGTGCGGACCGCCGTGATGGACGAATTGATCCTGCGGGCCATCGAGCGGGACGGCATCGACACGGTGGTGAACCTTGCGGCCGGCCTCGATACCCGGCCCTACCGGCTGCCGCTGTCACCGTCACTGCGCTGGGTCGAGGCTGACCTCCCCGACGTGATCGAGTACAAAGAACAGGCCCTCGCCCGGGAGCGGCCGGCCTCCGTCCTGGAGCGCCGTAAGATCGATCTGACCGACGAGCCACGACGGCGTGCGTTCTTCTCCCAAATCGGCGTGGCGGCCCGTCAGGTCCTGGTGATCACCGAAGGCCTGCTCATCTACCTGACGCGCGAGCAGGTGGCGGCGCTGGCGCGCGACCTCGCCGAGCAGCGGCCGTTCCGCTTTTGGCTCATCGACCTCTCCTCGCCCCGGCTGCTCAAGTTCATGGACAAAACCTGGAGCAAGCCGTTCGCGCAGGGGGGTGCCCCCTTCCAGTTCGCTCCGGCGGAAGGCACGCGCTTCTTCGAGCCGCTGGGCTGGCGGGAGGTGGAGTGGCGCTCGATGTGGGAAGAATCGCTGCGGCTCAAACGCACGATGCGGCTGGCATGGCTCTGGAACATCGTCGCCCGCTTCAGCTCGGCCGCCAGACGGGAAGAGGGACGGCGCATGTCGGGGGTGGCGCTCTTGGAGCGTCGGAAAGCGGGATGGTGAAGGAATTCACCATCAACTGAAGCTCAGCGACAGCTGGGCGATCGGGTGGAAGGTCTTGCGGTGATGGGCGGTGAAGCCAAGGGCGTCGAGCGCCGCCAGATGCTCGGCAGTAGCGTAGCCCTTGTTGGTCGTCCACGCGTAGCGCGGGTGGCGGGCGCCCAGGAGCGCCATCAGGTGGTCGCGCACCGTCTTGGCGATAATCGACGCCGCGGCGATGGAGTGGCAGCGGGCATCGCCGTCGACGATAGCGACGTGCGGCACGCCGAGCTCGGGACAGGGCAGCCCGTCCACGAGGACGTCGCTCGGCGTGACGCCGAGGCGGGTGAGGGCTCGTCGCATGGCGAGGATGGACGCGCGGCGGATGTTCCACCGGTCGATCTCGCGCACGCTCGCCGCGCCGACGCCGATCGCCGCGGCCCGGGAGCGGATCACCGCCGCAAGCCGCTCACGGGCGGCCGCGGTGAGCAGCTTGGAGTCGGCGAGCCCCCGGATCGGCCGGCATTGCGGTGGAAACACGACGGCCGCGGCCACCACCGGTCCAGCCAGGGGGCCGCGGCCTGCTTCGTCGATCCCGGCGACGATCAGCCGTCCCGCGCGCCAGAGCGCGGCTTCGCGCTCGAGCGTGGGACGGCGGCGCTTCACGTCTCCGCCTGCTCCTCTTCGGCCGCCGGGGCCGCCGGCGTGGCGCCGCGCTTCTCGCGGATGCGCGCGGCCTTCCCGGCCAAGCGCCGCAGGAAGTACAGCTTGGCGCGCCGCACCCGACCCTTGCGCACCAACTCGATCTCCGCGATCGCCGGAGAGTGCAGCGGGAAGATCCGCTCCACGCCGACGCCGGCTGAGATTTTGCGCACGGTGAACGTTTCGTTGATGCCGCCGCCGCGGCGGCCGATGCACACGCCCTCGAAGGCCTGAAGGCGTTCCTTCTCGCCTTCGCGCACGCGCACCATCACTCGCACGGTGTCGCCCGGGTCAAAAGGGGGAAGGTTGGTCTTCAACCCTTCCCGCTCGATCGCTCTGAGTCGTTCCATACCTTTACCCTCGATCCTCCAACTTCGCCCAGAGATCCGGGCGCCGTGCGCGCGTCAGCCGCTCGGCTTCCGCCGCGCGCCACGCCGCAATCCGTTCATGGTCACCGCTCAACAATACGTCGGGGACCGGCATCCCGCGATACTCCGGCGGCCGGGTGTAACTCGGCGGCGCCAGCAGGCCGTCGTAGTGCGAGTCCGTCGCCGCCGATTCGTGGTCCCCCAGCGCGCCAGGCAGGAGGCGTACCACCGCGTCGATGACGCACTGCGCCGCCGGTTCCCCACCCGACAGCACGAAGTCTCCGATCGAGACCTCTTCGGCCCCCAGGCCGTCGGCCACGCGCTGGTCTACGTCCTTGTAGTGGCCGCACAGTAGCGTCAACTCCCGCCCCACCGCGTACCGGACCGCGGCCTCGTGCGTGAACGGCTTGCCGCGAGCCGACAGCAGCACGATGGGCGGCCCCGCCCGGAGATCCTCCACCGCCTCGAAAAACGGCTCCGGCTTGAGCACCATCCCTGCCCCGCCCCCGTACGGGGCGTCGTCCACGGTGCGGTGCTTGTCGTGCGTGTAGTCGCGCAGCTGCACGACGCGGTAGCGCACCAACCCGGCGGCCGCCGCCCGTCCCGGAATACTCACGGCCAGCGGCGCCGCGAAGCACTCCGGGAACAGCGTCACGACGTTAATCGTCAGCATCGGCCTCGGCCACGGCGACGAACCGGTCGCGCCACCCTTCCACGGCCGCCCGGGAGGTGATCCCTTCGAACCCCAGCAGCCACGCGCGGTGATAGGCGCGCCGCCGCGCCACCACCAGCGGTCCCGCGAGCACGCGCCGCGCCTCGTCTACCACGAACAGCTGCGCCTTCGGGGCGAAGACGGCGCCGGGGTGCTCGACTAGGGGGAAGACTTCCACTTCCCCCTTCTGCCCATGCGGCTTGTGCAACCGCCCGACTACGCGGGGCGTTTGCCCAGCACTCCGGCCTTCTTGAGGAGCGAGCGCACCGTGTCGGTGGGCGTCGCCCCTTTGGCCAACCACGCGTGCGCCTGTTCGGCGTTCACCTGGATGACGGCCGGGTTGGCGCGCGGGTTGTAGTTGCCGATCGTCGCCACGAACCGTCCGTCCCGGGGAGAGCGCGAGTCCGCCACCACGATCCGGAAGTAGCCCTGCCCCTTCCGCCCCACCCGCCGCAGCCGAATACGAGTCGCCATAGGTGCGCTACATCCTTTGTAAGAGCTTGCGCATCTGCTGGAACTGCTCCAGCAGCCGATTCACTTCTTGCACCGGGCGCCCCGCGCCCTTCGCGATCCGCAGCTTGCGCGACCCGTTCAGCCGCTTCGGGTCGGCGCGCTCCGCGGGCGTCATCGAGAGTACGATCGCCTCGACATGCTTCAAACGCTTGTCGTCCAGCGAGACGCCCTTCAGCGCCTTGGCGCTCATGCCGGGCAGCAGCCCCACCACCTGCTGCAACGGTCCCAGGCGCTGCATTTGCTTCAGCGCGACCAGGAAGTCGTCGAGGTCCATGCCGCGCTGGGAGCGCGCCTTCCGCTCGAGCTGCTTCGCCTCGCCCGCGTCTACGGCTGCCGCGGCCTTCTCAACCAGCGCGACGACGTCGCCCTGCCCCAGGATCCGGCCCGCCATCCGGACCGGGTCGAACGGCTCGAGCGCCTCCGACCGCTCGCCGACGCCGACGTACTTGATCGGCACGCCCGTGACGCCGTGGATCGAAAGGGCCGCTCCGCCGCGCGCGTCGCCGTCGAGCCTGGTCAGGATCGCCCCGGTCAGCCCGACGCCCTCCTGGAACCCGCGGGCGATCCGCACCGCGTCCTGCCCGGTCATGCCGTCGGCGACGAGCAGCACCTCGCGCGGCGCCACGGCCGCCTTCAGCGCGCGGAGCTCGTCCATCATCTCGACGTCGATCTGCAGGCGGCCCGCCGTGTCGACGATCACGGTACGGCAGCGGGCCGTCTCGGCCTCGTGCACCGCCGCGCGGACGAGCTCGATGACGCCCTTCCCCATTCCCCATTCTCCACTCCCGGGGAAGACGGGGATATCGAGCTGGGCACCGAGCTGCTCGAGCTGCTCCCGGGCTGCAGGGCGATAGAGGTCCGCCGTGACCAGGCACGGCGCCTTCTGCTCGCGCTTGAGCCGGCGCGCCAGCTTGGCTGCCGTGGTCGTCTTCCCCGAGCCCTGCAACCCCACGAGCAGCATCACGGTCGGGCCCACCGGGGCGAACTCGAGGTCGCGCTGCCGGCTGCCGAGCAGGGCGGCGAGCTCGTCGTGCACGAGCTTGGTGACCTGCTGGCCGGGGCTCACCGACTTGATCGCGAGGGCGCCCACGGCGCGTTCGCGCACGCGCTCGACGAACCCGCGCGTGACCTCGAAGCTCACGTCGGCCTCGAGCAGGTGGCGCCGGATTTCGCGCAGCGCCTCCGTGACGTCGCTTTCCGAGAGCACCCCGCGACCGCGCAGCCGCTGCAACACCCCGGTGATCTGCTCGGCGAGGGCCGTAAACATAAGCCAAGCAAAATACTTAGCGAGTTGTCGGAATCCAAGTGGGGGGCTTAACGCGTCATGGCGCTATCCGAATCGCGGGAATCGCCCTCCAGCCGGCCCATCCCGCCGGCGCGTCCACCAACCGCACCCCGGGGCTGCCATCGATGGTGAGTCGGTCGATCCGCGACCTGCGACTCCCCGCCGCCCCAGCTCCCCACCGACGAGACCAGGCCCGCTCAAGCCCCCTCGCGAAACGGGCGGCGGTGGCCGCGTCGTTCCACACCGAGTACCAGACCAGCGCGTCCTGCCCCTTTTCCGCCGGGAGCACGCGGTAGCGGTCGCCGTTCCAACCACTGGCGAGCAGGGGCGCCTGTGCCTCGGCCGTATCACCCAGGAGCTGCTCGAAGAGCAATCGGATCTCGAACTCACCCAAATCGTCCTCGTAACGCACGGCACGGTCGCTCCCGGTGAACTCGAGGACCGTCGGGTTGTCGTGGCCGTCGTAGCGATCGGGATGGAGGATCTGCTCGGTGGAAACGGGCATCGCGGCGCCGAACGGCTGGTGGCCAGGATGTCGCCCGTCGAACCAGCGGACGAAGTCCGCGCCCGCGAGATAGGGGAAGATCAGGGTTTCCCGCAGCCACAAGGGGGCGTGGGCATACTCCCGCATCTGAGCCATCTGCGTACGGAATACCTTGCGCGTCTCCCAGAAGCTGGGCAGGCCCTCGGTTTGCTGCTCGGGCATCATGACGAGGATTTGGGCGAGCGTGGCCTGTCCTTCGAGGATCGCCTGGGCCGCCGAGCGGCGGTCGTTGTGACGCTTCTGTTGCAGTACCGAATCGAGGTCCAGGTACTGGGCCTGCAACGCGTGAATCAGCTCGTGGGAGACGGTCATGCGGACGAGCGGCGAGTCGACGTCGGCGGCCACGTAAAGGGTGGCGGAGTCCGGGTCGAAGTAGCCTGCGACCTGTTCGGTATACAGGTCGACGAGCGTGGCGCGCAGATCGAGAGTGTCGGGGAGCAAGCCAAACATGCGGTAGGCGGCCTGGGCGCCGGCGAGCTCGGCTGGCGGGAGGTCGCTGTCGAACTTGTGGATCACGTAGTCGCGCACCTGGGCGCGGGTGCGGCGCTGCACCACCGGTGGGCGCTTGAAGGTGAGTCCCGTCGCCCGCTCGACCGCCGGCACCATTTGCTGGACTACCTGCCTCAGCTGACTCTCGTTCTGCACCGCCTCGGCGCGCTCCCGGCACCCCCCTCCCAGCCCTACGCCGCCGCCGAGCACGAGGCCCAGGATCCTCACGATCCTCACCCCGCCCATTCGATGCCTTTCCCGACGGCGGCGCTGACGACTCGCGCCACCTCGCGGCCCGTCACAACGAGGCCCTGGGATTCAAGCTCCGCGCGGAGGAGCGAGTCCAATTCGGTACGACGCTCCTCGAGTGGACGCTCGGACGCTCGGGCGCTCGGGCGGTCGGTGTCCGGAGGGCCATCGGCCTCCTGACCGCCCGTCCGCCTGGCCGGCTGACCGCCGAGCATCTCTCGGAAATCCGCCACGACCTGGTCGATCACCTCGGCCAAGTCCGGCGCCGGCTCAGCGACGCCGGGCGCCGTCGTGAGTCCCCGGCGGATCATGGCGTCGACCTTGCGGCGCTCGCGGATCAGGCGGTCGAGCTCCGGCGATACGCGGGCGGTGGCCTGGGCATGCGCGCAGGCCTCGTCGACCACATCGATCGCCTTATCGGGCCGGGCGCGCTCGGGCACGAAGCGATCGGTGAGGACGATGGCCGCCTTGAGCGCATCGTCGGTGAGGGCGACGGCGTGGTGTCGCTCGAGGCGCGGCCGCCGGGCGACCAGCACCTCCCAGGTCTGCACGGCGTCGAGCTCATCGACGACCACCGGCTGGAAGCGGCGCTCCAGCGCCGGGTCGCCGCGCACCCACTTGTCGTACTCCTCGCCGGTCGTCGCGCCGATCACGCGGATGTCGCCGCGCACCAGGGCAGGCTTCAGCATGTTCGCAGCGTCCATCGCGGCACCGATGGCGGTCCCCTGACCGATGAGATTGTGCAGCTCGTCTACGAAGAGGATCAGGTCAGGGTCGGCGGCGAGCGCCTTCACCAGCCGGCGCACACGCTCCTCGTACTGACCGCGGAAGGCGGTCCCGGCGAGCAGGGCGACGTGGTCGAGCGCCAGGACGCGGGCGTCCTTGAGCGCTGGCGGCACGTTTCCCGCGGCGACGCGCTGGGCCAGCCCCTCGACGATGGCCGTCTTGCCCACGCCCGCGCGCCCGATGAGCGCCGGGTTGTTCTTGCTCTGGCGCAGCAGGATGTCCACCGCGCGCGCGATTTCCGGGTCGCGGCACCGCACCGGCTCGAGGTCGCCGCGGCGCGCCTGGCCGGTGAGGTCCACTCCCACGCGCTCCAAGACGTCGCCCGAGTCGAACAGGCCTTCGAAGGGATCGCCCATCAGCTCAGCCGCCCCCGAGGAAGCGTCGATACCAGTCGAGAATCGTGTCCCCCGCGACGAACGTCAGCGCCGCCCCCATGGCGAGGAATACCCCGAAGGGCACGAGACGCTTCTTCTTGAGCAGCAGCAGCGGCACGTACACCAGGCTGCCGAACACCGCGGCGGCGAACACCGTGAGGAGCGCCCCCTTCCACCCGACGAAGCTGCCCACCATCGCCATCATCTTGATGTCGCCGCCGCCCATCGCCTCCTCTTTCAAGATCCACCGTCCCAGGAGTCCCACGGCGAAGAGCACCCCGAACCCGCCCGCCGCGCCCAGCACCGCCTGGAGGAACCCGTCCACGCCCTCGCCCAGCGACAGGGCCAGCCCGAGGCCCAGCCCGACCCAGTTGTATTCGTCCGGGATGAGGTAGTGGCGCGCGTCGGTCACCGCGATGCCGAGCAGGATGGTGCCGAGGACGGCCGCCGCCACGAAATGCAGCGTCGGGCCGTAAGCCAGCATCGCGGCGAGCCACAGAACACCGACGACGGCTTCGACGACGGGGTACTGGGTCGAGATCGGATGTCCGCACCACCGGCACTTGCCGTGCAGCAGCAGCCAGGAGATCACGGGGATGTTGTCGCGCCAGGCGATACGGCGGTGGCAGTGGGGGCAACTCGACGGCGGGTGGAACAGCGAGCGGTCCTTCTTATCTTCTTTCGCCAGGCGCAGGATGCACACGTTGAGGAAGCTGCCGAAGCAGAGCCCCAGGACCGCGGCGCCGACGAGGAACACGGCCCGCTCAGCGCCCACGCAGCACCTCGTAGAGAAGGATCCCCGCCGCCACGGCGACGTTGAGCGACTCCGCACCCTGTGCCAGCGGGATTGCGACGCGCCGCGCGGCGATGGCGTTCAGAGCCGGCCGGATCCCCGCCCCCTCGTTGCCGACGATCACCGCGATGCGCTCCCCTCCCCCCCCCCCCGCGGCCCGGGCGGCGTCTTGCCGCGCGCGCTCGAGGGGTAGGCCGTCGGCGGCGGTGGCCCACAGCGTCACCGCGTTCGCGGCCGCCCAGGCGATGAACTGAGGATCGTCGAGCGGCACCACGGGGTGCCGGAACGTGGCCCCCATCGCGGCGCGCAGCGCCTTGGGGTTCAGCACGTCCGCCGTGCCGCGCAGCACGACCGTTGCGGCGGCGCCGAGCGCGTGCGCCGTGCGGATCAGCGTGCCGACATTGCCCGGGTCCTGCACGCCGTCGATCACCAGGATCGCGCGGCCACGGGTGAAATCGATCTCCCCCGCCGTCCACGCGCGCGGCTCCACGATCGCCAGAACACCCTGCGGCGTGTCGGTGGTCGCGAGCTGGGCGAAGGCTCGCCCGCCGACGTCTTCCACCGCCACCGCGTGCCGCTCCAGCTCCGCCCGCAGCTCGCTCCCTCGAGTGGTGCGCTCCAGCTCGGTCGTCACCAGCACCCCTCGGAACCTCAGGCCGGCGGCCAGTGCTTCTTCCACCAGACGGACTCCTTCGAGCAGTGCCAGGCCGCGCCGACCGCGCGCCTTGCGCCGTTGGAGATCACGCACCGCTCTCTGCAGATTATTGGCTATGCGACCTCTCACACGCTGGATGTCGAGTCCCGGACAAGCCGAATCCACCGCCCTTAACATCGCCGCGGCAGCAGGCTTCGCCAAGTGAAGATCGCCTGCACAATCGCCGGCTCGGACTCGGGCGGCGGTGCCGGCATCCAGGCCGACCTCAAGACCTTTCACCAATTCGGCGTGTTCGGTACGAGCGTGATCTGCGCGGTGACCGCACAGAACACCACGGGGGTGCGTGCCTGGCAGGCCCTGCCCGCCACGCTGGTCGCACAGCAGATCGACGCGCTGGCCGAGGACCTTCCGCCGCTGGCGGTCAAGAGCGGGATGTTGGGCTCGGCCGAGATTGTGGAAGCGGTCGCCGCCGGTCTCACCCGCCACCGGCTCCCCAACTATGTGCTCGATCCGGTGATGGTCGCGACGTCCGGGGACCGGCTGCTGCCACGGGAGGCCGAGCGTCTGATCGCGCGGCGGCTCGTGCCGCTGGCGACCCTTGTTACCCCGAACCTCGACGAGGCCGGCGTCCTGATCGGGGAGGAGGTTCGCACCCCCGAGCAAATGGAGCACGCCGCCCGCGCGCTCCTGAAGCTCGGGGCGCGGGCCGCGCTGGTGAAGGGCGGGCATCTGGTCGGCGATGAGGTGGTGGACGTGCTGGTCGCGGACGGTGACACGCGACGGTTCGCCCGACCGCGGCTCGACACGACGTCGACGCACGGCACCGGCTGCACCCTCTCGGCGGCGGTGGCCGCCGGCCTCGCCCAGGGACGGCCGCTGCAGCGCGCGGTGATGGACGCGCTCGACTTCGTGCAGCGGGCGATGGCGGCGGCACCGGGCCTCGGCGCCGGCCACGGGCCGCTCAATCATTTTGTGCCCGGCCCGCCCCGGCCGCCAACCGAAGGACTGTGATTGCCCCGCCCCTTCCTCACAGCCCGCTGGTCGCACCTGCTGATCGTCAGCTTCGAGGTCCCCGAAGGGCTGGTGCACCGCGTCGTGCCGCCGGCGCTGCAGCTGGACCGCTGGCAGGGACGCGCGCACGTCAGCCTCGTCGCCTTAGGCATGGATGACGTCCGGGTCCGGGGGTGGCGCGTCCCGGGCTTGCCGGCACATCCGCAGGTCAACTTCCGCACGTACGTGCGACACGGAAACCGGCCGGGAGTCTGGTTCATCCGCCAGCTGGTGCCGAACCGGCTGATCGCGGCAGTCGCGCGGTGGCGCTACAACGAGCCGTTCGACGCGACACCCATCGAGTGCACCGCCGCGCAAACGGAGGCGGAGGCGCGGGTGGAGTATCGCATCGCCCGCCGGTGGCGCGTGGCGGCGGAAATCGGCCCGACCGCCGGCAGGCCGGTGGCTGCCAGCGCCGCGGCGTACTTCCAGGAGCGCTACCTGGGTTACCGGGTGGATCGCCGCGGGCGGCTCACCGTTTTCCGGGTCGAGCACCCGTCCTGGGTGGGCCGCGAGGTGCGGAGGCTCGAATGGGACGTTGATTTCGCGGCCCTGTACGGCGCGGCATGGGGCGTCCTCAACGAGCGACGCCCCGTCTCAGCGATCTATGCGGAAGGCTCTGAGGTCGCGGTCTACTCGCCGAATCCCGTTACGGATTCCACCAGTACGTCGCCTTGATCATGAAGATGTTGTCGGCCTTGGCCTGCATCAGCCGGTCCAGCGAGCGGTGGAAGGCGAAGTCGCCGATGTCCTCGACATCCTGCCGCGTCTGGGTCCATACGAAGAACAGCGTCGAGCCGGGCAGGTACTCCCAGCGCAGCACCGCGTTGCCCCGCAGCGACCGGAAGTTGAAGTCGGGATCGGAGGGCGCCGCCGTCGGCGTGAAGTCAAAGGTGCGCGGCCGCGCCAGCTGCTTGAACTGGTCGTACTTGCCAGCCGAGATCAGCGGCTGCGTGTACAGTTGGAGCGACAGCTTCGGCGTGTAGGTCCAGTTGAGCCGAATGCCCGCGGACAATTCGGTCGAGCGCAGCCGCGCGAACACGTAGTCCTTGCCGTAGGTGACCGTCGCCGTGGAGTCATCGTAGGTCCCGATGTACTGGACCGGCGTGACATTGCCGCTCAGGTTGGGTCCCACGCTGAGCGACACGTTGGCCGCCGGCCGCCATTCGAGGCTGGCACCCGCGTACCAGTTCCGGCCGTCGCGGGACTGGTAGGTCCCGCCGAAGAGGCCGTACACCCAGGCTCTCCGGCTGTCGGAGTTCATACTCAAGTCGACCTGGTAGCCGGGCGGATTGAGGGTGAGCGGGCCGCCCCGCGTGCGGCGGTTGTTTACGGTCCACGGGTTGTAGGCCACGTCCCAGTAGAGCCAGTAGAAGTTCTTGAGCTGGAACGATCCTTCGCCGAACACGCCCGACCAGTTGATGTTCCCGTCCCAATCGTAGTTCCGGAACACCGCGCCCAGGACCTCGACGTAGCGGAACACGCGGCCCGGCTTGGTCCAGTCGTAGCCGGCCCCGAGGTGCATGTTCACGATGCCGGTCCGGGACAGGAAGCCCACGTCGTTGAGGTCGAAGGATGGGGCGATGAGCCCCAGCGACGAGTTGACGAACGAGTTCCCCTTCTGCTTGCCCAGGGTGACCCGGCCCATCGCGCCGGTCATCGAGGTCGCCGCGCTGTCCACGGTTACGTGACCGTTGTCGGGCTGCTGGAAGTAGTGCGCCGAGCTCTGCTGGACGGCGAGGAGGCGGCCCGTCGTGCCGGCGATACGCGAGACGCCGCCCCGCCACGTCGTCACCCACGTGCGGCTGGCGTCGAGGAAGGTCCAGCCGTCCGTGCCGAGGAACACGCTGCTCAAGTTGCGTGCGTCTCGCAGCACCGGATCGTCGAACGCGCGCGCGGCGACGGTCGCCAGGAACCCGATCCCCTGGCGCCCTTGGGCGACGTCCTTCTGGGCGCGGTACACCCCGTAGAACGTCAGGGGCTCGATCTCCTGCCGCCACCGCGCGCCGAGGCTGTCCTGGTAGGTCGCCTGCTCGCGGTTCGTCACAGCCGACAGCGCGCCGATGTTCCAGTTGCCGCCCACCTTCCCCGTCAGCTTCAGCGCCCCGAGGATGTGCGCGCCGGCCGGCCCGTCGGCGAACCCGCCGTCCGGGGCGCCGTAGGAGAGCGAGCGGCCAATACGGCGGCTGTAGAAGTACGTCGGCCCTGGCCAGTTGAAGCTCCAGTTGTTGCGCTGCCCCCCCTGGCCGAAGCTGAACGTGGACGACCCTTCCACGAAGAACGGCCGTTTCTCGGAGAAGAAGGTCTCGACGTCGCTCAGGTTCACCACGGCGGGGTCCACCTCGACCTGCCCGAAGTCAGGGTTGACCGTCGCGTTGAGGGTGAGGTTGGAGCCGAGGCCGATCCGGGCGTCCACGCCCGCGGCCGGGGACAGGCGCGAGCCGTCGTTGAACGGATCAGCCGCCTGGTGCGGCGCGAACTCGGCCCGGCTCGTTATGTACGGCATGATCTCCACGCGCGGCGGCGGCGTGACCTCGTCGATGCCCACGAGGTCCACGAACCGCGACACGAACCCACTGCCGTTCTTCGGCGTGTACACGAGGTAGTCCTGCTCGTTGCGGCGGGCGATCGCCCGATTGAAGTTGATCCCCCACACCTGCTGAGGCCGCTTCAGGAACCGCAGCTGCGAATACGGAATCCGCAGCTCTGCGGTCCAGCCGAGCGAGTCCCGGCTCACCTTCCCTTCCCACACGCCGTCCCAGGTATCGTCGTTCCAGTCGTCGTTCAGCAGGGTACCGTCGAACTGCGTCCCCGCCGCGCTCAGCCCGAAGTAGAACCCGCTGCGGCGGTCGTGATAGGGATCGATGTAAACGTTGAACCGGTCGGAGTTGGCGGAGACGTCGCGGCGCGACAACCGCGCGACGATCGAATCCGGATGAGCGTCGTACAATCGGGCACCGACGTAGAGCGCCGCGTCGTCGTAGGCTACGAATACCACCGTGCTCTCGCTCGGCGCCGCGCCCTCCGTAGGGTCCCGCTGCAGGAACCCGGTGACCCGATCGGCGCTGCGCCAGATCGGATCGTCCAGGACGCCGTCCACCGCAACGGGCCGCGTTGTCCGCACGGCCCGCACCTGCTGTATGGAAGGCGGCGGCGAGTCCACAACGGCCGGGAACCCGAGGCTGCGGCACACCAGGCAGAGCAGGACGGAGACCATGGGTACCTCGCAGCGGATTGCGGTGCAACCCCCGGCGACGGCGCCCGAGGCAGGGAGGCTACTGCGAGATAGGACAGCCGGCTGGACGAAAAGGTTGCAAAACGAACGATGCGAACACCGGCGGCGGAGGAAGAGAGGGGCCTAGAGACGGCGCAATACTCCTTTCACGATCGTCCCCAGCGCCTGCCCCACCTGCCGGCCGACCTCCAAGACCTCCTGATGGGAGAGCGCGGTGGGGGAGATCCCGGCCGCGAGGTTCGTGATCGTCGAGAAGCCGAGGCAGCGCATCCCCCGCGCCCGCGCGACGATCACCTCCGGGACGGTGGACATCCCCACGGCGTCCGCGCCGAGCCGCTGCAGCATCCGGACCTCGGCGGGGGTCTCGTAAGAGGGGCCGAGCAGCCCGACATAAACCCCCTCCTCGAGAGGGATCTTCGCCTCCCGCGCCACTTCCCGCGCCAGCGCCCGCAACCTGGCGTCGTAGGGCTCACTCATGTCCGGGAAGCGCTCTTCCCCTTCCAGGGCCGGGCCGGTGAGCGGGTTGCGGAACATGAAGTTGATGTGGTCGGCGATCAGCATCAGCGTGCCCGGCCGGAACGTGAGTCGGACGCCCCCGGCGGCGTTGGTGACGATCAGCGTCCGTACGCCGAGGCTCGCAAATACGCGCACGGGCAGCCCGGCCACGTCCGCCCCGTGCCCCTCATAGAGATGAAACCGCCCGCTCTGGACCAGGACGGGGACTCCGTCCAGAGTGCCGGCCACCAGCTCCCCCTTGTGCCCCGCGACGCCGGGCGCCGGGAAGCCCGGGATCTCGGCGTAGGGGATCCGGACTGCGTCACGCACTTCGTCGGCGAGAAACCCCAGCCCTGAACCCAAGACGATTGCGGCTCGTGGCTCCAGCGAGCCGATGCGTCGCGCGACGGTGCGCACCGCTTCCGCGATCGTCCCAGTCCCCGCTCCCTTGTCCCCCCCCCCTGTCCCTGTCACAGCAGCATCCCCGCCAGCGTGGCCGACAGGAAGTTGGCGAGCGTGCCCGCGAGCATGGCGCGGAAGCCGAGCCGGGCGAGGTCGTGCTTGCGGTTGGGCGCGAGGGCGCCGATTCCGCCGATCTGGATGCCGACCGAGCTCACGTTGGCAAAGCCGCACAACGCGAAGGTGGCGATGGTGAACGACACCGGATCGAGGCTGGCCTTGAGGGGACCGAGCTGGGCGAACGCGATGAACTCGTTCAGCACCATGCGGGTCCCCAACAGTCCCGCGATGGTGCTGGTATCATGTCCCGGCACGCCCATGACCCACGCGATCGGGTAGAAGAGCCAGCCCAGGATCGTCTGGAGGTTCTGCGGGATCCAGCTGACGTAGCCGTGGGCGAAGCCGAGCACGCCATTGATGAGGGCGATGAGGGCGATGAACGAGATGAGCATCGCGATTACGTTCAGCATCAGGTGGAGGCCGTCGCTCGTGCCCCGAGCCGCGGCGTCCACCACGTTCACGTCGGTGCGGGGAATGTCGACTTTCACGCCGCCCAGCGTCTCGGGGGTGCCGGTCTCGGGCTCGAGGATCTTCGCCATCATGATGGTGCCGGGCGCGGTCATGATGACGGCGGTGAGCAGGTGGCGCGCTTCGATCCCGAAGGCGATGTAGGCCGCCATGATCGATCCCGAGACGTGAGCCATCCCGGCGGTCATCACGGTCATCAGCTCCGACTGCGTCATCGTGGGGAGGAACGGCCGGATGGTGAGTGGCGCCTCGGTCTGACCCATGAAGATCGACGCGGCGACGTTCAAGCTCTCCGCGCCGCTCGCGCCCATCACCTTGTTCATCACGATGGCGAAGGCCTTCACGACGAGCTGCATGATCCCCAGGTAATACATGATGGCGAACAGCGCGGACACGAAGATGATGGCGGGGAGCACTTGAAAGGCGAAGACCACCCCGAACTTGGAATGTTGCGCGCCGATGTCGCCGAACACGAACTGCGACCCCACGTAGGAGAACGACAGCAGCCACGTGACCGCCGAGCCCAGCGCCCGGAAGATCTGCTGCCCGATCGGTACGCGCAGCACGAAGATGGCGAACGCCGCCTGCAGACCGAGGCCCCAGGCGACGACGCGCCGGCTGATCTTGCGGCGGTTGCTGGACAGCGCGACGCCCAACGCGAGCAGGACCGCGAGGCCGAGGAGGCCGCGGAGCCGTGCGCCCAGCGGCCGTGGGGCCGCCGGCGGTACGGGCGTCTGGACGGCGGTGTCGACCGCCGCAGGCTGCTGCGATCGGGGGGGGGAGGGGGGAGGAGCGCCGCGCAGCGTGTTCCAGGCGAAGCGCGGCAGCGTGAACACGGCCAGGGCGCACGCGAAGGTGATCACGAACGCGACGACGGTCCGGCGGAGCGGCATCAGCAGGCCTCCAGTTCGTTCTGGACCCGGGAGATCAGCGCCACCTTCTCATAGTCCGGCAGAAAGGCGCTCTCGCACGCGTTCAGCATGACGCGAGCGAGCTGGTCCTTCGTCAGCCCGAGGACGGTGTGCGCCAGGTGATACTCGTCGGTCAGGGTGATGCCGTCCATGAGCCGGCCGTCGGTGTTCAGGGTGACGACTGCGCCGCGCTCGAGATACCGCGTGAACGGGTGATCCGCCATCGCAGCGACGGTATGCGTGTGCAGGTTGCTCGTGAGGCACATCTCGAGCGGAATCTTGCGCTCGATCACTTCCGCCAGCAGCGCCGAGTCCTCACCCAGCCGCGTGCCGTGGCCGATGCGCTGCGCCCCGCAGACGTGCAACGCCTCGTCGATGGAGCGCGCTCCATCCCCCTCCCCGGCGTGGCAGGTGCACGCCATGCCGTGGCGGGTCACATGCGCGAAGCCGGCCCGGTGGTCGCGCGCCGGGTGGCCCCGCTCCGCCCCGGCCAGATCGAACGCGACCACCCCGGCCGACCGATACTCCACCGCCGCCCGCGCGAGCTCCAGCGATTCGGCCGGTGGGCGCGTGCGGATCGCACACACGATCAGTCCCACTTTCGTTCCCGTCTCCGCTTCGGCCCGCTTGATCCCCCGCAGCGGGGCCTCGATCGCCTGCGCCAGGGTGAGCGCCGGCCGGTGCAGCAACGGGGAGTATCGCACCTCCACATACCGGACATGCTCGGCGGCCACGTCCACCACGAACTCGTACGCGACGCGCTCCAGTGCTTCCGGGGTCTGCATCACCGCCAGCGTGTAGACGTACTTCTGCAGGTACTCCTCGAGACTGCGAGAATCCTTCACCGAGAGAGCGGCTCTGAGCGTCTCCGGCGAGTCGGCGGGGAGGCGGATCCCCTGCGCGCGCGCCAACTCGAGCATGGTCTGCGGGCGCAGGCACCCGTCCAGATGGACGTGCAGCTCGGCCTTCGGCCAGCGACGCAGCACCTCCTTGGACAGGCGGGGTGGGCCGCGGCGTGCCGTGACCACCACCCGGAGCACGGCGCCTGCCTCGCCCACTGGATCGCCGGCGTCCACCGGACGACCGGTCGCGTCCGTTACGTACGCCGCGCCGTCACCCAGCAGCTCCGCCAGCGCGCCGTCGAGCGCGGCCACCGCGTCGCGCACGCTCGCCCCGCGCGCGACGTCCACGGGCCGCTCGTTGACGAATACGCGCAGCGGCCCGGCCATGTCAGGGGGCTCGCCCCGCCGCATGGAGGCGCGGTTCGGCAGGCGCGTCCACGGGCTGATGCAGGACGTGGAGATAGTCGATCAGGGCGTCGAGGTCCACGAGACCGGTGTCGGTGCGGGGCCAAGGCTTCAGCATCGCGAACCCCGACCCGCCGTCGGCGACGAAGTCGGCCACCGCCAGCGTGTAGGTGGCGCCCGCATCGAGGTCCCGCCCGTCCTGTAGCTTCACTTTCTGCACGCGGCGGCCCGCGGGCCGGCGCGGGTCGTACCAGACCTCGAGGCCCGACACGTGCGCGTCCGGCCGGTCGCCGGCGAGCGCGTGCTCCAGCGCATCGCGCAGCACCTGGCCCGGCACGGCGACGCGGACCAACCGATTTTGGAACGGCGTGACGGCGAACAGATCCCCGTAGGTGACCACGCCCGCCGGCAGCTCGGTGCGAATGCCGCCGTTGTTCACGAGCCCCACGTCCGCCCGGGCGATGTTGCGGTAGGCGTCCGCCAGCAGCCGACCCAGCCCGTACTCGCCGCCCTCGCGGCGCAGCGCGTACCGCAGCACGCCGACGGGCCGGCTGGTGACGCTGTCCACGGCCCGCTGGAAGCGCGCGACGAGCGCCGTGAGCGCGGGGTCGGGCGTCACCCGGTCCACGTAGGGCGTGTCGATGCGCACCCGCACCTCGCGTCCGCGGCTGCCCGCGCGCACGAAGTCCACCACCCCGACCGCGCCGCCCGAAGAGCCCGCCTCCACCACGGGGATGCCGTTCACCGCCGTGCTCACCACCCGGTGGGTATGACCGGCGACGATCAGGTCCACCGACGCGGAATCGAGGCCGCGCGCGACGGCGAGGATCGCGCCGTGACAGGCGCCCGAGTCGCAGATCGCGCCCTCGTGGGCGAGCACGACGACGAAATCGGCGGCGCCGCGCGCGCGGCGCAGCTCGCGCTTGATCGCGATCGCGCCGTCGCCGAAGGCGAGGCCGCTGACGTTGCGCGGCGCCGTAGTAGTCGGCGTGCTGGTCGTGGTGAGCCCGATGACCGCCACCTTGACCCCGTTGCGCTGCACCAGCGTCCAGGGTTCGGCCCATTCGGGACGGGCCGTCCCGGTCGAGTCGGTGATGTTGGCGGAGACGAACGGGTAGTGTGCATCCTTCATGCGCGCCCGCAGGGTGTCCACCGACCAGTCGAACTCGTGGTTGCCGATCGCCGCCGCGTCGAGGCCGATGGCATTGAGCGCCTCGATGGACGCCCGGCCGTAACTGAAGTTCGAGATCGCGGTGCCTTGCATCTCGTCGCCCGCGTCGAGCCGGATGCTGGGACAACCGCACTCCCGGGCCAAGCCGTCGACCCAGACCTTGAGCGCCGCAACCCCGCCCACCGCCCGTCCGTTCGACCACGGCCAGGAGCGCGGCGCCAGCGCGCCATGGAGGTCGGCGATGGCGATCACCCGCAGCAGTGTGCTGTCAGGCTGGCGGCCGGATTTGGGAGTTGCGGCGGGAGTCTGGAGCGCAACGAGCAGCGCGAGGGGGAGATGCATGGTGCGCTGAAAATTGCCAGTGGGCCGCCGTTCGCGCTACCTTTGGCGGCCGACGCTTCGGTGGAGGGGGCACCTACCACGCCCGGACGGCCTCCGAGCGGATCCGAGGGACGCAGCATGGCCGACACTCACCGGTTCATGGTCGATCGACACGAGGGGGACCTGAGCGTCGTGGAGGTCGACGGCCGCGCGATGCTCGACCTGCCGCGGTGGCTGCTGCCGCCCGCGGCGCGCGCTGACGATGTGCTCGCCGTCACCGTCGAGGCGAGCGGCGACCGCGCCGTGATCACGATCGAACGCGACGTGGCAGCCACGGCCCGCGCGCAGGACGCGGCCCGCGCCGCGGTCGAGCGACTGAAGAAGAAGGACCGCGGCGGAGACCGGCACTGCTGATTCCTCCGCCAGTCTCCGGCCAACGCGTTCTCGTCGTCGACGACGAGCCCGACATCACCGGCCTGCTCGCCTACCATCTGGCAAAGGCCGGTTATCGGGTGATCACCGCCGGCAATGGCTCCGAGGCCCTCAAGTCGGTGCGGGAGCAGCAACCCGACCTCGTCGTGCTCGATCTGATGCTGCCCGGCCTCTCGGGTTACGACGTGCTGGCCGAGCTGCGCCGCCGCGAGGAAACACGGGAAGTCGGCGTCATCGTGCTGACGGCCCGCAAGGACGAATCCGACCGCATCAAGGGCCTCTCCCTTGGCGCCGACGATTACCTCGCCAAGCCCTTTTCCCCCCAGGAGCTCGTGCTCCGCGTGGGTGCGGTGCTGCGCCGTTTGGCCGCGCCCCCCGTGGCCGCGGGAGGAGTGCTCACCGCCGGCGCCTTGCAGATCGACACCGCCGCGCATCGGGTGACGGCGCACGGCAAGGAAGTCGAGCTCACCGCAACCGAGTTCAAGCTCCTGCGGCTCCTGATGGAGCGCGAAGGGCGGGTCCAGACGCGGAGCCAGCTGCTCGAGACCGTCTGGAGCGCGCAGCCCGACATCCAGACGCGCACCGTGGACATGCACGTCCAGCGCCTGCGGGCCAAGCTCGGGGCAGCCGGCGATTGTATCGAGACGCTGCGCGGCGTGGGGTATCGGTTTCGCCAGCCCGTCGCCCGCCCCCGCGCGCGGAAATGAGGCTCGCGACACGCCTCTTTCTCGGGGCGAGCCTGCTGGCTGCGGCGACGGCCGTTGGCTTGATCGTCGCCGCGGACCAGATCCTGCGCCACCGCCTCGAGGACGATGTCGCCGCGGCGCTCGAGAGCGACGCGCGGCTGATCGCCGGTGTGCTGCCCACCGACAGCAGCGTCTGGCCGGACGTCGCCCGGCGCTACGGCGCGCTGGTCGGGCGCCGCGTCACCCTGATCGATCCCACGGGCCGGGTGCGGGGCGACGCGGACTTCGACCGCGCGTCGCTCGCCGGGCTCGAGAATCACTCGACGCGTCCCGAGGTCCGGGCGGCCCTGGCGACCGGGGTCGGCAGCGACCGCCGCCTCAGCAGGTCCACGAACGAGCCGCAGCTCTACGTCGCCGTGCGTGGTGGGCCATCGGGGCTCGCCATCGTGCGTGTCTCGGCCACTCTGGCATCGGTGGATGCCCGGGTCCACGCGGTGCAGCGGGCGGTCGCGGGTGCGGGGCTGCTGGCGGTGCTCGCCGCGGCGGTCCTGGCGTGGCTGCTCGGTCGCGCCCTCGCGCGCCCCCTCCTGGAGCTCACCCGAGCGGCCCGGGCCGTCGCCGAAGGCGGCGATCCCCAGTTCCCGGATTCGCGAGTGCCGGAGATCGCCCAACACACCTTGGCGCTGCGAGCCATGCACGACCAACTCGTCGCACGGTTCACCGAGCTGCGCCGGCAGCGCGAAGAATCGGACGCCCTCATCGAGTCGATGTCCGACGGCGTCATCGCCGCGAGCCCACGTGGGGAGATCGTCTCTTGTAACGCGGCCGCCCGCCGGCTGCTGCGCCGCAGACCGGCCGAGCCGCTCCCCCCCCTCGCCGAGCTGTTCCACGACAAGGCGGCGCGCGAGCTCGTACGGCAGGTGCTGGCCGGAGCGGACCTGGAGCAACAACCCCTCGAGCTGGGCGGTCGACAGCTGCTGGTCACGGGCCGCGCGCTGCCCAACTCCGGGACGTTGCTGGTGCTGCGCGATGTCTCGGCCTTGCGGCGCTTGGAAGCCGTGCGGCGCGACTTCGTCGCGAACGTCTCGCATGAGTTGAAGACGCCACTCACTTCCATCGCCGGGTACGCTGAGACTCTTGTCGCCGAGACGGCTCCAGTCTCAGAAGCACGCCGCTTCGCCGAGACGATCCTCAGCAACGCGCGGCGTATGCAACGCCTCGTGGACGGGCTGCTCGACCTGTCCCGCATCGAATCCGGCGGCTGGCGCCCGGCTCCCCAGGTGGTGGAGGTGGAGAGTGCGGCGTGCGACGCCTGGGAAGCGCTGGCCGGCCAGGCGGCGGCGGCCGGCGTGGCGCTCGAGACGGCCGTGGTGCCCGACGCCCACGCCCTGCTGGTCGATCCCGACGCGCTGCGGCAGATCTTTCTGAACCTGTTCGAGAACGCCATCCGCCACACGC
>QHUY01000037.1:0-22843 GCA_003223415.1 Gemmatimonadota bacterium
CAGCGCGTGGGCGTTCTCTCCGGGTTCGCCGCGGGCGCCTGGCTCGGCGCCGCCGAAGCGCCCACCAAGGTCGTCACCCTCGGCGTCCCGCCCGTCATCATCTCTTTCATGATGGTCCTCGGCGTGTTCCTCGCGCGCTGGAGCCTGCCCGCCCTGGTCCGCGGCACCGCCGCCGTGAAGGACGACGTCCGCCACGCCCCCCACCTCGTGATCTGGGCCGCACTCGCGGGCTGCCTCTGGGCCGTCGCCAACACCCTCACCATCTTCGCGATCAGGGACATCGGGCTCGCCATCGCGTTCCCCCTTTGGAACGCCAACAGCCTGCTCGGCATCCTCTGGGGCACGCTGCTCTTCAACGAGCTGCGTGACGCCGGTCGGGCGCGCTGGCTCGCCGTCTTAGGCGGCGCCGCCGCGATGTTCGCCGGCGCGACACTCCTCACGGTTGCCTCGTCTGCTCACGCTGCCGGGGGCAACGCGCTCCGCGGCATCGCGGCCGCGCTCACCGCCGGCGCCCTCTGGGGCACGATGTACATCCCCTACCGCAAGGCGTACCTCACCGGCATGCATCCGCTCTCCTTCGTCGCGTTCTTCACCATCGGCGAGCTCGGCATGATGACGGGGCTCGCCCTGAGCTTCTCGGGCGGGCCGGGTCCGCTCTGGCACGCGCTCGCCGACAGCCGGGCGGCCCTGTTCTGGCTGCTTCTCGCCGGGTTCGTCTGGGTCGTGGGTGACCTGTTTCAGCAGTATGCGGCGAAATACGTGGGCATCAGCCGCGGCATCCCGCTCTCGAACACGAACCAGCTCTGGGGGCTGCTCTGGGGGATCCTGGTCTTCGGCGAGCTGGGGGAGGCGGGCGGAGGTCGGGGCGCGGTGATCGCGGGCTCGCTGCTCATGGCGCTCGGCGCGGGGGCGATCGCGCTCGCCTCGGCACCCGGCCGCGAGCACCGGCGCTGGCAGGAGGCGGCGGCGCGCGAGAGCGAGCGCTACGGCGTGGATCCGGCCTACGTGGCGGCGGGCATGGCGGGCGAAGACGCGGCTGCCGCCAGCGGCGCCCGCGCCCGCCGCAGCCCGCTCGACTGGCTGCTCGTCGGGGGCGCGACAGCGCTCTTCGTGGGGGCCGCCGCGATCGCCCGGGTGCCCGCGCTCGCGCTCGACTGGGGCTGGGTAGCGGGGCTCACCTTCGCCCTGCTCGCCTTCGTCGCCGCGGGCAGCGTGGCGCTGTGGCGCGCCACGCGGTTCGGGTGAGCTCGCCTTCAAAACCGTGCTCAACATGCACCGGCCCACGGCCCCAGGGGTACATACAGGTGCGCCCGGACTTCCTTTCAGGAGGCCAAATGAGCCGCCGAATTAGGGTAGTCTGGCCTAGGGAGTGGCGCCCGTGCCGCGTCGCATCGTCTTGATCCGCAGCCACGAGCGCTTGCAACAGGGATGGCGCCAGCGCTCGTTCGGCCCGGCCGGGCCGCTCCTCGATGACAGGGTCAGAGTCGCCGGCGTCAGGTTCGACGAGACCTACCACCCGGTCCAGGTGTGGCGTCGCAGCGGTGGCGGTGACGATCCTCCCGCCTCGAGCGGCTTCAATTACGGCGGCGTCGGACCGGCGGACACCTACGTCGTGCGAGTGGAATTCGACGACGAGGACGCCATCGAACGCCTGCGGCGCGACCGCCACCCCGAGATCGTGGGTGTGTTCGCCGACCCTGCCGTGTCCCCGTTCCCCTCCGCCTACTGCGGCGACGCACCCGTCGGTGCCACCGCGGACGTGGCGCGGCGGCTCGGCGTTCCGGCGCTGCGCCGGGCGGGGCTGACGGGCGACGGCGTCCATGTCGCCGTGGTCGACACAGGGATCGACGGCTCGCGCATTCCGGTTGCCGGCGGCTGGGCCCCGACTCCCGGCTACGTCCCGGGCTCGAGCGCGCCGAACCACGGCACCATGGTGGCGTACGACGTCCGTATCGCAGCCCCCGACGCGCAGATCCTCGACTACGCGCTCCTTAAGTCCCAGGCGGGGACCTGGGCCGCGTTTCTCTCGGACGGCATCGCCGCGTTCGCGGACTTGGTGGAGCGGGTGCACGCCGCGCCGGGGCGATGGGTGGTCAACAACAGCTGGGGGCTGTTCGACCGCGCGAACGACGCACCGATCGGCTCGCCGGAGAACTACAGCGCCAATCCCGACCATCCGTTCAACCAGGTCACCGGCGCCCTCGTCGCAGCGGGTGCGGACGTGTTCTTTGCAGCGGGCAACTGCGGCGCCGACTGCCCCGACGGGAGGTGCGGTGCCGGCGATACGGGCCCCGGGGCCTCGATCCATGGCGCGAACTCCCATCCCGATATCTTCACCGTCGCCGCCGTCACGGTCACGGACCGGCGCCTGGGCTACTCGTCGCAGGGGCCGGGCGCGCTCTACTCGCGCAAACCCGACCTCGCCGGCTTGAGCCACTTCGCGGGGTCGGGCATCTACCCCGCAGACGGGGGAACCTCGGCCGCGAGTCCGGTCGCCGCCGGCGTAGCGGCCGCGCTTCGCCAGCGCTTCGCCACGGACCGACTGGCGCCGGCGCAGCTCAAGGGCCTGTTGCAGCGGACCGCGCGCGACCTGCAGGGCGACGGGTGGGACTACGACCTCGGCTACGGCGTGATCGATGCCGCGGCGGCGGTGCGGGCAGTGGGCGTGAAGCCGAAGGCGAGGAAGCGAGTGAAAACGGCGGTGTAGCCGCGCCTCAGGAAGCAGGCTCCTGAATGGTGTCGGCGAAGAAGCGCACCCCGGGGATCTGTTCGGCCCGCTCGCGGGCGTCGGGGGAGGCCACACCGCGGACCACGTAGCGGCCGAGCTTGGGATTGATAGGGACCGGCCCGTAGTCGGGGTCCAACGCGACCCCCGCCCCGTCGAGCAAGGCTCGGATCGCTGCCATGTCGACCCGCTCGCCGGGTCGGTCCACCTGGATGATGTAGCGCGTTACCGGTGACATCTCGCCGTGGAGAGAGTACGATGTCGCGGCTCATCGTGCAAGTGTGCCGAGGAGCATCTTCGTTAGCTTTCCGGGCGCCATGACACAACCCGCAGCCACGACGCCACGCCCCTCCTTCCCCGAGCTCCCCGAGCGGATCAAGGGGCTCGCGGGAGTCGTCGCGAATCTGTCCTGGAGCTGGAACCGCGACGCCCGGGCGCTGTTCCGCTTCATCGATCAGCCGCTCTGGCACCTCACCCGGCACAATCCCATCGAGCTGCTGCGTCGGGTGGAACCGGCACGGCTCGCCGCCTGCGCGCAGGACCCCGCCTTTCTGCGAGCTTATGACGCGGTCATCGAGTGGAACGCGTGGGTGGCTACCACGCACGATACGTGGTTCGAAACGTCCTACCCGAACTTGGCGCAGCGCAAGATCGCGTACTTCTGCGCCGAGTTCGGGTTGCACACCTCGGTGCCGATCTATTCCGGAGGCCTTGGCGTCCTCGCCGGCGACCACTGTAAGGCCGCGTCGGACCTCGGCGTGCCGCTCGTCGGCGTCGGCTTGTTCTACACCAAGGGATACTCCGACCAGCGGTTGCGCCTCGACGGGTGGCAGGAGGACGCCGACGAGCGCTTCGACGTGGCGGCGACGCCGTTGCAACAGGTGCTAGGGGCCCAGGGCGATCCGTGTCTCGCCACGGTGCGCATGTCGGGGCGGGCAGTGAGCGTCGGGGCCTGGCGCGTCATGGTCGGCCGCGTGCCGGTCTTCCTCTTGGACACCGACCTCGACCAGAACGACCCGGCCGACCGGGGCCTGTCGTACCGGCTCTACGCCGGCGGGCCGGACTTGCGGCTGCGACAGGAATGGATCCTGGGCGTGGGCGGCGTGCGGGTGCTGCGCGTCCTGGGGTACGACCCGGCCGCGTGGCACGCCAACGAAGGACACGCCGCCTTCATGCTGGTCGAGCGCGTGCGCGAGCTCGTGACGCGCGGCACCCCGTTCGCGGAAGCAGTCCGCCGCGTGCGCTCGACCAGCGTGTTCACGACTCACACCCCCGTGCCAGCGGGACACGATACGTTCTCCCCCGAGCAGGTCGAGCAGTGCATGGGCCCCCCTCCGGTCTGGCAAGAGATGGGCGTCAGCCGCGAACAGTTCCTGCGCCTCGGAGCTCATCCGGCGCTCGACCATGACCGCTTCCACATGCCGGTCGCGGCCATCCGGCTCTCGGCGCGCGTCAACGGCGTGTCGCGCCGTCACGGCGAGGAATCCCGCCGCATCTGGGCCCCGCTCTGGCCCGACCGCGAGGCTGCGCGAGTGCCGATCGGGTACGTGACCAACGGCGTCCACCTCGCCACGTGGATGGCCTACGGCTTGGTGTCCTTCCTCGACACCCATCTCGGGCCGGACTGGCTGCAGCGCTCGGACGACCCGACCCTCTGGGACCGCGTGCTCGAGCTGGACGCCGCCGCCCTGTGGGCGGTGCACACCACGCTGAAGGCCCAGTTGATGCGGAGCATCCGGGAGCAGGCGCGGCGGCGCTGGGCGGACCAGTGGAAGGAGGCGCTGCACCTGGTGGGCGCCGGAACCCTGCTCGATCAGGATGCCCTGACCATCGGATTTGGCCGCCGCTTCGCCACCTACAAGCGGGCCGACCTGATCTTCCGCGATCCCGACCGCCTGCAGCGCCTGCTCGTCAACCCGTGGCGCCCGGTGCAAATCGTGTTCGCGGGGAAGGCGCATCCGGGCGACGAGCCGGGGAAGCAGGTCCTCCAGCGGGTGTATGCCCACACGCGGGAAGCCCGCTTCGAGGGCCGTATCGCGTTCATCGAGGACTACGAGCTGCACGTCGCCCACCGCCTCGTGCAGGGCGTGGACCTCTGGCTCAACGTCCCGCGCGCCCCGCTCGAGGCGTGCGGTACCAGCGGCATGAAGGCGGGTTTGAACGGTGTGCCGCAACTCAGCACGCTGGACGGCTGGTGGAGCGAGGGTTACGATGGGCTGAACGGCTGGGCGATTCCCGCGGCGAAGGTTGGCGAGGACGTCGATGCGGCCGATGCCCGAGCGTTGTACGGCCTGCTCGAAGCGCAAGTCGTGCCGCTGTTTTATGACCGCGACGCCCAGGGTGTCCCGCGCGGCTGGGTCGAGAAGATGAAGCACGCGCTGCGCACCGCGGGCGCGCGGTTCACCGCCCAGCGCATGATGCGGCAGTATTTCATGGAGTATTACGCGCCGGCGTTGCGGGGTGAGTCGCCCCCGGACGACCCGCCGACTGTCTGAGGGAAGCGCATATGGTCGCAATACCGGGAGCGCCGAAGTCCCGTCGCCGCCGCTCCGCTTATCCGCGGCGGGCCGCCGCTGCAGCGGCGCCGCGGCCGCAGGTCGCCGCGGCTGAGCGGATCGGCGTCGCCCACCTGACGGCCGAGTGCTGGCCCTTCGCCCGCACCGGCGGGCTGGGTGAGGCGGTGAGCGGCCTGGCAACCGTGCAGGCGGCCGCCGGCCATCCCACTACAGTCGTCATGCCGCTGTACCAGTTGGTGCGCGAGACCACGCCGTCCCTGGAGCGCACGGGGCAGCCGCTGACTGTCACGTTCGGTGGGCACATTGAGCACGCCTGGCTCTACCGCACCCCCCCCACCGCCGCTGGTCCGCAGGTGTTCTTTATCGAGCATCCCGACTTCTTCGACCGGGCGGGCATCTACGGCGACAACGGCGCGGACTACCCGGACAACGCCCGGCGCTTCGCCTTCTTCTGTCTCGCCGCGCTCACGGCGCTCCCGGAGATCGCGCCGGAGGCGCAGGTGCTGCACGCGCACGACTGGCATACGGCGCTCGCGCCGGTGTACCTGCGCACGGCGTTCCGCGGGCAGCCGTTCCACGACCGCCTAGCGACGGTGCTGTCGGTGCACAACGCCGGGTTCCAGGGGCATTTCCCCCCCGAGACGCTGCCACTGCTTGGACTTCCCCCGGAGCTGTACAACGCCGGCGTGTTCGAGTGGTACGGTCGCATGAACGCGCTCCAAGGGGGGCTGGCCTTCTCCGACGTCGCCGTGACGGTGAGCCCGACGCATGCGCAGGAGCTGCGCACGCCGGAGGGAGGATTCGGCTTGCAGGAGACGTTCACCGCCATGGGCGACCGCCTGACCGGGATCCTGAACGGCATCGATCCCGTCCTCTGGAATCCCGAGACGGATCCCGAGATTACCGGGAATTACTCGCGCGACGATCTCGCCGGGAAACGGCGCTGCAAAGCGGCGCTGCAGCGGTCGTACGGCCTGGCCCCGCGAGCGCACACGCCGCTGTTCGGCATGAGCGCGCGCATGGTGTCGCAGAAGGGCCTGGACCTGGTGCTCGGCGCCGATCTGCTGGCGACGTCGGACGCGCAGTTCATTTTCCTGGGGGCCGGCGAGCACCGCTATCACGAGGCGTTGGCGAACCTCGCCGCAGCCGCCCCCGACCGAGTGGCGGTCGAGTTCATGTTCACCGATCACATCGAGCACCGCCTGCTGGCCGGAGCCGATGCGCTGCTCATGCCGTCCCTGTACGAGCCGTGCGGGCTCACGCAGATGCGCGCGCAGCACTACGGCGCGGTACCGGTCGCCCGCCGCGTGGGCGGCCTCAGAGACAGCATCGAGGACGGTGTGACGGGGTTCCTGTTCGATCAATACGAGCCGGCTGCCCTCGCCGCGGCGATCGGCCGGGCGGTGGAGTGCTATGCCGACCGCCCCGCGTGGCGGAAACTGGTGCGTGAGGCGATGAGTCGGCAGTTCGGCTGGGACCGCTCCGCCGAGCAGTACCTGGCCCTGTATCGCCGGGCGCTCGCGCTGCTGTGATGGACTTCGTCCTCGCCCTCCATAGTCATCTCCCCTACGTCCTGAATCACGGGCGCTGGCCGCACGGCAGCGACTGGCTGTGCGAGGCCGCGCTGGACACGTATCTCCCGCTCCTGGAGCGGCTCGAGGAGCTCTCCGCCGAGGGAACCCCGGCGCCGGTGACAATCGGATTCACGCCGGTGCTGGCGAACCAGCTGGCGAGCCCGGCCTTCGCGCGCGAGATGGACGCCTTCTTCGCCCAGCGCCTTGCCGCCTGCGACGAGGCCTCGGCGGAGCTGGCCGCGACCGGCGAGTCGGGCGTCGTGCCGCTGGTCGCGTTCTGGAAGTCGCGGCTCAACCGCCTGCAGGCGCTGTTCCGGACGATCGACGCGGACCTGGTCTCCGCCTTCCGGCGCCTCCAGGAGCGGGGCCGCCTCGAGATCATCGGATCGGCGGCCACGCACGGCTACCTGCCGCTCCTCGCCCGCGACGAAAGCATCCGGCTGCAGCTCGTGGTGGGCCGCGAGGAGCACCGTCGCCTGTTCGGCGCGGCGCCGGCGGGATGCTGGCTGCCGGAGTGCGCCTATCGGCCGCGCGGCAAATGGGCGCCGCCGGGACAGAAGGGGCGGGTTCGCCCTGGCACCGAGGAGTACGTCGCGGCCGCGGGGTTCCGGTATTTCTTCACCGATGCCCATCTCGCCCGCGCAGGCAGCCCGCTCGGCGAATACGCCGATGTTCCCTTGGGCGCGGAGCGGTTCGACGCGGAGCGCCACGACCCCACTTCCCCGGCCCGGGCGGCGAAGACGGCGCGGTCGCCGTATCGCGCGTACCGGGTCTCCGGTCGTGGCGCGCGCGCGCCCGTCGCGACGCTGGTGCGGGACCCTCGCTCCTCGACGCAGATCTGGAGCCGGCACCACGGCTACCCCGGCGACGAATGGTACCTGGAGTTCCATAAGATCCGCTGGCCGGGCGGCCTCAAGCTGTGGCGCGTCAGCGGCGCCAACGTGGACCTCGGCGCGAAGCGCCCCTACGAGCCGGCGGCGGCGCTCGACCGGGCGCGGGGTCACGCCTCGCACTTCGCGCAGCTGCTCGAGAGCATCGCGGTGGAACAGCGTGCAGACGGCACGGGAGACGCCGTCATCGTGGCGCCGTTCGATACCGAGCTGTTCGGGCACTGGTGGTTCGAGGGGGCGGACTTCCTCGCCGCGGCGTACCGCGAGCTGCGCGGTCGTCCGCAACCGCGGGTCTGCGCGGTCACGGGGTCGCAGCATCTCACGTCCCATCCACCGCGCGTGGGGTTGCGCCTGGCGGAAGGCTCATGGGGAGCGAACGGCGACCACAGCATGTGGCTGAACGAGCGCACGGCCTGGACATGGCCGCGACTGTGGGGCCTGGAAGACGCGTTCTGGGACGTGGCTCCTGCTGCCCTCGCCTCGTCCGCCGCTCGACCCGTGCTCGCGCAAGCGGCGCGCGAGCTGCTGCTGGCGCAAGCCTCCGACTGGCAGTTCATCATCTCGACCGGCGCCGTCGTCGACTATGCGGAGCGTCGCTTCACCCTGCACTGTGACGACGCCGAGCGTCTGATCAAGGCGCTCTCCGGCGGAGCGCTCGAGGGCGCGGGGCGCATGAGCGACGAGCTGGCACGCCGTGACGACCTGTTCCCGAATGTGCTGGCCCAAGTGGCGGAGGCGCTCGGCGGTTGAAGCGGTCCATCGTGATCCACGGGCATTTCTACCAACCACCCCGCGACGACCCGTGGACCGGCACGATTCCCCTCGAGCCGAACGCCGCGCCGTTCCATGATTGGAACGAGCGCATCGAGCAGGAATGCTACGCCCGGGTGGCCCCCTCGCTCGCGTCCCTCAACTTCGATTTCGGGCCCACGCTGCTCGCCTGGCTGGAGCGTCACGCTGCCGCGACGTACGCGGCCGTGCTCGCCGCCGACCGCGCCAGCGTGGCCATGTACGCCGGCCACGGCAGCGCGATCGCCATGCCGTACCACCACACGATCCTGCCGCTCAGCCCGCGCCGCGACAAGGTGACCGAGGTGCGCTGGGGGATCGCCGACTTCCGGCGACGGTTCGCTCGGGTGCCGGAGGGCATGTGGCTGCCGGAAACGGCGGTGGACGATGAAACGCTCGACGTGCTGGCCGCCGAGGGTATCCGCTTCACGATCCTCGCTCCGCACCAGGTGGCGCGTGCCCCTGCCCGCGGGTTCCCTGGCTGGTACCGCACCGCCGCCGGGGGCCGGATCGCCGTCTTCATCTATGACGGCGCCATCTCGCACGACGTCGCGTTCGGGCCGCTGGTGCGCGATGCGGCTGCGTGGACCGAACGGCTGACCGCTGCTCCGCACGACCTCGTGGCGATCGCGACCGACGGCGAGACCTACGGGCACCATCACCGCGGTGGCGACGTCGTCCTCGCCCGCGTGCTCGAGGCCCTGGCGGGGCGCAGTGACGTGCGGGTCGACAACTTCGCGGCCTTCCTCGCCCGGCACCCGCCGCAGGAAGACGTCCGGCTCGTCGCGCCGAGCTCGTGGAGCTGCCCGCACGGAGTGGAGCGCTGGAGGACTGAGTGCGGCTGCCGCGTGGCGCCGGAGCGCGGCCTGCACCAGCGCTGGCGCGCGCCGCTGCGCGCCGCCCTCGATTGGCTGGCCGCCGAGCTGCATGCGGTGTTCGAGCGCGAAGCGAGGCCCGTGTTCGGCGATCCCTGGGCCGCGCGCGACGCGTATGCCGCGGGTTTCGGGGCGCCGGCTCACCCACTCCTCGAGCTCGAGCGCCACGCCCTGCGGATGTTCACCTCGTGCGGCTGGTTCTTCGACGACATCGCCGGCATCGAGTCGGTGATCGTGCTGCGCTCGGCCGCCCGGGCGATCGAGCTCGCCGGCCCCGCCGAGGCCGCGCGCCTCGAAGCCGGCCTGCTCGAGCGCCTTGCCCTGGCGCCGAGCAACGATCTCTCGGTCGGCTCGGGACGGGAGCTTTACCTGGAGCGCGTCAAGCGATGAACCCGCTCGGCTTCGTGTTCGGCGTGCACCTGCACCAGCCGGTGGGGAACTTCGACCACGTCTTCGAGGAGCATCTACGAGACGTCTACCGGCCGCTGGTCGAGCGGCTGGTGGAGCGCCGCTTCCTCCCGTTCACACTGCATCTCTCGGGCCCGCTGCTCGAATGGCTCGAGGCGCATGACACAGCCTACCTCGATCTGATCGGTCGCCTGGCGGCAGAGGGTCACATCGAGCTGTTGCTCGCGGGGTTCTACGAGCCGGTGCTCGCGTCGCTGCCCCCCGCGGATCGGGTCGAGCAAGTGGGTTGGCTGCGCGAAGCGATCCGGCGCCGCTTCGGCGTCGCGGCGACGGGGCTGTGGCTCACCGAGCGGGTGTGGGAGCCGGACCTGGCGGCGGATCTGGTCGAGGCGGGCGTGCGCTACGTCGTCCTCGACGACCGCCACTTTCTCGTGAGCGGCTTCGAGCGGGACCAGCTGCACGCGCCCTTCTGGACCGAAAGCGGCGGCCGGCGGGTGGCGCTGTTTCCCATCGACGAGCGGCTCCGCTATCTCATCCCATTCAAACCGCCCGCCGCCATCGCCGCCTACCTGCGCGAGTTGAGGGCCGCGGGCCGCGCCCTCGCGGTCTTCGTGGACGACGGTGAGAAGTTCGGCGGCTGGCCCGGAACCAAGGATTGGGTGTACACGCGTGGCTGGCTCGCGCAGTTTCTCGACGCTATGGCCGCCCTCGTGGCGGCGGGCGAGGTCCGTCTCACGACGCCCGGGGCGGCGCTCGAGCAAGTCCCGAGCGGAGGCCTCGCCTATCTCCCCACGGCGTCCTACCGCGAGATGGAAGGCTGGGCGCTACCGCCTGCCGCCGCGCTCCGACTGGCCAGGCTCGAGCACGAGCTCGGCGAGACCCGCCTGGCGGGGCCGGAGGGGGCGCTCGTGCGCGGCGGGCACTGGCGCAACTTCCTCGTGAAGTATCCCGAGGCGAATCGGATGCACAAGAAGATGCTGGCGCTGTCGGCGCTGTGCCGGGACCGGGGCGATCCGCCGGCGGCGCGCCGCGCCATCGGCCGCGCCCAGTGCAACGACGCCTACTGGCACGGGGTGTTCGGCGGGCTGTACCTGCCGCACCTGCGGGGGGCGATCTGGCGGAATCTGGCCCAGGCCGAGCGCGAGCTGCGGCAAGGTGAGCCGCTGGTCGCCGAGCAGCTGGATTTGGACGGCGACGGCGCAGCGGAAGTGTGGGTTCATTCCGCGAGCTTCTCGGCCCTCGTCAGCCCCCGCCGCGGCGGCGCGATCGTGGAGTACACGGTGTTCGAGCCGGGCATCAATTGGGCCGACGTGCTGACCCGCCGACGCGAGGCGTATCACGAGTTGCCGCCCGACCCTGGCGACCCGCCAGCGCCGGCGGCAGCCGACGGTACACCCAGCATACACGATCTTGAGCGAACCAGTCGTCTAGAGCGGCTGCCGCCTGTCGATCCGGTGGACCGGGCGCTGTTCGTGGATCGGGTCCTTGCGGGGAACACGACGCTTGAGGCCTATGCGGGCGCGGAATACCAGGCGGTCGCATCGTGGGCATGCGCCGTCTTCGATGTGATCATCGATGCTGCGGCGCTCGCGGTGGAGCTCGTGTTGCGCCCGCGGCTGGGCGCACAGCCTCGAGGACTCCTCGAAAAACGCGTTCGCTTCGACCGGTCCGGGGAGCTCACCGTGAGTTATCGCTGGGATCCCGCCGCCTTCCCGCCCGACGCCGTCTTCTGTCCGGAGATCTCGGTCTCTCGCCAGCTGGAGCTCGACATGGCCCCGACGGCCGAGGTCTGGTCGTTCCCGTTCGCCACCGTGGCCCGGTCGGAGCGCGGGTTCGAGGAAACGGTGCAGGGGACCTCGTATACGCCGCGCTGGCCGGTACGAGCGGCCGCAGGCCGTGTGACGCTGCGGCTGAAGCTGTAGATGCCCACAATGACCTTCACCCGCTTCGCGAGCCCCCTCGGCGAGCTCGTGCTCACGGCCTCGGACAGCGCGCTCACCGGCGTGTATTTCCCGCCGCAGGACCCGGCGGGATGGGTCGAAGACGGCGGCCACGACTTGCTCGCGCGTGCCTGCCGGCAACTGACCGAGTACTTCGCCCGCGCCCGCACGACGTTCGATCTGTCGCTGGACCCGTCCGGCACCGCGTTTCAGCGTCGCGTCTGGGATGCCCTCCGCACCATCCCTTACGGCGCCACCACGAGCTATAGCGAGTTGGCGCGCCGCCTCGGTGACCCGCGCGCCACCCGCGCCGTCGGCGCCGCCAACGGCAAGAACCCCATCCCCATCATCGTCCCCTGCCACCGCGTGGTCGGCGCGCGCGGCGAGCTGACGGGCTTCGGCGGCGGCCTGGACCGCAAGCGCTGGCTGCTCGAGCACGAGGGGGCGCTGATGGTGCTGGGGAGGAGCTAGGGGCGCAGCACGCGGCGTCGGGTGGCGGATCTGCCTGACGACGCGTATCTCTACCCTCAAAGGCCCTTGCTCGGGAGATGGCCCGATGACCTCGCGACCGGTTTTCCTCGCCTGCCTCGCCGCCCTGCTCGCCGCCAGTGCGCTCACCGCCCAGCAGACCGGCACCGTCAGCGGGACCGTGCGTGCCGCGAGAGACGGCGCGCCGCTCGCGGGCGCGAGCGTCGTGATCGTCGGGACCGCGCGCAGCGTCTTCACCAACGCGCTGGGGCAGTATCACTTGAGCGTCCCCGCGGGTACTGGCACCATCCGAGCACGGCTGATCGGCTACGAGTCCGCGGAGCAGCGGGTCATGGTGAAGTCGGGTGAGACGGCTACCGCGGACTTCCGGCTCGCCGCGACGCCACTGGCCCTCAACGAGGTCGTCGTCATCGGCGCACGCACGTCGCGCACCGCCACGGAGACGCCGGTGCCGGTGGACGTGGTCACGACGCAAGAGCTGACCGAGAGCGGCCGGACCGAAGTCAACCAGATGCTCGCCACGCTCGCGCCCTCCTTCAACGCGTCGCACCAGGCGATCGCCGACGGCTCCGACCACGTGAATCCGGCGAGCTTGCGGGGCCTGGGCCCCGATCAAGTCCTCGTGTTGGTCAACGGGAAACGGCGCTACTCGAGCGCGCTCGTGCACGTCAACGGCACCTTCGGCCGGGGCACGGTGGGCGTGGACCTCAACGCCATCCCCGCGGCCGCGATCGAGCGCATCGAAGTGCTGCGCGACGGCGCGTCGGCGCAGTATGGCTCGGACGCCATCGCCGGGGTGATCAACATCGTGCTGAAGCGCCAGACGGAGCATCTGGACGTGAGCAATACCGTGGGATCGACCCCAGGCGGTGGCGGGTTCTGGGACATGGCCGATCACCACGACGGCGATCAGCTCGGGACCGATGCCAATTACGGCTTCGCGGTCGGGGACCGGGGGTTTTTCAACGTGACGGCGTCGTATCTCAATCGCGGAGCCACGAGTCGCGCGGCGCCGTATTCGGGCAACGACATCTTCCCCGGCGTCACGACGCAAGCGGGCACCGACTCCGCGCTACGGGCCAACAACCTCACGCGCCAGGATTTCACGATGCGCGTCGGCCAGAGCGCGGCCACCGAGGGGATGGCGTTCTACAATACCGTCGTGCCGCTCAGCGAGACGGCCGAGTTCTACAGCTTCGGCGGCGTCGGGCACCGGGACGGCCTGTCGGCTGGGTTCTTCCGCCTGCCGAGCCAGCAGGCGCGCGTCGTGCCGCAGCTGTACCCCTTCGGGTTTCTACCGGATATTCACACGATCATCGACGACCACTCGGCGGCGGCGGGCGTGCGGGGGAGCGTCGACGCGTGGGACGTCGACTTCAGCCTCACCGCGGGCGGCAACGCCTTCCATTTCTTCGTCGACAACTCGGACAACGCCTCGATGGGGGCCGCCAGCCCCACGACCTTCGATGCGGGGCGCCTGTCCTTCGCCCAGACGGTCGGCAACCTCGACGTCGTGCGGCCGCTCGGTGCCTGGGGCGGGTTGCGCTCCCTCTCCTTCGTGGCGGGTGCCGAGTTCCGCCGGGAGGAGTACCGGATCGAGGCCGGCGAAGAGGCCTCCTGGCAGCTCGGTAACGGCGGCAGCCGGCCGGGGATCGATTTCGACACGACGTCGTCGGGCGCGCCCAAGGAGCCCGGCGCTCAGGTGTTCCCGGGCTTCCAACCGTCCAATCAGGTGGACCGCACGCGCAACAGCCTGAGCGTGTACGGCGGGTTCGAGAGCCAGGTGAGCGAGCGCCTGCTCCTCGACCTCGGTGGACGGCTCGAAGACTACAGCGACTTCGGCCGCACCATCAATGGGAAGGTGGCGACCCGGTTCCAGGTCGTCCCCGCCCTGGGGCTGCGCGCCGCCGCCAGCACGGGCTTCCGCGCTCCCTCGCTCGGCCAAGCCTGGTTCAACAACGTGAGCAACCAGTTCGTGATCGACGCGAGCGGGAATCTGGTCCCGAATCGCATTCTCACGAGCAACAATGAGAGCCGGGTGACGCAGACGTTCGGCGTGCCGCCCCTCAAGGAGGAGAGCTCCGTCAATGTGAGCTTCGGCGTCGTCGCGCAGCCCGCGAGCAACTGGTCGGTCACCGCGGACGCCTACCGCATCACGATCGCCGACCGCATCGTGCTCTCGAGCCAGTTCCAGAGCTCCGACCCGGCCGTCGGCGCGGTCGTCCGCCGGCTGCTCGCGCCGTTCGCGCGGCTGGGCGTGACGACCGCGCAGTTCTTCACGAACGCGGTGGATACGCGCACCACCGGGCTGGACATCGTCGTGACGCACAGCCGCACGCTCGCCGGCGGCACGCTCTCCCTAACCGGCTCGGCGAACTTCACGAAAACCGAGGTCGAGCAGGTCAACGTCCCACAGGCGATGGCCGACACATTTACGGCCGGCAACCTTCCGGCCGTCCGCGGCATCCTGTTGAACCGGGAGGACCGGAATCGGCTCGAGGACGCTCTGCCGCGCGAGAAGGGCGGGCTGGCGGCGCGCTGGGCCCGCGGGCGGTTCGCCGGCCTCGCGCGGGCCACCTATTACGGCACGATCTTCTATCGGCATCCCAACGGCCCGGCCAACGACGAGCGGTTCGGCGCGAAGACGCTCTTCGATCTCGACCTGTCCTACGAGGTGCGGGGTGGCGTCCGGCTCGCCATCGGCGGGAGCAACATCTTCAATACCTATCCGGACCAGCAGGTCCATCCCACGAACAGCAGCCTGGGGCGGTTCATCTATAGCCGCCGCGTCACCCAGTTCGGGATGAACGGCGGCTTCTACTACACACGGGTGCGGGTCAGCCTGTAGCCCGCGGGCTGTCCGCGCCCGTGGCCGACGCCGAGTCTCCGGCGAAGGGACGACCTGGACGCTAGCCTCATAGTCCCCCCTCTCCGCGACGCGGAGAAGGGGTCAGGGGGTGAGGTTCCCGAGCTCAGCCTCTCATCAACCTCACCACGCCGAACACCAACGCGACAGTCGTGGCCGATTGGGCGATCCAGAAGCCGAAGAGCCGCTTGGTGAGCCTGGTCTCGAGCTCGGCCAGACGCCGATCGACGCGGGCGAACCCTGCCTGCATCTCGGCCTGTAGCTCGGTCCGTAGCTCTGCCAAGCGTTGCTCGAGCTTGGCGTCGAACCGCGCGAAGTTGAGCTCGTTCAGCTCCTTCAAGTCCGACCGATACGTCGCGTCGACCAAGTTGAACCACTCCACCAGCTCGTTGGCGACCTCGTCCCCGAGTTTCTCATAGAACTTCCGGGACAACTTGGCGGTAACCGGCACAATCGCTCCTGAAGGGTTGCCGCCACATCCTAACGGTACGCTCGGCGGCCGGTGGTATCAAGAAAACGCGCTATGATCCGTTTCGTCCCATGCCCACCACCCGCTCGCCTAGCCCAGCACCTTCACCAGCTTCGTCGTGTCCGGTTGGTAGCCGAGGCGGGTGTAAAGCTCCAACGCGCGTCGGTTGTCACCGAAGACGTTGAGGGTCAGTAGCCGGTATCCCCGCTCGCGGGCCCAGCCCTCGGCCGCCGCCATCAGCGCCCGGCCCACGCCCCGCCCCTCGACCCCGCTCGCCACTACGAGGTCGGATACGTGTCCGTGCGTCTCGCCCGTGAAGAAATCGCCGGCCGTGTGAACGTGCACGAACCCGAGGCCGCGGCCGGCGTCGTCCTCGGCCGCCAGCACAATGGCGTCCGTACCCGCGCTGCTCAGCGCTCGCTCCAACACCCGCGCGACGGCCTGGTCCATCACCTCCCGCGAGCGCCACGGCGGCGGGCCGAAGTCGTGTAACCGCGGTGCGAGCGGCACGATCCACGCCGCGTCCGCGGCGCGCGCCGGCCGGATTTTGACATCCGTCGAGCTCATCATTGACCTCTCCCAGGGTGCGTTCCCAATGCCCCGGAGAATACCGTCCCCGAGCACCATCAGGGACCTCTCATACACCGTCATGGCCTCACGTTGACCCCGGGGCCAGGGAGCCTTGAGACGCCGGTGCCGACGCTCTAATATCGGTGGCATGTCTGGTGCCTCGACCCCCATCACCATTCTCATGGTGGAAGACAGCGAGGAGGATATCGAGCTCACGCTGCGGGGCCTCGAGCGCGCCAAGTTGCAGAACCGCATCTGGACGGTGCGGGACGGGGTCCAGGCGCTGGCGTTCCTGCGGCGCGAGGCCCCGTATCAGGACGCCCCGCGCCCCGATCTGATACTCCTCGATCTCAATCTCCCGAAGCTGGACGGGCGAGAGGTGCTGGCGCGTATGCGAGAAGATCCGCGCTTGCGGGAGCTTCCTGTCGTCGTGCTCACGGCATCCGACAGTGAGCAGGAGCGTTCGACTGTGCGCGCCGCCGACGCGTTCATGACGAAGCCCGTGGACTTCCAGCAGCTGGCGAACCTTGTCCGGATGATCGCCGGCCTGGGGTGGTCGATCGTCAAGCTGTCCAGGGAGGGGGCGCAAGCGTAGTGTGGACGGAGCCAAACCCTAGATGCCCTTTACTGCCGACACGTTCCGCTTCTTCCGCGGCCTGGTACGCAATAATGCGAAGCCCTGGTTCGAGGCCCATCGCGTCGACTACGAGCGTGACGTTCGCGCGCCCATGCACGCGCTCATCGAGGAGATGGACGTGCGCCTGGCCCGCTTCGCGCCGGAGATCGCGGGAGACCCCAAGCGGTCCATGTTTCGCATCCACCGCGATATCCGGTTTTCCAAGGACAAATCCCCCTACAAGACGCACGCCGCCTGCTGGTTTCATCACCGCGATGCGGACCGCCGAGTCGGGAGCGACGCGGAAGAGGGTAGTGCAGGGTTCTATGTGCACATCGCGCCCGGCGCCTCGTTTGTCGGCGCCGGAATCTGGATGCCCGCGCGCCCGACCCTGAACCGCCTGCGTGACGCGATCGCGGAGGACTGGAAAGGGTTCGCAAGGATCGTGCGGGAGCCGAGGCTCATCCGGCGATTTGGCGGCCTGGATGACGAAGCGATGCTGAAGCGCATGCCTCGGGGCTTCCCGGAGACCCACGCCGCGGCGCGGTGGCTCCGTTACCAGTCCTACACGGCCGGCCGGCGCCTCAGCGATGGCCAGGCGACGAGTGCACGGCTGCCCGCCCTGCTCGAGGCGGACTTCGCGCGGCTGCTGCCGCTGGTGCGGTGGGTGAACGGCGCGCTGGGACTCAGGGCGGCGAGGCGACGGTGAGGGGCGGCCATTGACGAACGGGCGGGCGGGACTACGTTCGGAGGCCTCAGATGCGCCCGCATCACAGGCAGGTCTTCTTCGATGCCGCCCAGCAGTGCACGTGCTGGATCGGCCTGCGCGAACCCAACCCGCTCGCCGACAGATGGATCGGCCAGCCCGGCTACATCCCCAAGGGCGTGAACTGCAAGGCCAAGACCGCCGACAACCCCGACTTCCAGCTCGCCGGTCTCGTGGTCGACCCCACCGTACGGCCCGACGCCTTCAACCGGGACACGCTCGCGGCCGCTGTTGATACCTGGAAGAACAAGTTCTTGATGGGCGGTCGTCTGCCCGCCGGCTTCACCTGCCCACAGGCCGGCCCCGAGAAGGGTCTCGTCAGACTTTCGGGCTCGGCCATTTACGCCGACTACGACCTGATGGCCATCAATCGCGCCACCAGCGACGGCGAATGGCTCCCCACCTCCGAGGCCGAGGCGCGCGTGCTGTTTGCCCGGGTCGAGCCTCTTCTCCAGCAGGGACTCGGCGTCCCACTGATCCAGCACTCGACCGAGTTCATGTGGGCGGGCGGCGTCGGCGCCCGGGAGATGGAGTGGGTCCTCTGGTTTGGCCCCGGCCGCCGCCTCAAGCGCTTGCAGTCGTCTATGCCTCACGGCGGACACTAGGCGGCCGAAGTCGAGAAAACCGGCGGGGGAGAGACCTACTGCCCCGCCAGATGCAGCTGCCTCCCGATCGCCGCCTCCCACTCCGCCTGCTCCCGGCGCCGCAGCCCGTGGCCCGTCTCGGCGTCGTAGCGACGCTGCAGGGCCTTCTCCTCGTCCACCAGCCGCTGGGCCTCCATGGCGAGGTCCACGTCGCTCCGGCGGCAGGGGGTGGCGATCTGGTGAAAATGCGCGCGCAGCCGCCGCGCGTATACCTCGGCGATGTTGAAATGCGTCTGCTCGTGGGCCAGCACGCGGGGACT
The DNA here is from genome assembly GCA_003223415.1 of Gemmatimonadota bacterium. Classification (GTDB taxonomy): domain Bacteria; phylum Gemmatimonadota; class Gemmatimonadetes; order Gemmatimonadales; family GWC2-71-9; genus 13-1-40CM-70-15. The sequence continues at coordinate 18,398 of QHUY01000037.1, forward strand.
CCCGGAGCTGTCGCCGAGCACGGCAGCCTGGACCCACGATTCGCGCGGGTGGAACGCCGCCACGACCCGGAACTGGAAGGCGCCGCCGCGACACTTCCACGCATAGTAGATCCCATAGGCGGTCTTGGCTGCCTCCTCACCGCCCTGCGGCGGGATGCCCTGGAAGTCGCTCCACACCAGCGGCCGCCCGGCGGACCACGGCATGCCGCGGTGCGGCGCCAAGTCGCTTCGCAACATCTCGTCGAGCGTGGCGGTTGTGGGAGAGGGCGAGGGAGCAGGACGCGTCGCAGACGACGCCCCGCCACTGGGCGCCCCACCAGCGCAGCCTGCCGCTAGGGCGAGCAGATACACGACCTTGGCCAGGCCGCGCATCACGCGTCTACGGCCGGTACAGCTCCGGAAACCGCTGCTCGAGCTGCTGCAGCTTGGGCAGATCGTTGTACACGATGTACGGCTGGGTGGGATGACGGGCCAGATAGTTCTGATGATAGGCCTCCGCCGGGTAGAAATGCTCGAGGGGCACTACCTCGGTCACGATCGGCCCAGCGTAGGCGCGCTCGCCCTTGAGTGACACGATCATGGCGAGCGCCGCGCGGTGCTGCGCGGGCGTCGTGTAGAAGATCACTGACCGATACTGCGTCCCCTCGTCCGGGCCCTGCCGGTTGCGCTGGGTGGGGTCGTGCGCGACGCTGAAGAACACGCGCAGCAACGCTTCATAAGCAACCTGTGACGGGTCGAACGTGACCTCCACCGACTCTGCGTGCCCCGTGGTGTCGGTGCTCACCAGCTCGTAGCGCGCCGTCGCGGCGCTGCCGCCGGCATATCCCGACACCACGCGCAGTACGCCGTGGACGTGCCGGAACACCGCATCCACGCCCCAGAAGCAGCCCCCTGCGAAGACTGCCGTCTCCCGGCTCTGGGCCCGTGCCGGCGCGGCTGTCGCTGCGATCCACATGCCGCCCAGCAGTGCCAACCTCGTCGCTTTCACCGGCAGGGCTCCTCATTCGGAGTGACGTTGCAAGTTAACTTGACCCGCGCGAACATGCTCCTCGACGATCTGGTCCAGACCTCCAAGCGCGTCGCCCAAACGAGCAGCCGGCGGGCCAAGATCGATCTCCTCGCCGCCCTGCTGAAGCGCGCCACGCCGGCGGAGATCGAAACCGCGATCGCCTTCCTCTCGGGAGGCCTGCGACAGGGCCGGATCGGCGTCGGGTACGCGACCCTCGAGGCAGCACGGGCCGCGCGCGCGGCTGACCCCGGGGGAGGGGGGGGGGCGACGCCCCGGGGTTCCCTCGAGCTCGTCGATGTTGACGCGCTGCTCGAGCGCTTGACCCACACCACAGGCAAGGGCTCGACTCAAGCGAAAGAGCGGCTGCTCGGCGAGCTGTTCGCCGGCGCGACGCCGCAAGAGCAGGAGTTCCTGTTCCGGCTGCTCATCGGCGAGCTGCGCCAGGGTGCCCTGGAGGGGCTGATGACCGAAGCCGTCGCGCGCGCCGCCCCCCCCCCCGGTCTCGATCCCGACGCCGTCCGCCGGGCCGCGATGCTGGGGGGGGGGGACCTCGGCGCCGTCGCCCGGGCCGCGCTCACCGAGGGCGCCGCGGGGCTCGCCCGGTTTCGCGTGCAGCTGTACCGGCCGATCCAGCCGATGCTCGCGCAGGCGGCCGAGAGCGTGCAGGACGCGCTGACCCAGGTGGGCGAGGCCGCGTTCGAGTACAAGCTCGACGGCGCCCGCATCCAGGTGCACAAGGCCGGCGACGAGGTGCGCGTCTTCTCGCGCCTGCTCAACGACGTTACCGTGGCGGTGCCGGAGGTGGTGACAGCCGCTAGGGCGTTCGCCGCCCGTGAAGCGATCCTCGACGGGGAAGCGATCGCACTGCGGCCCGACGGTACGCCCCTGCCGTTCCAGGTGACGATGCGTCGCTTCGGCCGCAAGCTCGACGTGGACCGCCTGCGCGCCGGGCTACCGCTGGCGTCATTCTACTTCGATCTCCTCTACGCCGACGGGAAAGTCTTACTGGACGAGCCCTACACCGGGCGGTTCGCGGCGCTCGCCGAGGTCGTGCCCGCGGAGCACCGCATGCCGCGGATCGTGACCACTGACGCGCGGGAGGCCGCGGCGTTCTTCGAGCAGGCGATCGCTGCCGGCCACGAGGGGCTGATGGCCAAGGCGCTCGACGCGCGCTACGTGGCCGGCGGACGGGGGGGGGCGGCGTGGCTCAAGGTGAAGCGGGCGCACACCCTCGACCTCGTCGTCCTCGCCGCCGAATGGGGACACGGCCGCCGCCGCGGCTGGCTCTCGAACCTCCACCTCGGCGCCCGCGACCCGGACGCCGGTGGCTTCGTCATGCTGGGCAAGACGTTCAAGGGAATGACCGACGAGCTGCTCGCCTGGCAGACGGCGCGGCTCCAAGAGCTCGAGACCAGCCGCGACCGGTTCACCGTGTACGTGCGCCCCGAGCTGGTCGTCGAGGTGGCGTTCGACGGCATCCAGTCCAGCCGCCAGTATCCGGGGGGGCTCGCCCTGCGCTTCGCCCGCGTCAAGCGCTACCGGCCCGACAAGGGGCCGGACGCGGCCGACACCATCGCCACCGCGCGCGCGCTGCACGAACGCGGGAACCCTCCTCCGGCGAATCCTCAGGCCACGCGCCACCGTCCGAGACTCTAGTCATGGATCACACGGTCGCCCTCTTGCTCCTGGGAATGAGCTTCGTCGCCGGCCTCGCCCTCGTCGCGCTGGGCCTGCCGGGGCTCTGGCTCATGGTCGCCGCCGTCGTCGCGTACGCCTGGCTCACCGGGTTCCACGCCATCGGGATCGCCACGATCGCCGTCGTGCTGGGGCTCGCGCTCCTGGGCGAGTTGTTCGAGGTGTGGTTCGGCTACGGCCTCGCGCGCCGCTACGGCGGCTCCAAGCGCGCCGGCTGGGGGGCCCTGATCGGTGGCCTGATCGGCGCGGCGGTCGGCGTGCCCGTGCCCGTGCTCGGCAGCGTCATCGGCGCGCTCGTTGGGTCCTTCGCCGGCGCGATGCTGTTCGAGTACTCGAGCTCCTGGACCGCGGGCACGGCCGTGCGCGCCGGCTGGGGTGCGCTGCTGGGACGCGTGGCCGCGACGACGGCCAAAATCACGGTCGGGATCGTGATGGCGGTGGTCGCGCTCTTCGCGGCCCTGAGGAGCTGATTTGCCTTCGCGCCGCTCCCGCGCTATTTAGGAGCACCCCGGACCAACGGGAGGTCGCGGCCGCCCGTGCTGTTCAACAGTCTCCCGTTCCTCTACGGGTTTCTTCCCCTCACCTACCTCGTTTTCTGGCGACTCCGGACCAAGCGGAGCCGCTACGCCTGGCTCACCGTCACCGGCTACGTCTTCTATTCCTTCTGGGACTACCGCTTCTGCGCGCTCATGGCGACCTCGACGCTGGTGAGCTACCTGGCAGGGCTGGGTCTCCGGGCGTGGGACGACCCCAGACGGCGACGCCTCTGCCTCATCGCGCCGGTCACGATCGACCTCTGCCTCCTCGGCTTTTTCAAGTACGCCGGCTTCGCGATGGCGAACGCCAACCGCCTGGGCGAGCTGCTCCACCTGCCGATCTACCTGTCGGGGCCGACGATCATCCTGCCGGTGGGGATCTCGTTCTACACCTTCCACACCATCACCTACATCGTCGACTCCTACCGCCGCGCCATCACGCCGACGCGCGACCTGCTCGAGTTCTCGTGCTACGTGTCGCTGTTCTCGCAGCTCGTGGCGGGGCCGATCGTGCGGTTCAACCAGATCGAGCGCGACCTGGAGAACATCGACCATGGGGACCGGGGGCGCGGTTGGGCGCCGGGCTGGTCGCTGTTCACCCTTGGGATGATCAAGAAAGTCCTGATCGCCGATACGATCGCGGCCGCGATCAATCCGACCCTGGCGCAGTACGCCACGCTGTCCACGGGCGGAGCGTGGCTGTGCATGCTCGGCTACACCTACCAGATCTACTTCGACTTCTCGGGCTACAGCGACATGGCGGTGGGCCTCGGCTCCCTGTTCGGGATCGGCATCCCCCGGAACTTCAACTCGCCCTACCGGGCGCTCGACATCGCCGACTTCTGGCGTCGCTGGCACATCTCGCTCTCGACCTGCCTGCGCGACTACCTCTACATCCCGCTGGGCGGGAGCCGGGGGGGGGGCCCGCGCTGGCTGACGTATCGCAACCTGATGATCACGATGCTGCTGGGCGGGTTGTGGCACGGCGCGAGCTGGACCTTCGTCGCCTGGGGCGGCTACCACGGCGCGCTGCTCGCCGCCTACCGCCTGGGCGGGAGCCGCTATTGGGATCCGCTCCCGGCCCCCGTCCGCCGCGCGGGCACGTTCTTCCTCGTCGTCGTGGGCTGGGTCTTCTTCCGCGCCTCGAGCTTCCCGATGGCCGCGAGCCTGCTCGGCACGATGTTCTCCTGGACTGCCGCACCCGGG
>QHUY01000037.1:22850-23383 GCA_003223415.1 Gemmatimonadota bacterium
GGGGGGGGGGCGCGGGCGGCTTGCTGCTGTTCGTGGCGGTAGCGATCGCCGCGCTGGTGGCACATGTCGGCGCGAATACCTCCGAGCTGCGACACGAATGGCGGCCGCTGACGGCGGCGGCGCTCGCCGCGCTGTTCGTGCTGAGTCTCGTCGTCATCTACGGCGGGCCGCGCATGCCCTTCCTTTATTTCCAGTTCTGATCCGATGCGCACCGGAGCGGGGGCACTGGCGACGCTGGAGCGAGTGATGCGGGTCGGCGTCCTCATTCCCGCCACGCTCGCGTGCGCCGCCGTCGCCGATCTCGCGCTCCGCGCGCTGCCCCACGATCGCTTCAGCTTCCGCGCCTGGGAGGCCGTCCGCACGCCGGGCGAGGACGCCCCCTTCCTCCCGAACACCCGCTACCACAACGACCGCACCTACGGCAACCTGTCGGCGATCGGCAACATCCCCGCGGCCCGCCGCTACCGCTCGGTCACGCTCACCACCGACGCGCTTGGCTACGCCAATCCTCCGGGGCTCGGCGCGCCCGGGGG
>QHUY01000038.1 GCA_003223415.1 Gemmatimonadota bacterium
GCCCAATCGCGCGAGGAGCCCGAGCCGTACTCTTTGCCCGCGAGCACGATCAGGGGCGTCCCTGCGGCCTTGTACTTGACGGAGGCGTCGAAGATGGTCATCTGCTCACCGTCCGGGAGGTGGACGGTGACCGGCCCCTCGGTGCCGGGGGCGAGTAGGTTCTTGAGCCGCACGTTGGCGAACGTGCCGCGCACCATCACCTCGTGATTGCCGCGGCGTGAGCCGTAGGAGTTGAAGTCCAGCGGCTCGACGCCGCGCGCGACGAGGTACTGGCCCGCGGGGCTGGTCTTACGGATTGAGCCGGCGGGCGAAATGTGGTCGGTGGTGATGCTGTCGCCGAGCAGGCACAGCACCCGCGCGCCGCGGATGTCGGTGATCGGCCCGGGAGTCTCGGGCATGTCATCGAAGTAGGGAGCCTGGCGGATGTAGGTCGAGTCCGGCTCCCAAGCGAAGCGATCGCCCTTGGGCACCGGCAGGCCGTTCCAGCGCTCGTCGCCCGCGAACACCTCACCGTAGGATTTCTTGAACATCGCCGACTTGATCGAGCGTCGGACTACGTCGTCCACCTCTTTGGCCGACGGCCAGATGTCGCGCAGATAGACGGGCTTGCCGTCCTTGCCGGTGCCGAGCGGCTGGCTGTGGAGATCGATGTCGATGCGTCCGGCGAGGGCGTACGCCACGACGAGGGGGGGAGAGGCGAGGTAATTGGCGCGCACCTCCTGCTGGATGCGGCCCTCGAAGTTGCGATTGCCGCTGAGCACGGCGCAGGTGACGAGCTCGCCCTCGGCGATGGCGGCGGAGACGGCCTCGGGCAGCGGTCCCGAGTTGCCGATGCAGGTCGTGCATCCGTAGCCGACCAGGTGGAAGCGCAGCTGCTCGAGAGAGGGCGTGAGCCCGGCCCGATCGAGGTACTCCGTCACCACCTTGGAGCCCGGCGCCAGGCTCGTCTTCACCCACGGCCGGGACCGCAAGCCCCGCTCCACCGCCTTCTTCGCGAGCAGGCCGGCGGCGATCATCACCGACGGGTTGGAAGTGTTCGTGCAGCTCGTGATCGCGGCGATCACCACCGAGCCGTGCCGCAGCTCGCATTCCTGGCCGTCGAGCTTGAGGCTCACGTGCGTGCGACGCTTGGCGGGCGCTAGGGCGGCGGTCGCCACGGCGCCCCCTTCGGCCTCCCAGCGGCCGTTGGTGGGAGGCGGCGCCGCGACGGTGGACGTCGGCTTCATTAGGGTCGGCAACGCTTCGAGGAAGCTCTTCCCGACCTCACGCAGGGACACCCGATCCTGCGGCCGCCGCGGCCCGGCGAGGCTCGGCTCCACCGTGCCGAGGTCGAGGGCAAGCGTGTCGGAGTAGACGGGCTCGGGGGCGTCCGGCGTATGGAACAGGCCCTGTTCCTTCATATAGGCTTCGACCAACCGGACCTGCTCGGGGGGACGACCCGTGAACTCGAGGTAGCGCAGCGTCTCCTGGTCCACCGGGAAGATCCCCACCGTGGCCCCGTATTCCGGCGCCATGTTGCCGAGGGTCGCGCGGTCGGCGAGCGGCAGCGTGGCGACCCCCGGGCCGTAAAACTCCACGAATTTTCCGACGACGCCCTTCTTGCGCAGCAGCTGCGTCACGGTGAGGACGAGATCGGTAGCGGTGGCGCCCTCGGCGAGCCGGCCCGTGAGCCGGAACCCCACGACCTGGGGGATCAGCATCGAGACCGGCTGGCCGAGCATCGCCGCCTCGGCCTCGATTCCGCCCACGCCCCAGCCGAGCACGCCCAGGCCGTTGATCATCGTGGTGTGGGAGTCGGTGCCGACGAGGGTATCGGGGTAAGCCTGGGTGTCCGAAGTGAAGACGACTCGTGCCAGGTATTCGAGGTTCACCTGGTGAACGATCCCGGTGTCGGGTGGCACCACCCGGAATCCCTGGAACGTCTGCTGGGCCCAGCGCAACAGGGCGTAACGCTCGCGGTTGCGCTCGAACTCCTTCTGTGCGTTCACCTGGAAGGCGGTCATGGTGCCGAACTCGTCCACGATCACCGAATGGTCGATCACGAGCTCGGCCGGGAGCAGCGGGTTGACGGTCTTCGGGTTCCCGCCCATCCGCGCCATCGCGTCACGCATCGCCGCCAGGTCCACCACCGCCGGCACGCCGGTGAAGTCCTGCATCAGCACGCGTGCCGGCATGAAGGCGATCTCCTCGTCGGGCACCTTCTTGGGGTCCCAGCGGGCGAGCTTCTCGACGTCCTCGCGGCGCACGGTGCGTCCGTCCTCCAGGCGCAGCAGGTTCTCGAGCAGGATCTTCAGGGAGTAGGGGAGGCGGGCGACCGGGAGGCCCGCTTTGTCCAGGGCGCCGAGATGGTGACGACCTTCACGTCCGACACGAAGTACTCGGTCTCTCCGAAGCAGCTCGAGGGGACGCCTTTGTGCTGGTGGTAGCTGATCGCCACCCGCTTGCCGAGCGACTGGTTGATCCGCTGCGCCACCGCGTCGTCGCGCACGGTGAAGTAGAACTTCTCGGGGGTGGTGCCCGGGATCGAGACCATCGCCAGCTCTCCCTCCCAGGTCTTACAGACCCATCCCTTCTTGGAGAACTTCTGCACATAGCCAGCTCGTTCCCCCGCCGAGTAGCTCCAGCTGAGGCTGGACCAGGTGTACAGGACGAGCAGCAAGACGGGCGCGACCACAATGCCCGCGATGATGAGTTTCTTCTTGGGTATCTGAATGTTCACGCGAGAGAATCTAGTCTAGGGTCCGATCCGCCGCAGCCCATCCGGCCCTCCGCATAGCGCAATCAACAGCGTAAGGAGAAAAGCGGATGCGAGATGCGTAAGGATGGTACGTGATTCTCCCTCCAGGAGCCTACCGTGCCGGGATGGCCATGCGCGCTCACGTTGGCCGGCTTCGGCTTCACCAGTTGGCTGCCACGCTCGTGGTCGACGCGGTCGTACTGGCTCGCTCGTTTCACGGCCCAGGTGCGCGTGATCGGGGAGATCAACTCGTGCGGGCCGCACTCTCGGTCCCTTCGAACATCGCCGAAGCCTGCGGCCGGGGCACCCTCCCAGAGTTCCGGCGATTCCTGGTCTACGCCCGGGGCTCGGCGCAGGAACTGAGAACCCAGCTGGAAATTGCGCGGCGAATCGACCCCGCCAGAACAAGAGCCATCGTCCGGTTGGAGTGCAGGACGGCCCTCGTGATCAAAATGATCGGCCGACTTTACGCACGCCCGCCGAAAGACACGTAGTGCTCATTGCGCCTTTCGTCGCTACGCTGCTCTCCGCACGCCTTCTGTCAGCATTCCGCCACCTCGTACTCCTCGGTTTTGAAGGGCACGAACCCGCGTGTCGTGTAGTTCGGCAGCGCGTTCGGGTGGTCCAGCGTGCAGGTGTGCAGCCAGACCCGCTGGGGGCCCAGCGCCCAGGCGTCGCCCACGGCGCAGGAGAGCAGATGTTTGCCCAGTCCCCGGCCGAGCTCGGCCGGCACGTTCTTCTTGGGTATCTGAATGTTCACGCGAGAGAATCTAGTCTAGGGTCCGATCCGCCGCAGCCCATCCGGCCCTCCGCATAGCGCAATCAACAGCGTAAGGAGAAAAGCGGATGCGAGATGCGTAAGGATGGTACGTGATTCTCCCTCCAGGAGCCTACCGTGCCGGGATGGCCATGCGCGCTCACGTTGGCCGGCTTCGGCTTCACCAGTTGGCTGCCACGCTCGTGGTCGACGCGGTCGTACTGGCTCGCTCGTTTCACGGCCCAGGTGCGCGTGATCGGGGAGATCAACTCGTGCGGGCCGCACTCTCGGTCCCTTCGAACATCGCCGAAGCCTGCGGCCGGGGCACCCTCCCAGAGTTCCGGCGATTCCTGGTCTACGCCCGGGGCTCGGCGCAGGAACTGAGAACCCAGCTGGAAATTGCGCGGCGAATCGACCCCGCCAGAACAAGAGCCATCGTCCGGTTGGAGTGCAGGACGGCCCTCGTGATCAAAATGAGCGGCCGACTTTACGCACGCCCGCCGAAAGACACGTAGTGCTCGTTGCGCCTTTCGTCGCTACGCTGCTCTCCGCACGCCTTCTGTCAGCATTCCGCCACCTCGTACTCCTCGGTTTTGTAGGGCACGAACCCGCGTGTCGTGTAGTTCGGCAGCGCGTTCGGGTGGTCCAGCGTGCAGGTGTGCAGCCAGACCCGCTGGGGGCCCAGCGCCCAGGCGTCGCCCACGGCGCAGGAGAGCAGATGTTTGCCCAGTCCCCGGCCGAGCTCGGCCGGCACGAGGCCGAAGTAGGCGATCTCGACCGAGTCGTCCTCGGCCACGCGCCGCAGCTCGTACCAGCCGACCAAGGCCTCTCCTCCCCCGCCAATGCGCGTCGCCACGTACAGCGAAATGGCCGGGTCCGCCAGGTGGGCGCGGATCTGCTCGTCGCCCCAGTTCCAGCGGTCGCGCCAGCGGAAGACCTCCCCCACGCTGCGGTAGCAGTGGCGGTACAGCTCGGGGGTGGCGTCGGCTGCGAGCACCCGAGCCAGCGTGACGTCCGGAAAGTGCCCGAAGGCCGGGCGGAACCCGCTTGAGGTGGTCAGCTCGAGATAGGTGCGTGTCGCTCGCATCCTGTATATTTTACCGCCGTCCCGGAACTCCTGTTACCATGAGCTTCCAACACACTGAGACCGTCCCATTGCCTCTGGCGCTGCACCTGGCCACGTACACCGTGATCGGCCTGTTCTGCGCATTCGCCGGTGGGCTCAATCTCATCGATCCCGGTCACATCCTGCGGCTCGGCCTACCCATGCTCGCCCTCGCGGGGTTCAGCTGGGGCTACGTCTTCGGCATCCTCATGGCTCGCAAGGAAGTGGTCGCGCTGGGTTTCGTCGCCAGCGTCGCGTACGCGGTGGTCGGCCTGTGGAAGCTGGGCGCCGACTGGCGTTTGGGGGCCCTGCTGCTCGCGATCGGCGTGTACGGCGCCATCACGCTGGCCTACTACCGCCGGCGCATCCTCGAAGGGTGACGAGGGAGGGATGGTCACCCGATGGCGGTTGTTTCCATGCGTTCCGGGGCCGCCGGGAGGTCGACCACGAATTTCGCGCCGCCCAGCGCTTCCGAGTCCTCGAGCGAAATCTTCCCTCCCACCTCCGCCACCACGCGCTGACAGATCGAAAGCCCTAGCCCCGTACCCTCGTCGGGGTCCTTCGTCGTGAAGAACGGGTCGAAGATGCGGTTCCGGATCTCCTGAGCCACCCCTGGGCCGGAGTCCTCCACCGTGAGCCGCACCCACCCTCCTCCTTCGCGCGCTTTGGTCGTGAGCTGGATGACCGCCGGCCTGACCCGGCGCACGGCGTGCTCGGCGTTCGTCACCAGGTTGATCACCACCTGCTGCAGCTCCTGGCCGAGCCCGAGGATCGGGGGGGCGGCCATGTCGAGCTCGGTCCGCAGCTCCACGTTGTCGGCCCGCAGCACGCGCTGGCGGATCTCCGCGACGTCCCGCACCAGCTCGTTGAGCTGCACCCGCACGGGGTCGGTGTCGCTGCGGCGCGCCAGGCGCAGCAGGCTGCGCACGATGCGAGCGGCGCGGTCCACCTCGCGTACGATGGTCGTGGCCGCGGCGTCGGCGTCCGGGTCGCGGGTGGCGCGCTTGAGCAGCTCGGCTTCCATGCGGATCGCGGCGAGGGGGTTGTTCACCTCGTGGGCGACGCCGCTCGCGATTTCCCCCACGGTGGCCAGTTTCTCTCGCGCGATCAGCTCGCGCTGGGCGCGCAGCTCGTCGGTGCGGTCGTAGAGGGCTACCAGAACGTCGTCGGAGCCGAGGCCTGAGAGCACCGTCGCGGTGCAGTCGCAGATGCGGCGGTCGCCGGAGGGCTGGACGACCACGACCCGGCCGTGCCAGGGCGCCGAGCGGGCGGCGGCGAAGAGGACGTCGGCGAAGGGAGTCCCGCTGGAGGAGAGGCCGAGCTTCTCGATGGTGCGTCCCATGGCGTCCCCCACTTTGCCCAGCCCGAACACGCGGCGCCCCGCTTCGTTGAGCTGCTGCACCCGGCCGACGCTGTTGACCAGGGCGAGCGGCAGGGGACTGCCGTTCACCATCGCGGCCGCGCGCGTCGCGGCCTCCCGCGTGGCCGTGACGGCCTGGGTGAGCTCGAGGCCCCCGGCGATGTGCGCCGCGACGGCGGTGAAGTAGTGCAGCTCCACCAGCCCGAACGGCGGGGGCGGCTCTTGTGCGCCCAGCTGCAGGTAGCGGATAACTCCCGCCGCGCCGACGACGCCGGCGGAAGTGCGGAGCGGCACGATCATGGCCGCGCGGGCGGCGCGAGACAGGTCGGCCGGGGTGTAGCTGTCGGGCTCAGCGAGGATGTTCTCGGTGTTCACGGGCTGGCCGGTGCGCACCACGCGACCCGAGACGCTGGCCTCGAGCGGCAACTCGATGCCGTGCATCTCCACGCCCGTGCCGATGGCCGTCACGACGCGTAACGTGTCCCCGCCCGGCTCGCGCAGCGCCACGTAGGCGCCTTGCGCGTCCACCAGACTCATGACGCTCTGCATCGTGTAGCGCAGCATCAGGTCCCGCTCGGGAGCGGCGAGCAGCCAGCGGGACAGCTCCATGAGGAAAGCGCCCAGGCGGCGGTCCCGCTCCAGGTCGAGGCGGTGGGCGACCATCAGCGCGAGGCGGCCGACGATCTCTGTGAGCCCTTCGAGCGGAGGGGGGGGATCGCGGTCGGTTTCGACCTCGAGCCGCACGCGACGCCCCTCGGCGTCGACCCACTCGCACTCCCGCGGTGGGCCGGCCGAACCGTGCCCGGCCAGCGCCATTGCGGATTCGTGCAACCCCGCGTAAGTGAGCCGCACCCGCGCTCCTCCCCACCGCTCGCTGAGGATCTGGGCGGCCGATTGCCAGAACGCCTTGAAGGTCCGGGCGGCGGTGGCGGCGGCCAACAGCTGGGGCACGGGCTCGATCACCTGGATAGCATATCACGAGAAACGGCAGCGCGGTACGCCGCCGCTGGAACCCAGTGGCGTTACCACGATATGACGGCGACACAGAACCAGGATCTGCTCGACGCCTACTCCCGTGCCGTGGTCGACGCCGCGGAGCGTGTGGGTCCGGCCGTGGTCAAAATCGAGGTGCGGCAGGCCGTCAGTCGGGGGCGCCGCGGCGGCGGACGGGACGGGCGGGGGGCGGGCGCGCGGCCCGGCCAGGGGTCGGGCTTCGTGTTTACTCCGGATGGATTCGTGCTGACGAACAGCCACGTGGTGCACGAGGCGACGAGGATGGAGGTGGTGATCGCCGACGGACGGCGGCTCGCCGCCACGCTGGTCGGGGAGGATCCGGAGACCGACTTGGCGGTGCTGCGCGTGTCCGCGGGCGGGGGGGCGGGGGACGGGCCGTTCCCGGTCGCGCCGCTCGGGGACTCCGAGGCGCTGCGCGTGGGCCAGCTCGTGATCGCGATCGGCAACCCGCTGGGCTTTCACAGCAGCGTCACCGCGGGCGTCGTGAGCGCCTTGGGGCGCTCGCTGCGCTCCGTTACCGGCCGCCTGATCGACGACGTGATCCAGACCGACGCGGCGCTCAATCCGGGCAACTCGGGTGGCCCGCTCGCGGACAGTCGGGGCGAGGTCGTCGGCGTGAACACGGCGGTCATTCTCCCGGCGCAGGGCATCTGCTTCGCGGTGGGGATCAATACCGCGAAGTTCGTGGCCGGGCAACTGATCAGCCACGGGAAGATCCGGCGCGCCCGCCTCGGCGTGGCGGGCCAGAACGTGCCGCTGCTGCGCCTCGCCGTGCGGGCGCACGGCCTGGACTCCCGGGGCGGCATTCTGGTGACGGGTGTCGACGCGGGCAGCCCTGCTGGAGCCGCGGGAGTGCGGGAGGGCGACATCATCGTCGGCTTCGCCGGTCGGCCGGTGAGCGGCATCGACGATCTGCACCGGTTGCTGGCGGCGGAGATGATTGGGGCAACCACCACCGTCACAGTGATCCGGGGGGCGGAGAAGCTGGATTTCGATGTAGTTCCCGTCGACTAAATGCCACGTCGTAGGGAGGAAGCGTATACAGAGCGGCGTAAGGAGAAAACGTATCCTCCCTACGCCGTCTCCCTTACGTCGTCCTCCTTACGGTGTTATGCCCGAATCGCGCCGAGGAACCGCGTCGGGTCGACGGCATAACCCGGGAACACCGGTGCCAAGTCCGCCGCGCCAAGGTGTCGAGCGAGTATCTCGCCGAACAGGTCGCGGAAGTCGGTCGTCACGGCGACGTCGCGACCCTCGAAGCGCTTCTCGGGACCCAAGCCGGGCCACTTCCCCAGGACCTGCCCGCCGTTCACCGTGCCGCCCAGCACCAGCATCGCCGTGGCGTGGCCGTGGTCGGTGCCGCTGTTGCCGTTCTCCCGGATGGTCCGGCCGAACTCGGACATCGTGAGCACCACGACGTCGCGCATCTGCTCGCCCAGGTCCTGGGCGAAGGCGGCGAGGCCGTCCCCCAGCTCCTTCAGCCGGGCGGCGAGCTGCCCTTCGCTCGCGCCCTGGTTCACGTGGGTGTCCCAGCCGGTGACGTCGGCGAAGGCGATCTGCACGCCGATCTTGGCCTTGATGAGCTGGGCGATCTGCAGCAGTGAGCGGCCCAGCCGGGCGCGCGGATAGTCGGCGCCGTTGGCGGGCTGGTATTGGCTGGGGTTCACCTGCTTCAGCATCTGCATGGCCTCGAAGCCCTCCTGCGAAGACGAGGCGAGCAGACCGGTGGCCGAGCCCTCGTACAGCGCCTCGAAGGCGCGGGCGAGGCGGTCGCGCGCGGCCTCTTGCGGCACGCGGATCCCGAACGCCTGGAGGTCGTCGATCGCCAGGCTCGGCGCGCTACCCGCGAGGACGCGCGGCAGCTGCGGCCCGAACGCGACGGCCCGGAACGGGGTGTTCTGATGCTCGCGGTCGTGCTGGCAGTAGCGGTTGAGCCAGCCGTCCGGTGTGGCCTTCACGCCCGGCGTGCCGCTCTCCATGTAGTCCTGCGCGTCGAAATGACTGCGCGTCGAGTCAGGCGAGCCGATGGCGTGCACCGCGGCCAGACTCTTGTTGTCCCACAACGGCTTCAAGGCGGCGAGGCTCGGGTGCAGCCCGAAATAACCGTCCAGATCCACCACGTCCTTCGCCGGCACGGCGATGCGCGGCCGCTCCTGGTAGTAGAGGCCGTCGCCGTGCGGCACGATCATGTTGAGGCCGTCCACGGCGCCGCGCTGGAAGAGGCAGACGAGAATCGGGCGGTCGGGCGGACCGGTGGTCGGGCGGACGGATGCAAACGCCGCGCGAGCCAGGAACAGCGGGTCGAGCCCCAAACTGAAGAGGGCGATCCCGCCCGATTTCACGAAGACGCGTCTGTTGATTGTCATCCTCATTGCCTCTGGAAGTCCGGCCCGCCCAACGCGAGCCCGATGGCCAGCGTCCGGGCCTGCTCCGGGTCGGGCACGTCGGCCAGCTGGTCGCGAATCACTTGCCTGGTGTGCGGGCTCAGTCGGCCGGCGAAGATCTTGTCGTCGATCGCGGCGATGAGCTGGTCGGGGTCGGCGCTCGCCGGCGCGATCGCGTCAAGGTTGATGGTGACGCCGGGGAGCTTGCCGCTCGCCAGCGCGACCGCCGCGTTCATGCGAGCGAGCAGCGCGCCGCTGTTCACCCAGTCTTCCTCCCGCTCGGGGTAGCCGTCGGGCGCTACGTGTTGATACAGGGGTTCGCCGAGGCGGGCCACGACCTGGGCGAGGCGCGGCGTGGTGTCGGGATCCGCGCCGACGGCCCGCACCGCGCTCACCACGAATTCGAGCGGGGTCTTGAGCTTCGCGTCCACGTTCTGCGGCGCCCAGAAGTCGGGACCGCGGAAGATCGCCCGCAGCACTTCGCGGATGTCTCCGCCGGAGCGGTGCCAGGCCGCCACCGCGTCGTCCACGCAGCCGTCCGGTGGGTCGTCGGCCACGAAGCGTGCGCACAGCTGCCGGCCGAGATGGTGCATCGTCGCGTGCTCGTTAGCGAACAGCTTCAGCAGTCGCAGCCCTTCGTCCATGCCGTGGCCGGCCGGGAACTTCACGCCCAGGACGATCTTCTCGCCGTAGTCGTGGGCCCAATCGTTGAAGACGAATCCGGCCCCCTGCTGGGGTCGCTCGAGGCTCCACCCCGTGAAGATGCGGGCGACGTTGATCACGTCCTGCTGCGTGTAGCCGCCGTCCACGCCGAGTGAGTGCAGCTCCATCAGCTCGCGGGCGTAGTTCTCGTTGAGGCCTTTGGGCAACCGCTGGAGGGCGCGCTGGCGCATGGAGTCGGCCCGCATCGGGCCCATGGGATCAAGGAAGACCCGGCGCCACGGGGAGAGGCCGAACTGGGTCCGGGCCTGGAGCCGCGCGAGCTGCGGGGGGACGGAACCGGGCGCCACGCTCTCGGCGTTGTCGAGGTAGAACAGCATCGCCGGACTCTTCGCGGTGGCGATGAGCAGGTCCGCGAACTTGCCCAGTGCGTTCGGCCGGATCGTCTGCTCGATGTAGGACGGGGTGAGGAACCGGTCGGCGCCCTTCCCGAAGAAGACGTTGAAGTGATTGGTCCAGAAGTCGACCATCACTTCCTCGAGCTGGCGCTCCGACAGCGCGGCCCGCACGACGGCGAGCTCCTGGAACTCGCCGGCGATGCGCCGCGCGCGCAGCGCTTCGGGGGTCTGGTCGGCCGCGTCGGCGCCGGCGCGCGCCATACTGTCGGCGCGGAGCCGCTCCTGGCGGGCGCGCTGCGCCTCGAGGTAGAGCCGGGCCAGGTCGTCCTGGCTCAGGTCGAGGAGCTGGAACTGCCGCTCACGCTCGGCGAGGCCGGCGTTGGAGATGCGGCCGGGGTCGAGCTGCCGCTCGATCCAGCGCATCACCCCGAACCGCGCGACGCTGTCCACCTCGCCGGGGCGCGGGCCGTAGGCGAGACGGTTCAGGGCGTGGAACGCGGAATCCCGCGGGGTGAGCGCGCGAGACGACGGCGCTCCCGCGCCCTGGAGGAGAAGGGCCAGCAGCAGGTGCGATACCATACGACTATACGGACGAGCCTCCAGAGGCGAAGTTAACCAGCGTGACGACACCCCGTTTCCCCTTGCACGGTATTCGGTCCCGGCGCAAGAGCTTACGGTCCGGGCCCGACGGTGGGCCCGTGACCTGGAGCCAGCGGCTCGAAGCGCTGAAGCACGTCCCGCCGCTGGTGCGGTTGGTGTTCCACACGCACCGCGGCTACACCCTCGGCATCCTGGTGCTGCGGGCGATCCGCTCGTTCGTGCCCCTCGCGGTGCTGTGGGTCGGCAAGCTGATCATCGATGGGGTGGTCGCGGCGATGGGGGCGCACGCCGGCCACCGGCCGGTGGACTACGTGGCGCTGGGCGGCCTGGTCGCGCTCGAATTCGGGATCGCGGTGGTCGGAGAAGGGCTCGCGCGCCTCTCGTCGCTGATCGAGAGCCTGCTCGGCGACCTGTTCGCCAACCGCATCAGCGTGCGGCTGATGCAGCACGCGGCAACGCTCGACCTCGCCCAGTTCGAGGACTCCGAGACGTACGACCATCTGGAGCGCGCGCGCCGCCAGACCGTGGGCCGGATCGGTCTGTTCGCGCTGCTGCTCGGGACGGGGCAGAGCCTGGTGACACTCATCTCCCTCGCGGCGGTGCTCCTGGTGCAGCAGCCGTGGCTGCTGCTGCTCCTCGCGGTGGCGGTGGTGCCGTCCTTCCTCGGCGAAGCCCACTACGCCTCGCTCGGCTATTCGCTGCTGTTCCAGTGGACGCCCGAGCGCCGGCTGCTCGACTACCTGCGCTACATGGGCGCGTCGGACGAGTCGGCCAAGGAAGTGAAGCTCTTCGGGCTGTCGGACTTCCTGATCGGCCGTTACGCCAAGCTGTCCGACGAGTTCTACGAAGAGAACAAGCGGCTGGCGGTGCGCCGCAACGTCGTGTCGACCCTGCTCGTGACGGTCGGCACGGTGGGCTATTACGCCGCCTATGCGGTGATCATCTATTTCACGGTCCTCGGACGCTATACCATCGGCGTCCTGACGTTCCTGGCCGGCTCGTTCCGGCAGAGCCGGGACCTGATCCAAAATATCTTGCTCAATCTGTCGCAGATCTACGAGCAGAGCCTCTATCTGGGCGACCTGTTCACCTTCTTCGACGTGCGGCCCCGAGTCGTGTCCACGCCCGGCGCGCGCGCCGTGCCGGCGCCGATCCGCCGCGGGTTCGAGTTCCAGGACGTGGGCTTTCGCTACCCCGGGTCCGAGCGCTGGGCGGTGCGGCATCTCAGCTTCGCGCTGCCGCCCGGCGAGCGGCTGGCGCTGGTGGGGGAAAATGGAGCGGGCAAGACCACGCTCGTGAAGCTGCTGGCGCGGCTGTACGACCCGGACGAAGGCCGGATCCTGCTCGACGGGGTGGACCTGCGCGAGTTCGACCTCGCGAGCCTGCGCAAGAACATCGGGGTCATCTTCCAGGATTTTGTGCGCTACGACTTCATCATGAAGGAGAACATCGGGGTGAGCCAGGTCGAGCAGCTCGACGATGACGCCAGGATCCGCGAAGCCGCGCGCCGCAGTCGGGCCGACGCGGTGGCGACGCGGCTGGAGAAGGGCTACGACCAGATGCTCGGGCGCCGCTTCGACGGCGGCGTGGAGCTCTCGGGGGGCGAGTGGCAGAAGGTGGCGCTGGGCCGCGCCTACATGCGCGACGCCCAAGTCCTGATCCTCGACGAGCCGACGGCCTCCCTCGATGCGCGCGCCGAATACGAGGTGTTCCTGCGGTTTGCCGAGCTCACCAGAGGCCGCATGGCGGTGCTGATCAGCCACCGTTTCTCAACGGTGCGGATGGCGGATCGGATCTTGGTGCTGCAGGGCGGGGAGCTGGTGGACCAGGGGACGCACGAGGAGCTGCTGGCACGCGGCGGGCTGTACGCGGAGTTGTTCAGCTTGCAGGCGGCGGGGTACCGCTGACGCCGGGCATCCTAGCGTGGGGCGGTGGATACCACGATGGCGCCGTACAGCGCGCTATACCCGAAGAGGGCCGTGGCCTCCGTCGGCGAGAAATACCGGGCGACCAGAACGGCGCCGAGGGGGATCTGGCGCAGCGTGTTGCTGCCGCCCTGGGGCACGCGATCCACGACGACGAGGAGATCTCCCCGTCCGCGCACCACCGACGGGCTGCGGCGGAACCAGTTGGGGCGCAAGTGCTGCAGCGCGGTCCACAGGTCGGACACTTGAACCTGGCGCAGCTCATCCGATAGGATGACGTCCCCGCCGACGGCGGGTCCGCGATTGTCCGGCCGGGTGCGGCCGCCGCAGGCGGCGGCGAGCGTGAGCAGCAGCAGCAGACCGCGCATCAGTCCCGCCTAACGCCCGGTGATGCTCGTCACTTCGATCGCCCCGTGCAGATGCCCGGGGCCGAAACGCGCCTCGGCTTCGGAGGGAGCGTAGTAGCGCACCTCTTTCACCTGAGTGGGGTTGATCTGCCGCAGGCTCTCCAGGCCGCCGAGGCGTACGCGGTCCTGGTAGACGACGACCGTGCCTTCGGCGTCGGGACGGATGGTCGACGGGGAATTGCGGAGCCAGGTGGGACGCAGCGTGCGCACGGCCTCGTCCAAGGAGGTCGCGGAAACGCGGCTCAACTCGTCGGCCGTGATGATGTTGCTGCTGCGACTCCGGGACGGCGCCGGACGCCCGGTGGCCGTCGCGCCGGTCCCGGCGCCGCACGCCCAAGCGAGGGCCGCCGAGCCAAGAATGCAGAATGAAAGAGATGGGATGTTCATGCCAGCGCTCCTCAGACCTGCGTCGCCCGGTGAAGCTACGCCAGGGCCGCCGATCTCGCCAACGGCAGGGATGTAGCAATGCTACAATTTGAAGTGCCTCCGTTCCTCGCCCTGCCGGCCGGAGTGTCGGACGCGCTGCAGCACCACCCACTGGTCGCCGTGGCGACTCTGTTCGGCGCCGGCCTCCTGACCAGCCTTTCCCCGTGCATCTACCCGATGATCCCGATCACCGCGGGGCTGCTCGCGGGCAGCGTCGGGACGGCGACCTCGCGGCGGCGCGCGGTGGGCCTGACGCTGACCTACGTCACCGGCCTGGCATTGTTCTATGGCGTGCTCGGCCTGCTCGCCGGACTCTCGGGATCGCTGTTCGGCACCGTGGGGTCGAATCCCTGGGCGCGGTTCGCCATCGGGAACCTGCTGCTGCTGTTCGGGCTGGCTATGCTGGACGTGTTTCCGGTGTCGGCCCCCCGGCGGCTGCTGGCGTGGGCCGGGAGTCTGGGCGGGGGATCGTATCCAGCGGTGTTCCTGCTCGGCGCGACCTCGGGCATCGTCGCGGCGCCGTGCGGGGCGCCGGCGTTCGCGGCCGTGCTCACCTGGGTCGCCGCCACGCGGAGCGGGGTGCTCGGCTTCGTGTATCTCTTCGTCTTCTCGCTCGGCATGACCGCGCTGCTCGCGGTCGTGGGGATCTTTTCTGGAACGCTGGCGGCCCTGCCGCGCTCGGGCCCGTGGATGGTGTGGGTGAAACGAGCCGCCGGAGCGATCCTTCTCGCGATGGCGGAGTATTACTTCATACAGATGGGACAGGTGTTATGAGGCTGCGTGGTGCGTGGTGCGTGGCCGCCACCCTGCTCGGGGTCGGACTCGGCGCCGGGGCGGGGGCCTTGGCGGCCCAGGAAGAGGACGACATCGGGCTGCCGGTCGGCGCGGTGCCGCCCGCCGCGCAGATCGAAGATCTGGACGGCAGGCCGGTGGACCTAGGGGCGTACGTCGGCAAGCGACCCTTGCTCGTCGAGTTCTGGGCGACGTGGTGTCCGCTCTGCAAGGCGCTGCTCCCGCGGATGGAGGCGGCCCACCAGAAGTACGGCGACCGGGTGCTGTTTCTCGTCGTCGCCGTGGCGGTGAACCAGAGCAAGGGCTCGATCCGCCGCCACCAGGCTGCCCATGCGATGCCCTTCCCGATCCTATGGGACACCGACGGCCGTGCGACGCGCGCCTTCCAGGCGCCCTCCACGTCGTACGTGGTGGTGCTCGATGCGAAGGGGCGAGTGGTCTACACGGGGACAGGCGCGGACCAGAATATTGAGGAGGCGGTGAAGAGAAGCCTCAGAGGCACAGAGGCACAGAAGCCGAGAGGTTAGGCCTCCCGTCGGTGCCTCTGCGCCTCTGCGCCTCTAGTTCCTAGTCGAGTCCGCCGGCACCAGCTTGTTGATGGCGGCGGCGAGGTCCGTATACGCCGTCGGGTCGATTTCCCGGAACGGCGCCATCACAGTGGCGATCTTCCCGTCCGGCCCGATCACGAACAGCGTTCGGTTGTCGAGCTTGTACTTGCCGAGGTAGGCGCCGAACTGCTTGCCCACCGCTGAGCCGGTGTCGCTCGCGAACAGGTACGGGAACTCGGAATCGCGCGCCCAGGAGGCCTGGGCCGTGTCCACATCGGCGCTGATCGCGATCAGCACCACGTTCCGTCCACCTCTGAACAGCTGCGCGTACTGATCACGGTACGCGTTCATTTGGATCGTTCAGCCACGCGTTCGCGCTTTGAAGAAGAACGCCAGCACGACCGTCTTCCCCTTGAAGTCGCTCAGGCGGATGGGTGCCCGGAGCACGCCGTAACGCGTGGCGCCGGGGAGAACGAAGTCCGGCGCGACGGTACCCACGGCGAGCGGCTGCGGATCGGGCGAAGGGGGGGGGGGAGGCGTTGCCGCGACCTGCCCCTGCGCGGCGGCCGCTGCCAGGCCGACGGCCAGCGTTCCCGTGACGACCGACGATGCGAGACGCATGCAGTTCACTCCCGGTAAGAATGGACGTCCCATTGCCAAGTTACGCCCCGCGGCAACCCGGCGTTAGGGGGTGGACTTGCTGCGGAACAGCAGCAGGTCCGCGAGCCGCTCGGCGATCGTGCCGGGCTCTCCCCCGTTGCGGTTCGTCAGCACGAAGACCGTGAACCGCCGATCGGGAAAGCGTTGGATGGCGTTGCGGAACCCGCTTGTCTCCCCGGTGTGTCGCCAGCGCCGCTCCCCGCGATAGGTGTCCACGAACCACCCGAACCCGTATTGGCTGAGCGCGCCGCTCGGGAGTTCGGGCGGCGTCGTGGCGAGCCGCAGCGTGGCCGTGTCCACGAGCGAAGCGCCGTCGAGGGCCTGATCCCAGCGGACGAGGTCGTCCACGCTCGTGTAGACCCCGCCATCCCCGAGCGTCGCGCTGGTCACGCTCTGGTCGCTCGGCGTGAAACCGGTGGGGTTTGGCGTGTAGCCATATGCGCGGTTCGGCACCGTGTCCGCGCCTTCCACGTGCGCCACCGTGGCGGTCATGCCGAGGGGGGCGAAGAGGCGCGCATGGAGGAACCGCGGGAGCGACATTCCGGAGACCCGCTCCACGACCAAACCCAAGAGCACATAGCCCGAATTGCTGTAGCGGTACTGCATGCCCGGCGCGAAGTACCCCGTGTCCCGGCGCGCGAGCAGCGCCAGCACGTCGTGGTCGCTCACCTGGACCGTCTGGGTGTCGGGGATCAGGTCCTCGTAGTCCCACAGGCCCGAGGTGTGATTCAGCAGGTTGCGGATGGTGACCGGCCGAGCTGCGGGCGGCAGCTCCGGGAGGATGTCGCGAACGTGCTGGTCGTAGCCGAGCTTGCCATCCCGCGCGAGCAGCATGACCGCCATCGCCGTGAACTGCTTGGTGAGGGAGGCAAGGCGATAGTCGGTTGCCGGTGTCGCGGGGATGTGCTGGCCGAGGTCCGCCATCCCGAAGGCACGGCGCAGGATCACCCGGCCGTCCTGGATGACGACGACGCTCGCGCCGGGCACGCTCGGTCCCGTGTAGTCGGTGAAGAGCGCGTCCACGGCCGGCAGGTCCCGGCCGCCACGCGGGCCGCGGCCGGCGCATCCCACCAGGAGTACGACGGCGGGAAAGAGCAGGCGGGCCGCGGTCACCGCGAGGCGTGCGCCTCCAGCCCCGCCGCGAACGGCGCGAAGTATTGCTTCCAGGCCGCCGCCACGGTGTGGGTGCCGTGCCCGCGCGTGATCTCGCTCGTGGGGATCAGCACGTAGCGCCCGCGCGGCACGCGGGCGATCAGGCGCTCCATCAGCCCCAACTCGGGGGGATTGATCACGTCGTCCGCGGAGTTGATGGCCAGCACGGGAACGGTGATGCGCTCCAGGTCGGCCCTCGGATCGTAGTCGCGCGAGGCGTCGAACTGATATAGCATGTCGTTGGCATCCGTCGCCCTAGCCCGGGCGTCGACCCAGCGGGAGATGTAGGCGTCGGCGGAGTCCCGCGTCGGGGCCGTGCGCTGGAGCTGCAACGGGCTGCTGCTCATGACGAAGAGGATCTGCAGGGCGGCGCGCAGCCCGCGGGGCGGGGCGGCATAGTCGCCACCGCGCCAGTCAGGGTCGGTGCGGATGTCGTCGAGGATCATTCTGCGCAGCATCCGGTTGCGCCCCGCGATCTGGGTCGGCACGCAGGCGAGCGGCACCACGCCCTCCACGAATCCCGCATGCCGCTCGGCCCAGATCCACGAATGCATGCAGCCCATCGACGTGCCCATCACGAGCAGCAGATGATCGACGCGCAGGCCCTCGGTCACCAGCCGGTACTGCGCCTCCACCATGTCGCCGTAGTCGTAGTGCGGGAAGCGCGCATGCAGGCCGTCGCTCGGCTTGGAGGACGCGCCGTGGCCGATGTTGTCGGGCAGGATCAGATAGTGGGTCGCGGTGTCGAGTGGCTGGCCGGGGCCGAACAGCTCGCCCGCGAAGACCGGCGTGAGGAACTGGGCGCCCGTGCCGCCCGTGCCGTGGAGGATCAGCACCGCGTTCCGCACGACGCCGGCGGCGTCGCGTCGGGGATTGCCGAGCGTGCGGTAGTGGACGCGCAGGAGGGGAAGTGTGTCGCCGCTGGCGAAGCGGAAATCGCGCAGCGTGAAGCTGGCAGTGTCGCCTTGAGCCCCCCCCCAGGAAGCGATCAGAGCGCAGAGGAGCCGGATCATGCCCGATATTGACAGCAAACGCCCCAGGCCGGAAGAGGACCTGGGGCGTTGCTCCAGAAGCTCGGGCCCGACGCACATCACACACATCCTGCCGGCGGTCGCGCCGGTCCTGGCGCAGGGTGATTCCCCGGGCTTAGGCCGCGTAGTAACGGAACCCGACGATGCACGCCCATCGGGGACCGTTACATTGTAGCCCCTATGCCGGGACCGCGCCCTTGTCCCACGGTCGTCGTCGTCATGTTGTGCGCATGCGCGGTCGCGGCCGGTGCCGGCGCGCAGACTGCGCTCTCGCCGTTCGCGCGCGCGAAGGCGCGAGCGCTCATCCGCGACCACCTCCCCTGTCTCGGGTGCCACGCGCTCGAGGGTGAAGGCGCGCGGCTGGCGCCCGATCTGTCGCAGCCCGGGATGGCGTTCTCGGCTGCGTTCGTGGACTCCATGGTCCGTGACCCGGAGGGCACGCGGCCGGGGACGATGATGCCCCGGACGCCGATGCCTCGGGAAACCGCCGACCTCGTGGTGAGCTACCTCGTGGGAAGCCGGGTGACTCCGGCGCCACACGCTCAGCCGCACGCGCCTTCCGGCGGACGCGGTGCGCCGACGCTGTACGCGCACTTCTGCGCAGCCTGTCACGGCGCGCGGGGCAAGGGGGACGGCCCGAATGCGAAGTTCCTGCCCGTTCCGCCCGCCGTGCACGCCGACTCCGCGGCGATGTCCGCGCGTAGCAACGACCGGCTGTACGACGCCATCTCCGGCGGCGGTGCCGTCCTGGGCCGGAGCAACCGGATGCCGGCGTTCAGCCTGACGCTCACCCGCGCGGAGATCCGCGCCCTGGTGCGCTACATCCGTGCGCTATGCCGCTGCCGGGGGCCGGCCTGGTCGCGCGACGATCGCGCGGACTTGCGCTGACATGGCGAAGCGAACGCTCGCGACGCTCGCGGCGGTGGCGGTGTTGGCGGCGGTGGTGCTCGTCGTCCGGATGCGCGGTCCTGTCACGCTCCCCCCGCTCCCCCCACCCCCCAGGCTGGCGCAGCCGGTCGCTGGGTCCGACAGTCCGCGGGTCGAGGACTTCGTCGGGGCGGAGCGCTGCGGCGGCTGCCACGCCGCCGAGTACGCCCGGTGGCAGCGCTCGACCCATGGCCGAGCCGGCGGGCCTCCGACCTCCGGTCTCCTGATCGCACTGCTCAACGGGAGCGAGATCCACTTCAAGGACGCCGTCGTGACGCCGTCGCTGACGCCGTCGGGCGCATACGTCTTCGCGGTCCGTCAGGAAGACCGACCGGCGCAAGTCTATCGAGTGGATGGGGTGGTGGGCGGCGGCCACATGCGCGGCGGAGGAACACAAGGGTTCGTGACCCGCTACCCTGACGGCACGCTGCGGTTTCTGCCGTTCGAGTTCATCCGGCGGGAAGGAGTGTGGTTCTGCAACACCAACTCACGGGCGAATCGCGGCTGGGTCCCGATCACGCGCGATCTGGCGCTGGCCGACTGCGGCGACTGGCCGCCCGTGCGCGTCCTGGGCGACGTGCCGCGCTTCGCGAACTGCCAGGGGTGCCACGGCAGCCAGATCTCCGTCGCCTTCGATCCGCGCGCTCGGGCGTACCAGACGCGCCTCACGTCGCTGGCGGTGAACTGCGAATCCTGTCACGGGCCGGGCCGCAGGCACGTGGCGCTGGCGCTGTCGGGCCGCATCGACTCGGCCGCCGATATCGGGATGGCAGCGCTGGCGACGCTCGACAAGGATCGCTCGCTCGGCGTGTGCTATCAGTGCCACGCCCTGAAGGACCAGCTCGCGCCCGGGTACCTGCCCGGCAAGCGGTTCGACGGCCACTACGCGCTGAATTTCCCGCAGCTCGGCGACCGGCCGCTGTTTCCTGACGGCCGGGTGCGCACGTTCGCCTATCAGGAGACCCAACGGGCGAGCGACTGCTATCTGAACGGCGGCATGAAGTGCACCGATTGTCATGACCCGCACTCGCAAGGGTACCGCGACGTGTTCGGCACGCGGCTCGCGGGTCGGCTGAGCGACGGGCAGTGCGTCGGGTGCCACGCGAGCAAGTTGGAGCCGGTCGGGGGGAGGGGGGGGGCACACACGCACCACCGGCCGGATTCGCCGGGGAGTCGCTGCGTGGCATGCCACATGCCGTATCTCCAGGAGCCGGAGATCGGGCGTACCGTCCGCTACGCGCGCTCCGATCACACCGTGGCGATTCCCCGGCCCGCCTTCGACGACTCGCTTGGCATCGGCAACGCGTGCGGGCAGTGTCACGGCGAGCGGACGGCGGCCGCGCTCGACGCGCAGGTGCGAGCCTGGTGGGGGGGGGGGGGCGAGCTCAAGCCGCACCCTGCCGCGGTGGCGGGGATCCTGCGTGGCGAGCTGCTCCAGCCGGATGCGCGCCACCCGGTCGCGCAGTTTGCGGGGCTCGCGGAGTTCCTCGGGAGCAGGCTCGCCCCGGACATGCCCTCGCTCGACCGCGACGTCGAAAGCCGTCTGCAGCGGCTCGCCGCTGACGGCGACCTCGATGTGCGCGCGCTCGCGCTCGCGTGCCTGCATCTGGCGCGCGGGAACGACGCCTCCGTGCGCCGCTTCCTCGCCCGAGCGCTCCGGGACCTTTCGCCTGCGGAGGATGACGCCCTGCGCCGACGCTGGGTCATCGCGCTCGGCTCCGTGGCGGACGCCTACCGCGCCCGCGGCGAGCCGGACCAGGCGATCGTCGCCTACCGGAAGGCGCTCGAGGTGTCGCCCGGCGCTCCGCGGGTTCACTTGAACCTGGGGCTCGCCTACGCCGACGCCGGCCGCTACGCCGAGGCCGTCGATGAATACCGCAGGAGCCTCGAGGCGGATGCGGCGCAGCCGCTGGTGCGCGTCAATTGGGGCCTCGCGCTGGCCGCGCAGGGGGACACGGCGGGCGCGCTCGCGCAGCTCCGCCTGGCCCTGGAGATCGACCCGCGCGAGCCCCTCGCGTACTTCAACCTCGCTACGCTGCTGCTGGTGGGGGGGGGTGGGCGGCCCGCGGAGGCGGTGTCGCTGTATCGGGAGGCGGTCGCGATCGACCCGAGCCTCGCGCCGGCGCACTTCAATCTCGCGCGTGCCTACGTGCTAGTCGGCGACCTCCGGGCGGCGGCGGCGGCGCTCCGTCGCGGGCTCGAGTTCGACTCAGGCAACCCAAGCGCCCGCGCGGCGCTCGATGGCATCGAGCGGGAGTTGTTGCGTGGCCACTGACCGGTCCCGCCTGGGCGTCATTTTCTTCACGGTCCTGATCGATCTGATCGGG
The DNA here is from genome assembly GCA_003223415.1 of Gemmatimonadota bacterium. Lineage (GTDB taxonomy): Bacteria > Gemmatimonadota > Gemmatimonadetes > Gemmatimonadales > GWC2-71-9 > 13-1-40CM-70-15. Next base: position 21,211 of record QHUY01000038.1, read on the forward strand.
TTCGGGATCGTCCTGCCGATCCTGCCTCTGTACGCGCAGCGCTTCGGGGCGCAGGGGATCGGCTACGGCGCCCTCGTGTTCGTCTTTTCGGCGATGCAGTTTCTCGCGACGGCGCTGCTGGGCCGGCTGTCCGACCGGATCGGCCGCCGGCCGATCCTGCTCACGACCATGGTGTTCAACGCCGCCGGGTATGTGCTGTTCGCGTTCGCCCCTTCGTACGCCGTGCTGTTCGTGGCGCGCGTGATCTCCGGCTTCGCGAGCGGCAATATCTCGGCGGCGCAGGCCTACGTTGCGGACATCACTTCGCCGGCCGAGCGGGCCCGCGGCATGGGCACGATCGGCGCGGCGTTCGGGATCGGGTTCGTCGTGGGTCCGATGATCGGCGGGCTCGCCGACCACTACATCGGCCGCCTGGCGCCGGGCCTCATCGCGGCCGGGCTGTCGGTCGCCAACTTCTTCTCCGCGAGCACGATTCTCCGTGAGTCGCTCGCGCCCGAGCACCGCGCGACGCGGCCGGTGTTCGACTTCGGTCACATGGGAGAGGCGCTCGGGCGCAAGCAGCTGCGGCCGCTGATGCTCGTGTGGCTCATCGCCCCCTTCTCCTTCGCCGGCTATACCGTCGCCCTGCCGCTGCACGTGACACGGGCATTCGGCTGGGGGGCGAAGGAGCTGGGCTGGCTGTTCGTCGTGATCGGCGCGATCGCGGCAGTGGTGCAGGGGTTTCTCTTCGGCAAGCTCGAGCGGCGCACCGGCGCGCGCGCTTTGCTCATCACCGGTCTGTTCGGCATGGCGCTGAGCATCGGCGCGGTGCCGTACGCCGGCAGCAGTCTCCTGCTCTACGCCTGGACCGTGCCGCTCGCCTTCGCCAATAGCCTGTTCGCTCCGGCGGCCTCGGGGCTGGTCTCCATCTACGCGAATCCCCGGGAGCAGGGTACGATCCTCGGCGCCGCGCAGGCCTTCGCCGCCCTCGGCCGCAGCGCGGGCCCACTCGCAGCCGGTTGGGTCTTCGACGGGCTCGGCCCGCGCCCCACGTTCCTGCTGGTGGGGGCGATCATGGGGCTGGGAGGCTTGGCGAGTTTCGCGCTGGAGGGCATGCCGCGGGCCGGTGCGGCGCCGCCTCCGTGAAACCGCAGTGAAAACGCAGCGCCCCGACCGGCTGCGTCGGGGCGCTCGTAGCGGCGCCGCAGGCTGCGCCTCAGCCGGGCACTTAGGCCCTGGCGGGTGCGCGCACCTCCGCCGGCTGCCAGATGCTGACCTTGCGCGTCTCGGGCATCAGGAACAGGCTGAGCAGGAACGCCACCGCCGGCACGGCGATGGGATAGATCAGCGCCTGGCCTAGACTCTGTGTCGACAGGAACACAGCGGCCGGTATGACGTTCACCAACCCTCCCCCCCATCCGTTGCCGATGTGATACGGGACAGACACCGAGGTGTAGCGGATGCGGGCCGGGAAGTACTCGGCGAGGAACGCCCCGATCGGGCCGTACACCATCCCCACGTACGAGACGAGGATCGCGACAATGAGGATGGCAATCGGATAGTTCACGGCGCCGGGTGTGGCGACGGAACCGAGCGCCGAGTAGAGAGGGTAGTACGTGAGCGCCGCCAACAAGAAGCCCCCGAGGATGATCGGCTTGCGGCCGATTTTGTCCGAGAGCCATCCGAACAAGATCAGTGTCGGTGTCGCGATGAGGAGCGCGATGCCCACGATCGTGCTCGACGTCAAGACGTCCACCTTCTTCACGGTCTGGAGGAAAAACAGCGCCCAGAACTGGCCGCTGTACCACACGGCGCCCTCGCCGAGCACGACGATGCTGGCGATCAGCACGTATTTGATGTTGCTGGTCAGGAAGGCCTCGCGCCAAACGTTGGCAGCCGTTTGGCCTTTCGCCTTGAGGGCCTGGAAGATCGGCGTCTCTTGGAGACGGAGCCGGATGTAGATGGCGATCGCGACCATCAGCAAGGAGAGGACGAACGGAATCCGCCAGCCCCAGGCGTTGAACGCCTGCGTGCCCATGGCCTGGCGCGTCCCGATGACCACCAGGAGCGAGACGACGATCCCCAACGTGGGCGACGTCTGGAGCCAGCCGGTGTAGTAGCCGCGCTTGGCGTCCGGGACGTGCTCGGCGACGTACGTGATCGCGCCGCCATACTCGCCGCCGAGGCAGAGGCCCTGGATGAGGCGCAGGCCCAGCAGCAGGATGGGCGCCAGCGCGCCGATCGTGGCGTATCCGGGGACGAAGCCGATGAGGGCCGTGGAGAGGCCCATGCCGCTCAGCGTGATGAGGAAGGTGTACTTGCGACCCACCAGATCACCTACCCGGCCGAAGACGAAGGCCCCGAGCGGCCGGATCAAAAAGCCGGCGACGAAGGTCCCGAGCGTGCGGATGAGCGCGGCGCCCGGGCGGCCCGGTTCGAAGAACTGGACCGACAGGATCGTGGCCAAACTTCCGAAGATATAGAAGTCGTACCACTCGATCACGTTCCCGACCGCTGCGGCGATGACGACGCGGCGCAGTTCCTTCATGGAGAGCGCAGGGGCAGTCATAACTCCCTCTGGGCGGTGGTGGAGGTTCCAGTGTCCGGCCGAAATGGCCACCTGTCAAGTCTGCTAGTACCAGCAAGAGCCCCCGGTCAGTGGCCGGGGGCGTTGCCCTGGCGCTACAAGTCGCCGGCCCCGCCGGCGACCAGCCCTCTGCTGCGCCACTTCTCGAAGATCTTCTTGACCTGTTGGTGCGCTTCCTCCAGGGCCTGCTTGGCGGGCATGCGGTCCGTCGCCGCGCTGGAGAACATTGTGGGCAGGACGAAGGTGTCGAAGACCTCGCTCTCGGCCGGGTTGGCCGGTCCCGGGTGGCCGATGTTCGTCGCCCACTGGAGGGCGGTGGCGATCGGCTTCAGCTTCCCCGGCGGGTTCGAGCCGAACGGGTCGTTGGACGTGACCTGATCCAGCCACCGGTTGCCCGACGCGGACTTCTGCGCCAGCGCCGTGCCCGGGTCCGCGACGGAGCCGGGGAACGACGGGAAATTGTACAGCTTGCTCCCCAGGACGGCGTCCCGATAATGGGCGATGAGGTCGACGAGGAAGGTTTTCGCGGTGTCGGGGCTCTGGGCGAATTTCCAGATCACGTAGATCCCCATCACGTGCTCGCTCGCCCATCCCGTTCCCCGCGGGCCCTTCAGCGCCCCGACGAAGAAGATGTCGTCCGCCACGGGGAGCTTGTTATCCTGCGCCGTCCGGTAGGCGGAGATGGAGTTGAGGATATACCCCGTCGTGCGGGCGTTCAGCGCCTGGTTGTTGGATGCCGCGTTCCAGCTCAACACCGACGGGTTCATACCCGCTTTGAAAAGGCGCACGCCGAACTCCAGAGCCTCGCGGCCGTGGTCCGACTTGAGGACGACGTTCTCGTTCTGGTCTTGCACCGATCCGTCGAACGACCACAGCATGGCGCGGGCGGCCATGTTGGAGTCGAGCTCCTCGGCCATCCCGATGCCGATGGGGATCTGGATCTCGGGATGTTTGCCCTTGATGAGGGGGGCCGCCTTGACCAGGTCCTCCCACGTCACGGGGCCGTCGGGCATGCCGATCTCGGTCCAGAAGCTCTTCAGGTAATCGCCGGGGTCGGGCACGTAGTTGTCGCTGAATCCGAACCACTTGCGCGTCACCGGGTTGTAGGTGCTGCGCTTGCACAAGTCGAGGATCGGCCCATTCTGGCGCTCCGCCTCCTGAACGACATCCGCCATGTCGAGCACCTGGGGCTCGAACGCGCCGGGCGGGGACAGGAACTGGAACAGATCGTGCCCTTGCTGCGCCGCCACCTCCGCCGTGGCCCGGGTCCGCAGGTCGGCGAGGGCGATATGGTCGACAGTCACCTCGACGCCGTGGGCCGTCCCCCAGTCCTTGGCGTACTTATCGAACCAGACGTCGTAGGACGGGACGAAGTGGCTCCACTGGAGGATCTTGAGTGTCTTCTGCGGACGTTTGATCCAGACGGTGGGACCGAGGGCGGCGGCTACGGCGGCCGCTCCGGTAGTGGTCACGAACTCACGCCGATCCAGCCCCTTCCGCCTCCGCTCGGTCATGGCCCTACCCTCCTTGCACTGAGAAGCCAAAGAGAAACGGCTCGCAGCGGTGAGATGCGCCGCTGCGAGCCCTCAATTCTGATCGCAAATCAACGAAACGGCTAGGTCACAGCGTGTACAGCACGCTGAGGGCGTACTGGTCCGCGGTCCGTGTGCCGACGTTCCACCGCGTCACCGCCCGGAAGTACTCGAGCCCGAGCGCGTAGCGGCCGGCCCGGAACCGGATCAGCCCGTCGGTGTCGTGACTCAGGCGACGAGGGAGGGCTACGCCGTTGTTCTGCAGGTACTTCGCCGCATCCGGCTGGTCCATCCCGTAATAGAGCCAGAAGCTCCAGCGGGGGGTGAAGTCGTAGCCGGCTTGGGCCCACGCGCCCCAGCCCTGGATTCTCCCTTGAACTGAGTTGGATCCAGCCCCCTGCGTGATGTGGCCGAACTGCTGTCCGAGGTTCTTCCCGTAGTAGACGTTACCGTGGACCGTGACCTTACCCGACGTGACGGCATGGCCGGTCTCGACGCCCCACCCGTTCAGCTGCCCGCCCTTCACCCCCACGCCGTTCACGTCCTTATTGTCCACGTGGTAGACGACGTACCCGTTCCAGCTCGCTTTCCCAAGTCGTTTGGCGAAGTTGAACCGGGTCTCGAACTGCGGCACGCCGGAGGCCTCGCCACTGCCGACGCCGCTGGCCCCCACACCCGGCCCCGAACCCTTGAAGGCCGCCACCTGTAGCTGCACGGTCATCGGCTTCCCGGGCCTGAGGTCGTGGTAGAGAAAGACTCCCGGGAAGCGCCACCCCACCATGCCCGTCGCCCCGTACCCCAAGGGGAAGGCAATATGCGTCAGGGATACGGGCACCTCGCCGAACAGCGGCGACCAGTACTGGCCGATGCGCAGCGTGGTGCGGCCATTCGACAGGTCCACGAAGGCGAACCGGTCGCGGAGCTGCGGCTGCTCATCCCCGAACGGCGGCAGACCTTGGTTCTGCCCGAAGAAATCGACCTCGAGCGTGGCCTTCGGCGCCCACTTGCCGATCACCGGCTGCCCGGTGAAGTCGAAGCGGATACGTGTGTTGCGGATGTCGCCGTCGAAGTGCCCTTGGTCCAGCCCGGGCTGGGTCACGTCTGCCCACTCGGCGTTTTGCCCCTGCCCGAAACCGCCGGTGAACAATCCGCGATCGTTAAAGAGGGTGGCGTTGATGAAGCCGCTGATGGTGAGTGTCGCCCCCTCGCTGAGCTTGACCTGCTGCTGTGCGGCGGCTTGACCTGCTCCGCCGAGCGTGGTGACCAGAGTTGCTGCGAGCCCAAACCACGATGCCATACGATTTCTCATGACATCCCCCTCGCGTGAAAAGGTGGTGACTAAACGGGCCCGGCATCTATTGTTAAATAGGTGCGACCGAAAGCGCCAGAGCAGAGGGTCATCCTTTGACCGCTCCCATGGTGAAACCCTGGATAAAGCGGTCGATAAAGAGATTGTAGACGATGGCCAGCGGGATGCTGGTGAATAGGGCGGCG
>QHUY01000103.1 GCA_003223415.1 Gemmatimonadota bacterium
CCGCCAGCGACACCGCCGAAGGGATGGTCCAGTCGCCCTGCCGGTGCGTCGGCACCCGGACCGAGACCACCTCGCCGTCAGGACCGAGATCGACGACCGCCGTCGCGGACCCCGACTCCCCCTGCTCCCCCTGGATGACGCGAATCACGAGCGTCCACGTGCCCTCCGACGGCCACTGCTTGCGCAGCGCGTAGGCCCCATCCTGCCCGGTACGCGTGAACTCGAGCTTGATGGAACGCCGCTCGCCGTTGACGAGACCTTCAGCGGTTCCCTCGACGGGAAAGCTGACGGGTGTGCCATGATGGAAGGCATGCACCACCAGAAAGGCGCCGCGCGTCGCGGCGTCGAACGGGTTGGCCGGCAGCTCGATGGAGATCCACGGCGGGCCCGCGAGGGCCGGTGTAGCCGCGAGGACGGTGAAGGCGGTCGCGAGACTCAGGGTCCGGAGACGGTGCAGCATGGGTACCTCGTCAGAACAGGTTACCGATGAGATGCCGGAGCCCGCGGGGAGGTTTGAATCGGTCGCGCGGTTCCGGTCCGGGGATCGATGTCGCGAATGCCGCGCAAGATCTCCCGGCGCCAGACGATGCGGCGGATCTTCTCCCAGTAGCGGCCGAGCACCACCTCATCGAGCGCCAGCGCGGCGTCCCGCGTGACGCCGGCGGGCGGTGGCACGAGGGAGGCCAGTCGGTCGTAGACTGGGCCGCGCGCGCCGCCGTCCACGCGGGAGAGGAGGTGCCACAGCGAGAGGGCGTCCTCCGGACGGGCCGCCCCAAGCACCGCCCGAACCGCGGCCGCTCCGCCGCGCCCGAAGTCGAAGGCGTCCAGGGCCCGGCGCAGCGCGAGCGGCGCGTCCGCCAGGTACGGCACGCCGGGCCCTACGCCCGACCGCGTTGCCGCAATGGCGCCCAGCGGGACGATGGAGCGCCGCCCGCGCCACTGGAGCTCGACGTACCCGCCTGTCACGTGCAACCGGCTGTTGCCGAGCGAGTCCACTTCGAGGGTGTATGCGCACCCGAGATCTACAGCCGTTCCCGACGGGGTTTCCACGAAGAATAGCCGGGGCGGCGCGTCTACCTTGGCGTCGATCGTGCCGCGCGCGAGCGCGAGCCGGTGATCGGTAGGCCGCACGGCAAGGACCTGAACCCGGGATCCGGGCTTCACCGCGACACGCCCGATGCTGCCCACCTGCACCACGGCGACCGAGGAGTCGTCGGTGACGATCCACTCCCCCACCCGCACGGTTCCCGCGGCCGCGAGCCGCGTCGCGCCGACGAGGGGCCGGCCGGCCTGCCGCTCGATCACCCACCCCCCCCCCCGGCGACGACGACGAGCAGCACCGCCGCCGCCGCGAGCACCAGCGCGCGACGGAATGGGAGGATGCGGGGCTTACCCGCTCTGATCCGCTCCTTGATCCCGGGCCACAAATCCGCCGGCGGCTCGATGCTGCGCGGCAGCCGGCGCGCCGCGTCGAGAAGGTCCTTGTACTCGGCGTCGTGCTCGTGGTCGTTCATCGGTCCAGCATCTCCCGCAACAACCGCCGCGCCCGGAACAACTGTGCCTTGGATGTACCCTCGGCAATTCCGGCGAGCACCGCGATTTCTTCGTGGCGATACCCCTCGATGTCGTGCAGCACGAAGACCTCCCGCGCCCCCTCGGGCAGCGCCGCGATGGCGCGCTCGAGATCGATACCCAATCCCGCTGTCGCCGCCCGGCCCGGCCGTTCGAGGGCGGCGGGGTCCTCGGCGGGCCGCACCCGCTGCTCGCGCCGCTGGGTCGCCCGCCGCTCGGCCAGCACCACGTTCACTGCCAGCCGATGCAGCCATGAGGAGAAGGCGCTCTCCCCCCGGAACGTGCCGAGGCGCTGCCAGGCGCGAACGAAGACGTCCTGTGTCCGCTCTTCGGCGTCGGCTGCGCTCCCCGTGAGTCGCAGGCACAGCGCATACACGCGACCGGCACACTCCCGGTACAGCCTCTCGAATGCCGCCTCGTCCCCCGCCTGCGCCCGGCGCACGACCTCCGTCACCCCCGGGGAAGAGGGGGGGGGCGGGGGGACGGCCTGGGGCGAGGCAGGCGGGCGATCGTCCGTCAGAATGAAGTGGCTCCGGGTCGCGGCGGCCGGCTCATTGTTACGATGCCAGCTGAAAGAGGATCGTTGGAACAAGCGTCAGGGAAGCCGGATGCCGCGAGTCAGGTCCCGCAGCCGCTGCTCGAGCGCATGCTGAGACTGGTCGAGCCGGCCCCTCTGCTCGGCGAGCCGCGCGGTCACGTCGTTGGTCACGGCGGCCACCTGAGCGCGGACCGGCGCCGTCTCACGATCGGCGATGCTGTCGACTTGGGCGCGCACCGTACGCGCGGCGCGGGCGGCCTCCTCGCCCACGAGCGCCCGCAACCGGTCCGCCACGGCGCGGTCCAGGTTCGAGCTCACCGCGAGGCTGGGATGGTCGATCGTGCCGCGCAGTTCGGCGGTCAGGTCGAGTGCGCCGATCCCCGAGAGGACGCGCTCGACGAGCCCCTGCGCGTCCGAGCCGGCGCCCCCCCCCTCCCCGACCGCGCTGTCGCGCACCCAGCGCAGCGCGTCGGAGCGCACGCCCCAGCGCCCGCGCAGCGTGTCGCCGCGCAGCGCGAAGCCGAGGGTCACGGTGCCCGCGCCGGGCTCGAGCCGGAGCGGCAGCGTGCCTAAAGCGAGCGCGGGCAGCTTCACGCCCTGCAGCGTCGCGCCGGCCGTGTCGTACGGCGTGGAGCGCACATGGTCGAGCAACGCCCCGGCCTGGAGAGTGGGCGCGCGCGCCGTGAAGACGGTGGGCCGGCCATAGAGCGCGGGATCGCTGGTCAGGCCAGTCAAGCGGCCCGTGTAGGCTTTCGGTCGTGGTGCGGTGGGCTCCAGCTGGAAGGACAGCTCCGCGTCACGGAGCAGGAACCCTGGCAGCGCGTGCTCGCGCGGGAATCGCACGGTAGTGCCGGCCCGCCGCATGCGTCGGGGCCCCGCACCAGCCCGGGGCAGCAGACCGGGCGGGGCGTACTGGCGGCCGAGCTGCGCCAGGTAAAGTGCGCGCTGGAACCGGGCCAGCGCGACGGGGCCGAGCAGCGCGGCACCCACGTCGGGGGCGTCGAGCGCCGGCAGCTTCAGCAGGCCGCGGGCGAAGGCATAGTCCCGCTGCCTGGCGTCGCTGAGGCCCGCCACCCCCGCCTGCAGGCCGGCAACGCCGGTAGTGATGCCTCGCTCGAGCGTCGTCATGCGGTCCCGCGTCTGCTTGACCTGCCCGAGCGTGCGCCGCGCTTGGTTGAGGAGCGCGAGGTCGGTTGGCTTCGCGCCGCGCAGCCGATTCGCCATCGCCACCGCCGAGTCGATGGTCGGACCGAGGTCGAGCCCCTGCAGCGCCGCCGCCCAGGCGACGCGACTCGAGTCGGCGCGCGCGGCGAGTGCCTTCGCGTCGCGCGGCGTGGCGAGGCTGCCCGGGTCGAGTCGGCCCACCGCGATCTTGCCGGTCGCCAGCTGGAGGGCCGGGAACTGGATCGATCCCGCCCACCGCTTGACGCTCTCGGCCACGCGCTGCGTCGCGCTCGGCTCCGCGGACGACACGATCCCCGACGTGGCGCGCGGGGTCCCGAACCTCAGCCCCTTCGCCGCCAGGCGGTCGACGATCACCTTCCTCTCGAGCAGCGGGGCCACGTCCACATCGGCGACCAGCTCGTCGGCCTGGAACAGGTTCTTGAGCGGCTCGAACGGGCTGGCGGCCGTCAGGCCGCGCACCTCCACCTTGCCGGCAAGCAGGTCGAGGTGCAGCCGGTCGATCTCGACCCGGGCGCCGAGGATCGCGGTCCCGACCGCCTCCGCGCCCCGGCGCGCGAGGCGGTCCGCGAACAGCCACCACCCGAGTACGACGAGACCCGCGAACCCGAGCAGGTACGAGGCCTTCAGCAGCTGCGTGCGCTCGACCCAGGCACCCACGGTGTCGCGATACCGAATCACCCCCCGGCGACTCGCCAGCAAGAGCGGGTAGAGGAGCAGCAGCGCGCACACCAGACTCCCCAGCACCACCGAGTTGTTGAAGTTCGTGAGGGGGACGACGGGCGTATTGGAGAGCGTGGTCCACAGCGGCGTGAGCGCGGGCGTTTCGAGCAGCAGTATGCGGCCGATCCGGTCGAACAGGGGGTCCAGCAGAAACCCGACCGGCACGAACAGCGCCCAACCGAGCATGGCGCCGGGGAACGACACGTTGAGGATGATGATGAGACCGAAGACGAGCGCGTTGTGGAGATTGACCAGCGGCGTCAGGCCGAGGATCGAGCCGAGCGCGATTCCCGCGGCCACCTGCCTCGGCGTCCCCTCCGAGTGGAGCGCTTTGACCAGCGATTGCAGGGGCTTGAGCAGCAGCATTCAGCAGAACGCACGGCGAGAGACGTGCGCCCCCGTGCGGGACGGGTTAGTGTTGGACATGGCCGCTAAAGTACTGCACCGAGAATTGACCGGCGACCCGCCGGCCCTCCCCCCCCAGCGGGCGCTTTTCGGCGCGGGCCCCGCCAACGTCGACCCGCGCGTCAGCCGGGCCCTCGCCGCGCCGCTGGTCGGCCATCTCGACCCGTACTTTCTGCAAGTCATGGACGAGACGATGGCGATGCTGCGGCAGGTATTCCGCACGACGAACCACCACACCATCCCGATGTCGGCCACCGGCAGCGGCGGGCTCGAGACCATCCTGCTCAACCTGCTGGAGCCGGGGGATGAGTGCGTCGTCGGCGTGATCGGCTTTTTCGGCCAGCGCCTGGCCGAGATGTCGGCGCGTGCCGGCGCGACGGTCCGGGTCGTCGAGGCCGCGCTGGGGGAGGTGATCGCTCCTGAGCGCTTCGAGGCGGAGCTGCAGAAAAAGCCCGCCAAGCTGGTCGCGCTGGTCCACGCCGAGACCTCGACCGGCGCCTGGCAGCCGGTGCCCGAGGTCGCCGAGATCGCGCACCGCCACGGGGCGCTCATCGCGATCGACTGCGTGACGTCGCTGGGTGGCGTGCCGGTAGAAATCGATCAGTGGGGAATCGACGCGGCTGGCTCCTGCTCGCAGAAGTGCATCGGGTCCCCGCCCGGGCTCAGCCCCGTGACGTTCGGCCCGCGGGCGCTCGCGGCGGTGCGGCGGCGGCGCGCGAAGCCGACCACCTGGTACTTCGATCTCAATGCGCTGTTTCAATACTGGGGCGAGTCGGACGGCCCCAGGGAACGCGCCTTCCACCACACCGCACCGGTGGCGAGCATCTACGCCCTGCGGGAAGCGCTGCGGCTCGTGCTGGAGGAAGGGCTGGAAGCTCGGTGGGCGCGCCATGGCGCGGCGCACGAGCGCTTCGCGGACGGGCTGCAGCGGCTCGGCCTCGAGCTGTTCACGCCGGCGACGCATCGGTTGCCGCAGCTCAACGTGATCCGCATCCCCAAGGGCGTGGACGATGCGACGGTACGGCGCCGCTTGCTGGAGCGGGGCATCGAAATCGCCGGCGGGTTCGGCCCGCTCAAGGGCATGATCTGGCGCGTCGGCCTGATGGGCTACAACGCGACGCCCGAGCGTGTAGACCTGTTGCTCGGCGCGCTGGCGGAGGCGCTCAAGCATTGAGCGTCCCGATCTCGTGTCGGAGGCCGACATGAAAAAGACGCTGATCGTGAGCGCGGTCGTGCTCGCCGTGGGCGCGCTCTTCTTCTATATGACGACGGCGCACGCCACCCAGGAGTGCGAGGTGTGCATGCGGTTCAACGAGCACTCGAATTGCGCCAAGGCCGTGGGCCGGACGGTAGACCAGGCCACCGAAGGCGCCCACACGACGGCCTGCGGGCCGCTCGCCAGCGGGATGAACGAGCAGATCGCCTGTCAACGCACCCCCCCTGTCCGGGTTCAGTGTAGGATTCGGTAACCGTCGACGAACGGCGTCGAGAAACGGCGTCAAGGAAAAGCGTCGAGGGAAACCGTCGACGAACAGCGGAGGGTACGAAACCCCTCGGCGCTCTTCCTCGACGCTTTTCCTAGACGTTTCCCCTCGACGCCCCTAGCTTTGTCAAATGCCGGAGTTCGCGCTCCCCCGCACCGCCGTCGTCGTCCGCTTGCAGCTCACGCACGGCGCGCCGCGCACCGGCGAGATCTTCCTGTTCGAGCGCGTCCCCCAGCACAGTGGCCCCGAGACCCCGCTCGAGATGCTGAACCGGCCGGAGGGCTTTTTCCCCTTCCGGGCCGACGGCAAGAGCGCCGTCCTGCTCGTCACCAAGGCGCACACCGTCTTGCTTTCCGTGCCCCACGCCGCGTCGATCAGCGATCCCGATCGGCTGTCGGCCGCCAGGACGATTCGCCTCGACGTCATGCTGGCCAACGGCTCGACGCTGGCGGGCGTGGCCGCGTTCGAGGCGCCCGAATACCATGCCCGGCTGCTCGATTACTTGAACGCCTCCCACGAGCCGTTCTTCGTCATCTCGGCCCACGACGCCGCGCACTACGTGAACCGCTCGCACGTGCTGTACGCTCGCCCCCTGGAGTAACCGATGCCGGCACGCCTCGATCCGTTCGTCGACGTCCTCCTGCGCGAGCAGGCCGATCAGCTCTATCTGCTGCCGGACGAGCCCGTCACCTTGGTCAAAGACGGCAAGCCGCGGAAGGTGAGCCGGCAGCCGCTCACCGACGCGCACATCTACGCGCTACTGGCCGAGGTGGCCCCCAGCGAGGCCGCCGACCTCATCGACCAGAAGACCGAGACCGAGTTCGAATACGCGGCCGACCGAGGCTTGGTGCGGGTGCGCGTGGTTCCGGAAACCGGCCGGCTCACGGCCGTCATCTCGCCCAAGGTCCGGGCCGAGGTCACAGCGGCGCGGCCTGCGGTGAAGCCGGTCCAGGCGGCTCCCACCGCACCGGCGCCGGCTACCCCAGGCCCCAGCCCCGCGCCCCGCCCCCCCCGCCCCTCGGCCATCGCCGCGGCGCCGATGATCGAGCAGCCCGTCGCCGCCCCCCTTCCAGCCGCGGGGCTGCCGGCTGAGTTCGCCGACGACCAGTACAAAGCAGCCGAGCAGCGGCTGAGCGACCTGCTGCGCGCCCTTGTGAAGTCCGGCTCCTCGGACCTGCACCTGCGGGTCGGCGAGCCGCCGTTGTTCCGCACCCACGGCGAGATCGCGCGCCAGAAGGGCGGTCCGATCTCGCCGGAGGTGCTGTCGCTGCTGTTGCTCTCGATCATGCCCGAGCGCAATCGGGGCGAGTGGAAGGAGAACGGCGACACGGACTTCGCCTACGAGATTCCCGGCGTCGCCCGCTACCGCGTCAACGCGGCCCGGGACCGCAAGGGGCCCGTAGCGGTGTTCCGGGTGATTCCGGCGAAAGTGGTGACGGTCGATGAGCTGGGCATCAGCAAGGACGTGCAGCAACTGTGCTACCTGACCAAGGGGCTCGTGCTGGTGACGGGGCCCACGGGCTCGGGCAAGTCCACCACCCTGTGCGCGCTGATCGATCTGGTCAACCGCGAGCGCACCGACCACATCATCACGATCGAGGACCCGATCGAATTCGTCCACGAGAACAAGAAGTGCCTCATTACCCAGCGCCAGGTGCACGTGCACACCGAGAGCTTCAAGACGGCCTTGCGGGCGGCGCTGCGCGAAGACCCGGACATCGTGATGGTGGGGGAGATGCGCGACCTGGAGACCGTCGCCATCGCCATCGAGACCGCCGAGACGGGCCATCTCGTGTTCGGCACGCTGCACACCACCACCGCGGCCTCCACGGTGGACCGGATCATCGACCAGTTCCCGGCCGACCGGCAGGCGCAGATCCGGATCATGTTGTCGGAGTCACTGAAGGGCGTGATCGCCCAGACGCTGTGCAAGAAGAGCGGCGGCGGGCGCGTGGCGGCGCGCGAGATCCTGCTCACCACGCCGGCCATCGCGAACCTGATCCGCGAGGGCAAGACGTTCCAGATTCCGTCGATCATCCAGACCAGCAAGAAGCTGGGGATGGTGACGCTGAACGACTCCCTGCTCGAGCTGGTGGAGAAGAAGGTGATCGACGCCGACGAGGCCTACGTGCGGTCGGTGGAAAAGGGGGGGATGGCGGCGTCGCTCAAGGCGAAGGGCTTCAAGGTGACGGTGGGCACGGAGGGCTGACCTCCTGTCAAGGTGAGCCTACCTCGTCTGAGTCGCGCGCACTGGCCGCTCAGCGACTACCGCCGGCACGAGCTGCCCGAGAGAGTGCTGCAGTTCGGGACGGGAATGTTGCTGCGCGCCCTGGTCGCGGCTGCGGTGGATGCCGCGAACCGCGTCGGCGCATTCACCGGCCGCATTGTCGTGGTGCAAAGCACACCCCACGGCAACGCGCGCGCCCTGCACACCCAGGACGCCTTGTTCACGTTAGTGGAACGTGGCTTGCAGGACGGAACGCCGGTGGAGCGGACCCGCCTCATCGGGGCCGTCGCGCGCGCGCTGGTCGCCGACACCGAGTGGGAGGCGGTGCGCGCTGCCGTCACAGCAACGTGACCGAAGCGGGCTTCCGGCTGGATGATGACCTCGCGACCATCGGTGCCGGGAGCGCTCCGGCGAGCTTCCCGGCCAAGCTGACCGACGTCCTCCACGCCCGCTTCGCGCGGCTGCGCGACGGCCCGCCGTTGTTCGTGATTCCCACCGAGCTCGTTCCCGACAACGGGCCGCGCCTGGCCGCGATGGTGGATCACCTGGCGATGCGGGCCGTGCGTGGAGATGAATTCCGCAGGTGGCTCTCACGTCGCGTCCGGTTCTGCTCCTCGCTCGTGGACCGAATCACGACCGGGATGCCGCCGGCGAGCGTGCGGGCGGCGCTCGAGTCGCGCCTCGGCTATACCGATGCCCTCATCACGGTAGCTGAGCCGTATTCGTTCTGGGCCATCGAAGGAGATCCGGCCGCGCTCCGGGCGGCTTTCCCGATCGACATCAGCCCCGAGGCGGTCGTATTCACTCCCGACATCGGATCCTACCAGGAGCGCAAGCTGCGTCTGTTGAACGGGTCGCATACGGCGCTCGCGCCGCTCGCGCTCCTCGCCGGGGTGCGAACGGTGCGCGAGGCGGCCGAGCATCCCCGGCTCGGGCCGTTCCTGCGGCGCCTGCTGTTCGAGGAGCTGGTCCCCGGGACGGCCCTTCCTCCCGCCGCGGCGGAGGCATTCGCGACGAGTGTCGTGGACCGGTTTCGCAATCCCTGGCTCGAGCACGAATGGCGGGTGATCGCCACGAACCAGACCACCAAGATGCGTGTCCGCGTCGCGCCCGCGATCGTGGGCTTCACGGCGAAGCGCCACTGCGCGCCCGCGGCGCTAGCCCTCGCCTGCGCGGCGCACCTGCGCTACCTCCGCCCGATCGGGGAGCAGTCGGGTGCAGAGGCTGAAGGCTGGTGGCGTGGGGTGACGTATCCGATCGTTGACGCCGATCTCCCGCTCGTCACCCGACACTGGCAGGCGGTGGACGCCGATCGCGCTCCCGGCCCCGTGCCTCGAGACAGGCTGGAGCGACTGGCCGTCAGCGCGCTCGCCGACGCGACTCTCTGGGGTTCTTCCCTGGCCCACCTGCCGGGGTTCCTCGAGGC
Organism: Gemmatimonadota bacterium; assembly: GCA_003223415.1. GTDB lineage: Bacteria > Gemmatimonadota > Gemmatimonadetes > Gemmatimonadales > GWC2-71-9 > 13-1-40CM-70-15. Next base: position 9,558 of record QHUY01000103.1, read on the forward strand.
TACGACGCGATCGCTGGTGGCGCTCGAGCGCGACGGTGTGGAGGCGACGCTCGCCCATGACTGACGCCGCCTTCGCGAGTGGGGTGATCGCGGTCGTGCGGTTCCCGCAGGCGGCCCCGACTGACCTCCGCGCCGTTGCGGCTGCGCTCGTGGCGGGAGGCGTCACCGCGGTGGAGATCACGCTCACCACGCCCGGCGCGCTCCAAGCGATCGGCGACCTCGCGTCCGACGACGGCGTCCGGGAGGGGGCATACGTCCTCGGCGCGGGCACCGTGCTCGACGAGCGGTCCGCCCGCGAGGTCATCGCCGCCGGCGCCCGGTTCGTGGTGAGCCCGACACTCGACCGGACGGTGATGCGCTACTGCCGCGACCGGAATGTCCCTTACTTGCCGGGCGCGCTCACACCGACGGAGCTGCTCGAGGCGCGGCGCGCCGGCGCGCACATGGTGAAGCTGTTCCCCGCTTCCCTGGTCGGTCCCCGCTACGTCCGGGAAATACTCGCGCCGCTGCCGTTTCTGCGCTTAGTGCCGTCGGGCGGCGTGGCACTCGAGGGCGCCGGCGACTGGATCCGGGCCGGCGCGGCGGCGGTGAGCGTCGGCAGCGCCCTTGTGAGCGCATCGCTCGTCCGGGACGAGTCGTGGGCCGAGGTCACGGCCCGGGCACGAGCGCTGGTTGAGAGCGTGGCGGCCGCCCGCCGCCAGCTGGCAGGAGCCCCGGCGTGAGCCACGCTGCCTCTCCCCCTGTCCCTCCCCGAGTGGTGACGTTCGGCGAGCTGATGCTGCGGCTCAGCCCGCCCGGACACGAGCGACTCCTCCAATCTCCGGAGCTGCGCGCGGGCTTCGGCGGCTGCGAGGCGAACGTCGCCGTCGGTCTCGCCCACCTCGGGGTGCGGGCGGACTACGTCAGTCGCCTGCCCGACAATCCCATCGGATTCGCGGCATGTCACGCGCTCCAAGCCGAGGGCGTCGGGACTCGGTGGATCCTGCGCGGCGGGGAACGGATGGGGATCTACTTCGTCGAGCCGGGCGCGGACATCGGGGCCAGTCGAGTGGTGTACGATCGCGCGCGCTCTGCGTTCGCCGGTTTCACGACAAGCATGGTGGACTGGGCCCAGGTGCTCGAGGGCGCGACCTGGTTTCACGGCTCCGGGATCACCCCGGCGCTCGGAGAGGGCCCGCAGGCGGCGCTCACCGTGGCCATCGCGGCCGCGCGCGGGCGCGGGGCCTGCGTCAGTCTCGACCTGAACTATCGGCCTGCCCTGTGGCGCGACCGCGACCCCCGTCCGCTCATCGAGCCTCTGGTCCGGGACACGGATCTACTGATCGGAAACCGCGAGGCGGTGCGGACAATGCTGGGCATCGAGGCCGACGATGCCTCGCTGGCACCGCGCCTCGCCGACCGGTTCGCCTGTCGCCGGGTGGCATTGACACGACGCGAGGTGCTCTCGGCCAACGAACACGGCTGGAGCGCGGCCCTGTACGACGCCTCGACAGGGAGCACCTGGAACAGCCGCCGCTACGAGGTACGCGTTGTGGACCGCGTCGGCGGCGGGGACAGTTTCGCCGCCGGGCTGATCGCCGCGCTCCTCGCCGACCGGCCGCCGGCCGAGGCGGTGGAATTCGCCGCGGCCTCGGGGGCCTTGAAGCTCACCGTCCCGGGAGACTGGAGCCGCGCCACCCGCGAGGAGATCGAGCATCTGGTGCGCGCATGTACATGACGTTCCGCTGGTTCGGGCGCGACGACCCGATTCCGCTGACCCACATCCGGCAGATCCCGGGCGTCGCGGGGGTGGTGAGCGCGCTGTACGACGTCCCGGTCGGCGCCGCCTGGAGCCGCGAGCGGCTGGGGCGCCTCAAAGGCGAGATCGAAGCGGCGGGCCTCACGTTCACCGTCGTTGAGAGCATTCCGGTGCACGAGGACATCAAGCTGGGCCGGCCCGGCCGCGATCGGCTCATCGCGAACTACTGCGAGAGCGTGCGGGTCATGGGAGAGCTCGGCATTCCGGTGCTGTGTTACAACTTCATGCCGGTGTTCGACTGGATGCGCACCGATCTCGCGCTGCCGCTCGCCGACGGCTCGACGGCGCTCGCCTACGACGAGCGCGCACTGGCCGCCGTGGACCTGTCGCGCGGCACGGGCGACCTTCCCGGCTGGGCCACGGCGTACGGGGCCGACGAGCTGGGGGCGCTCCTCGCCGCTTACCGCACCGTGGACGCGGAGCGCCTGTGGGACAATCTCGGCTACTTCCTCGAGCGCGTCGTGCCGGCGGCCACGGACGCCGACGTGCACCTGGCGATCCACCCCGACGATCCGCCGTGGCCGATCTTCGGCCTGCCGCGCATCATCTGCCGCGGAGCGGATCTCGAGCGCCTCGTCACCCTGGTCGACAGCCCCGCGAACGGCGTGACGTTCTGCACCGGGTCCCTCGGCGCGCTGCCCGAGAACGACCTGCCGGCAATGGTGCGGCGGCTCGCGGCCGTGGCGAAGGACCGCATTCACTTCGCCCACTGCCGCAACGTGCGCATCACGGGCGAGCGGCGCTTCCAGGAGACACCCCACCCGTCCGCGTACGGCGGCGTGGACCTGGGCGAAGTGCTGCGGGCGCTGCGCGACGTCGGCTTCACCGGGCCGATGCGCCCGGATCACGGCCGCATGATCTGGGGCGAGACGGGGCGACCCGGGTACGGCCTCTACGATCGCGCGCTGGGAGCGACGTACCTGCAGGGGCTGTGGGAGGGGCTGACCCGGGAGGCGCCAATCGACCGCACGACCACGCCGTTCCCGCAGAACCCGGAGTATTGACCATGCCCGACAACCACATTTCCCGCCGCACCTTCCTGACTCTCAGCGCTGCCGGGGCGGCGGGCGCAGCCCTCGGCGTGGCCGCGAGCGCCCCCACATCACGAGCAGGGACCGCCACGGGGGGGTGGGACTCCGGCGCTCCCGACCTCCTCCTGGGAGTGGCGAGCTACTCGCTGCGCAACTTCCCGCGCGACAAAGCCATCGCGATGGTGCAGGCACTCGGGATGAGGTACGTCAACTTCAAGTCCGTGCACCTGCCCTACGAGCTGTCGCCGGCGGATCTGGCCGCCGCGCGGCGCGAGATCGAGGCCGCCGGCCTCCGGATCGTTGGCGGTGGCGTCATCACCTTCGACCAGGATACGGATGCCGGCGTGGAGCGGTACTTCGCCTACGCGAAGGCGGCCGGCATGCCTCTCATCACGGCCACGGCGGACCCGAAGCTCCTGCCGCGCATCGAGCGATTCGCCACGCGCTACGACATCCTGGTCGCCATCCACAACCACGGGCCGGAAGACGAGCACTTCCCGTCCCCCTACGACGTCTTGCAGGCGGTCCGGAACATGGATCGCCGCATGGGTCTGTGCATCGACCTCGGGCACACCGTCCGGACGGGCACCGACGTCGTCCGCGCGATCGCCGACGCCGGCCCGCGCCTGCTCGACATGCACGCGAAGGACCTGCGCGACTTGAAGGTGATGGAGAGTCAGTGCATCGTGGGCGAGGGCGCGATCCCTATCCCCGAGATCTTCCAGCAGCTGCAGGCTATCCGCTACGCGGGCTACGTCAACCTCGAGTACGAGATCGATGCCGACGCCCCGCTCCCCGGGATGAAGCAGTCGTTCGCGTACATGCGCGGCGTGCTCGCCGGCTTGTCCGCGGCCGGCCGCCGCTTCCCCCCCCCCCCGTGACCGGAGCAGAGCAGACGCCGCCGCGAATCGGCTACCGCTGGACGGTGTGCGCGCTGTTGTTCGTCGTCACCACCGTCAATTACGTCGACCGGCAGGTCCTGGGCATCCTGGCCCCGACGCTGCAGCGGGAGCTGCACTGGTCGGAGGCTACGCCTTCGGCTTCCTGGTGGCGGGGCGGTGGCTCGACCGCGTCGGCGTGCGCCGCGGCTTCGCCGTCGCAGTCGTGGCGTGGAGCGCCGCGGCGATCGGGCACGCGTTCGCCCGCACCACGGCGGGCTTCTCCGCCGCCCGCGCGCTCCTCGGCTTGGGCGAGTCCGCCAACTTCCCCGGCGCGATCAAGACGGTGGCGGAGTGGTTCCCGAAGCAAGAGCGGGCCCTGGCGACCGGGATTTTCAACGCCGGCACCAATACGGGGGCGATCGTCACACCGCTGCTCGTGCCCTGGATCGCCCTGACCTTCGGCTGGCGCTGGGCCTTCATCGTCACTGGCGCCATCGGCTTTCTGTGGCTGCTGCTGTGGCTGGCGCTGTACCGCAGTCCAGAGACCCAGCCTCACCTGTCACCCGTCGAGCTGGCGCACATTCGCAGCGATCCGCCCGATGCGGGAGACGCCCGCGTGCCGTGGATCCGCCTCCTCGGGCACCGCCAGACCTGGGCCGTCGTGGTCGGCAAGCTGATGACGGATCCGATCTGGTGGTTTTATCTGTACTGGCTCCCCAAGTTCCTCGACACCGCCTACGGCATCAAGCTGTCGCAGGTGGCGCTGCCACTCGTGGTCGTCTACGTCGTGGCGGACGTCGGGTCGGTCTGCGGCGGATGGCTGTCGAGCGCCCTGATCAAACGGGGCTGGACGGTCAACCGGGCACGCAAGGCGGCGATGCTCTCGATGGCAGTCGCGATCGTGCCGACGGCGCTCGCCCCGCGGGCGGCGGGTATGTGGACCGCCGTGCTCGTGGTGGGCGTGGCGGCGGCGGCCCATCAAGGCTGGTCCGCCAACGTGTATACGCTGGCGAGCGACATGTTCCCGCGCAGCGCCGTGGCCTCCGTGGTGGGGATCGCCGGGTTTGCCGGCGCGATGGGCGGGGTGCTGTTCCAGCGCGTGACGGGGCGGATTCTCGACGCGACCGGCCACAACTACGCCCCCATGTTCCTGGTCTGCGGACTCGCGTACGTGTCCGCGTGGACTATCATTCACCTCCTGGTCCCCACGTTGCAGCCCGCCCTATCTGCCACCGCGCCACCGGTCCCGGCGCCGGAGCAAACGCCATGATCCGAGCTCAGCTAATTCTCTGCGTCGCCCTCGCGGGCGCGGCGTCCGCGCAAACTCGACCGGCGACCCCCCCCCTCCCCTCCCCCCCCGCGCCACCCAACCAGTTGACCGCCGAGGAGCGCGCCGCCGGCTGGCGGCTGTTGTTCGACGGGCGCACCCTCGCCGGCTGGCGCGGCCTCGGCTACGACAGCGTCCCGTCGGCCCACTGGGTGGTCGTGGACGGCGCGATCAAGAAGATCGCCAGCGGCAACGTGCCCAAGCTCCCCGACGGGCAACCGCGGCAGGGCGGCGACCTGATGACGGTGGCCACGTTCGGGGACTTCGAGCTGACCTGGGAGTGGAAGGTCACCCCGGGCGCCAACAGCGGCGTCAAGTACAACGTTTCCGAGGAGCTCTCGATGGCCCAAGCGCCGAATCACGCGGCCTTGGGCTTCGAGTACCAGATGCTGGACGACGACCGTCACGAGGACGGGAAGCTCCCCACGCACCGCGCCGGCGCGCTCTACGATCTCGTGGCGCCGAATGCCGCCAAACGCCTCCACCCGGTAGGCGAGTGGAACCACTCGAGGGTGATCTTCCGCGGCAACCACGGCGAGCACTGGCTCAACGGCGCGAAGATCCTCGAGTTCGATCTCGGCACCGCCCTCATGGATTCGCTGCTCGCGGCGAGCAAGTATCGCGCGATCCCGGGCTTTGCCGAGCGACGCAACGGGCATATCGTCTTGCAGGACCACGGAGATGAGGTGTACTTCCGCAGCATCAAAGTGAGGGAGCCATGAAACGCCGCAAGTTCATCAAGACGCTCTCGGCGACCGGATTCGGGCTCGCGGCCGCACGCTCGCCGCTGTTCGCGCTGCGCGGCTCGCCCAACGAGCGGGTCGTGGTCGCCATCATGGGCCTGAACGGGCGCGGGTCGGTGCTCGGCAAGGTGTTCGCGCAGACCCCCAACGCAGAGGTCGCCTACGTGTGCGACGTGGACGCGGCCGTGCTCGCGAAGGGAGTCTCCACAGTCGGCGCCGCTCAGGGGGGGCGGGGGGGCCATCCGCCCAAGGGGCTGGGGGACTTCCGCCGCGCGCTCGACGACAAGGCCGTGGACGCGCTGGTGATCGCCGCGCCGGATCACTGGCACACGCCGGCGGCGATCCTCGCGCTCGCGGCGGGCAAGCACGTTTACGTGGAGAAGCCCTGCGGTTATAACCCGCGGGAAGGGGAGCTCCTGGTTGAAGCGCAGCGCAGGTACGGGCGGCTGGTGCAGATGGGAACCCAGCGCCGCTCGAGCCCGCGCGCCATCGAGGCGGTCCAGGCCATCCGGGAGGGCCTCATCGGCCGGCCCTATTTCGCCCGCGCCTGGTACGCCAATCGGCGAGCCGCGATCGGTCGCGGCAAGACGGCCCCGGTCCCCACCGGTCTCGATTACGAGCTGTGGCAGGGCCCGGCGCCGCGCACGCCGTACCGCGACAACGTCATCCACTACAACTGGCACTGGTTTCGGCGCTGGGGCACGGGGGAGATCTGCAACAACGGCACGCACGAGATCGATGTCTGCCGGTGGGCTCTGGGGGTGGACTACCCCGTCCGCGTCACCTCGGTCGGCGGCCGGTACCACTTCGAGGATGACTGGGAGTTCCCGGACACGCAGGAAGCCGGCTTCGAGTTCGCGGGGCAGAAGGTCATCGTGTGGCAGGGCCTGAGCTGCAACCCGTTCGCGACGCAGAACCGCGGCCGCGGCACGATCATCCAGGGCACCGCGGGGAGCGTCGTCCTCGACCAGGACGGCTACACGGTGTACGATCTCGCCAATAAAGTGGTGAAGGAGTCTGTTACCCCAGCGAGCACCGACTCTCTCGCGATCAGCGGCGACGACCAGCTCACGGCGCTGCACATCGCCAACTTCGTCGCGGCGATTCGCGCCGGCGAGCCGCTGCACCAGCCGATCGAGGAAGGGGCGAAGAGCGTCTTGCTGTGCCACCTCGGCAACATCGCCCAGTGGACCGGGCGCGCGCTGCGCACCAACGCCCAGACCGGACGGATCGAGGGGGACGCGGAGGCGATGGGCTACTGGCAGCGGGAGTACGCTCCCGGCTGGGCGCCGGTCGTGTAGGGCCGTGGCCGCCGCCCTCGACCCCGACCGCTGCTTCGATCCCGATCCCACCGTCCGCCGCGTCGCGCGTGAGCTGTTCGACGAGACGCGGCGGCTGCCTATCCTGTCCCCCCACGGCCACGTGGACCCGCGGATCCTGGCCACCAACGAGCCCTTCGCGGAGCCCGCGGCGCTGATCGTCCAACCCGACCATTACATCCTACGTATGCTCTACGCTCGCGGCGTCCCGCTCGAGGCCCTAGGCATTCCGCGCCGCGACGGAGCGAGCGTTGAAGCCGATCCACGCAAGGTGTGGCAGCTATTCGCCGACCATTATTATCTGTTCCGCGGCACGCCGACTGGCGTCTGGCTCGATTACGAGCTGCATGAGGTGTTCGGCGTCCGCGATCGGCTGACGGGCGAGTCGGCGTCGGGGATCTACGGCGCGATACTGGAGCGGCTCTCAGCACCCGAGTTCCGGCCGCGGGCGCTGTTCGAGCGGTTCCACATCGAGGTTCTCACCACCACGGACAAGGCGAGCGATCCGCTCGAGCACCACCGCACGATCCGGGAGTCGGGGTGGCGCGGGGGGGGGCGGGTCGTCCCCTGTTTCCGGCCCGACGCGGTCTTCAGGATCGCCTCGCCCGGCTGGCCAGCCGAGCTCGAGGCCCTCGGCCGAGAGCACGGCGCGCCCCTCACGGACTACGCCGAGTTCGTCTGCGCCCTCGCAGATCGCCGCACGTTTTTCAGGCGCATGGGGGCCACCGCCACCGATCACGCCGTGCTCGAGCCGTACACGACCTGGCTTCCTCCGGACGAGGCGGAAGTCCTGTTTCAGCAGGCGCGGCAGGGCCAGGTGACACCCGCCGACGAGCGGCGCTTCACCGCCCACCTCCTGATGGAGATGGCCCGGCTGTCGCTCCAGGACGGGCTGGTGATGCAGCTCCATGCGGGGGCGCTGCGCGACCACAATCGGCAGCTGTTCGAGCAGTTCGGCCCCGATCGAGGCGGCGACATTCCGGTCGCCACCGAGTTCACGCGCAACCTGCGCCCGCTGCTCAATGCGTACGGCAACGATCCGAGGTTCACCCTGGTGCTGTTCACCCTCGACGAGTCCACCTACAGCCGCGAGCTCGCGCCGCTCGCCGGGCATTACCCGGCCGTGCGGCTCGGCCCTCCCTGGTGGTTCCACGATTCCATGGAAGGGATGCGGCGCTTCCGGGAGCGGACGACGGAGACGGCAGGCATCTACAAGACGGCCGGCTGCAACGACGATACGCGCGCCTTCTGCTCCATCCCTGCGAGGCACGATCTGGCGCGTCGCGTGGACGCGAACTACCTCGCGGGGCTGGTCGCGCGGCACGTCATCGACGTCGGCGACGCGCGCCGCATGGCGCGCGCGCTCGCCTATGATCTGGCCAAGGAGACCTACAAGCTCTAGTGAGCTTAGGAACCGCCCGAAGTTGGGACGGGGCATGTTGCGTGGCTGCCACGCGCAGCCGTCCCCCCTCCCCCGTCGCGGCGGAGCTGGCGGCCGGGTGAGCAGCTCCTCGTAGACCCAAAGGCCGCCTCGCGCTCGGTCGGGGTCGTCTGCGCAGGCAGGGGAGCGGGGGAGTCCCGCGACCGTAAGTCCTGCGAGGATGAGGACGTACAGTCTCGTGCTGACAGCTGGTATCGGCGCAGCGGCAAGTGTGCGCGGGCGTCAAACAGAGGGCGGAGCGGATGGGACCAAGTCTCTTGAGGTGCAGAGACGGTCCCCTTGACGGTGTCGCGTGGGCGCCACAGACTCTCGCCAGCGGTCCGGTACAGGGAGGGCGCAATGGCTCGACAAGCGGAACTCCGTACGCAGCGGGGCATCGTCGAGAGCGACGCCATGGGCGTGAAATCGCGCGGCTCGCTCGATGCCGACATCATCATCGCGAACGCCCCCGACCCGGTGTTCGTGTCCGACCTCGAAGGCAAGATCCTGCAGGCCAACGATGCGGTCTCCCAGCTGCTCGGGTTCCGCCAGGACGAGGTGCTCGAGCAGTCGCTCTCGCGCTTCATCAACCCTGAGGAAACTCGGGAATTCACGGCTGCGCTGCGCGAGGTGGTCGAACGCGGTGTCATGCGGAACGTGGTCCTCAACCCTCGCAGTGCGAGCGGCGAGGTCATTCCCACGAGCTTGAACGCCTCCGCGCTGCGCGACCCGGGAGGTCGGGCGATCGGCGTGATCGGCATCCTGCGCGACATGCGCGAGCTGGACAAGGCCCGGGCCTACGCCGAGAGCTTGATCAAGAACGCGCCCGACGCGGTGTTCGTGTCGGACCTCGAAGGCAAGATCCTGCAGGCGAACGACGCCGTGTTCGCCCTGCTCGGCTTCCGTCCCGACGAGCTGATCGAGCAGTCGCTGTCGCGCATCATCTCGCCCGAGGAAACCCGGGAGTTCCTGGCGGCGTTGCGGGAGGTCGTGGAGCGGGGCGTCACCCGCAATGCCCGGCTCAACCCGCGGAGCGCGAGCGGGGAGGTGATCCCCACGACCCTCAACGCCTCGGCGCTGCGCGACCCGGACGGTAAAGTGATCGGCGGCATCGGGATCCTGCGCGACATGCGCGAGCTGGAC